>NZ_JBBCQO010000005.1:0-404294 GCF_037149875.1 Pantoea sp. USHLN256 | reverse complement strand
TATCTCTCGCATCCCAGGGCATAAGCGACTCCATAAACGGGTTCTTATGCCTTAGTTGTAAGTGTCTACCATGTCCCCGAACAAGTGTTCACGATCTCCCCGGACTGAACACCCGCAAGCGGGAGAGGGAATGAATAGCAGCCTCTGCCACATGCGGGTGAGGGAGTTGATGGCTGCTGGATCTGCTCCCTCTCCCATTTGTGGGAGAGGGCTGGGGTGAGGGCCCGATCACATATCCACACCCTGATTAATTACCGCAACTAAACTTTCTCCTTCCCACGCCGATAATTTTCCCACTGAGTCCGTGCGCTTTGCCCCACGATTTTGGGGCTCTACGATCACCTTCTGGTATGGAAAACTGTCATGATCGCAACGCCCTTGTCAGGCCCGGACGCCGTGCCGGTGGAGATGGTCTCTCTCAAACGTATTGCCCAGCGGGCCGATAGCCTGGCGGTGATCCTCAGTTGGGCACTGTGGCCGATTGCACTTGGCGTTGGCTGGCTCAATGACAGCACAAGGGTGGCGCTGATTGCCGGCTTAGTGCTGGCGCTGCTGGCGACCTTTTTCGGCACCGCGCTACGCGGTACGCTGACCTCACGCTTGGTGCTCTCCGCGCTGCTCATTGGCTGGGCAGGTTTGTTGATTCAGCTGGGTGGCGGCGAAACCGAATACCACTTCTCTGTGTTTGTGCTGATGTCGGCGCTGCTGGCGTGGCGCGATATGCGGCCGTTATTAATGGGCGCGGCGGCAGCGGCCACCCATCACGTGCTGTTCAATTATCTGCAGGAGAATGATCTGTTCGGCGTGATTGTTTTCCACCATCCTGGCTGGGATATGGTGCTGTTCCACGCACTGTTTGTGGTGGCGCAAACCGCCATGTTACTGGTGATTGCGCGCCAGATGGCCGTCGATGCGCGTTCGGCCAGCGAAGTGGCGGAGTTGGCGGCTCAGATCAATCAACAGGCGGGTTATCTGACGCTGAACGCCGATATGCAGCAGAGTGCAACGCCGTTCGCCCGTACCTTTAGTACCACGCTTGGCACCATGCACGGCACTTTGCATCAGGTCAGCGAGGGCGTGGGACTGCTGCTGGCGGAGTCTGACAGTATTCTTGAACGTAACGCCGCGCTCTCAACGCGCACCGATGAGCAGGCGCAGGCGCTGGAAGTGGCGGCGAGTGCCATGACTGAAATCAGCATCGCCGCCAGCCTGACCCGCGATAAAGCGCTGAGCGCGCGCCAGTTGGCGAGTGAAACCCGCACGGTGGCCACGCGCGGCGAAGAGAATATTCAGTCGGCGATTCACTCGATGGAGAAAATCAGTGAGGAGTCGAGAAGGGTAAAAATCATTCTGGAGCTGATTGACGGCATTGCTTTTCAGACCAACATTCTGTCGCTGAATGCCTCGGTGGAGGCCGCGCGTGCCGGTAATCAGGGACGCGGTTTTGCCGTGGTCGCCAGTGAAGTGCGTAACCTGGCGATGCGCAGTGAGAGCGCTGCGCGTGAGATTCGTCAGCTGATGGATGCCAGCTCGACCAGCACCGAGCACGGCACCGTGCAGGTAGAACATGCGGCGCAAACCATGCGCGAGATTCACAGTAGCATCAGTGGCTTATCGCAGCTGGTAACAGAGCTGTCGGAGATGAGTGAGCAGCAGAACCTGAGCATTGAACAGATTCAGCAGAGCATCAACAGTATTGATCACAGCGTACATCACAACGTGCAGCACGTGGCCGAAACGCTGCAGGTGGCGCAACAGCAGCAGCAGCAGGCGAATGCGCTAAAGCAGGCGATTTCGTTGTTCAGGTTGAGGTAAATACCCATATTTTCTGCGTATCGTAGCGGCGCAATTCATTGCGCATTCTGGCGCGCCAAAACCATGCGCAATGAATTGCGCCGCTACGGTATTTGCGTTTTATTCCACGCCTTTAACCAGCAGCACGCGGTATTTTGCACCTTTCAGACGATGCGCTTTAGCTTCCTGATACGCTGGGCTGAAATACCAGCCTTTTGCCGCTTCAACATCCGGGAACTCCAGCACCACTACGCCTTCAGCTGGCGGACCTTCCAGCGTTTCCAGCTCGCCGTAAAACGCCAGCGGGGTGATCGGATGGTCGCCGCGCGCCTGGCCCGCTTTTTCGGCGTAGGTTGCCAGTTCGTCCTTGTCTAAGGTTTCGTCCTTAATAAACACCACATATGCAGCCATTATTTCTCGCCTCGCGCCTGACGTTTGTCTTCAGTGTTGTTATCAAAATCTGACGCATCATGACGTTCCAGCAGCTGATCCTGCGGTTCGGCACCAAATGCACGATTCACCTTTCGGCCACGGATTACCGCCGGACGTTCAGCAATCTCTTTCGCCCAGCGCACCACGTGTTTGTACGACTGCACATCGAGGAACTCGCTGCCGCCATATTGGTTATTCAGCACCAGGTTGCCGTACCACGGCCAGGTGGCGATATCGGCGATGGTGTATTCATCACCGGCGAGGAAGCGATGGTTGGCCAGCTGACGATCCAGCACGTCGAACTGACGTTTGGCTTCCAGCGTAAAGCGGTTGATGGCGTATTCGATCTTCTCTGGCGCGTAATGATAGAAGTGACCAAAGCCGCCGCCGAGGTAGGGCGCAGAACCTTGCAGCCAGAACAGCCAGTTCAGGGTTTCGGTGCGGCCTGCCAGTGAGGTCGGCAGGAAGTGGCCGAACTTCTCTGCCAGATACAGCAGGATGTTGCCGGATTCAAATACGCGCTGCGGTGGGGTAACCGAGTGATCGCTCAGCGCCGGAATTTTTGAGTTTGGGTTCACATCAACAAAACCGCTGGAGAATTGATCGCCATCGCCGATACGAATCAGCCAGGCATCGTACTCGGCGTCTTTGGCCCCGACGGCAAGCAACTCTTCCAGCAGGATGGTAATTTTCTGGCCGTTTGGCGTGCCGAGCGAATAGAGCTGCAGCGGATGTTTGCCGACCGGCAGCGTTTTCTCATGCGTCGGTCCGGCGGTTGGACGGTTAGTTTTTGCGCCGTTACCTTTGGCTTCCGGGTCCCAGGTCCAGACTTTCGCGGGCTGATACTGATGTTCCGACATAGTGGTTCGCCTTGTTGTGTTTGGTTTTTTGCTGCTACTGAGTGTAGCAGCGCGTGATACAGGCGATTTAACCGCGCTGGCGGTGGGATACAAAGTCTGATTATGTAAAGTTCTCTTGCGTAAAGAGCATAAAGTCGACTTTGCCGGGCTGGTAGATGTCGGGGATGTCGCCCTCTTCCAGATGGCGCAACAGCAGCGTCAAGGCCAGCTGAGCATGGCGTAGGGTGTTTTGATCGATCGTTAAGGTGAGCACGCGATCCTGTAACAGTTGGCGCGTAGTGCTATACAACTCGTGCGTGACGTACACCACTTTACCGTCGAGCCGATGGCGCGCCAGGGCTTCGTAAATCTGGGTGTTGCCGATGCCGGTATTATAGAGCCCCATAATCGGTGGCGAGGCGGCCAACGTTTTTTCCAGCAGGCGACTGATACGCGCGCGCTCGTCCTGACCGGCGAGAATCTCGCGCAGACGCAGCTGCGGAAAGCGTTCGGCCAGCACCGCCTGGAAACCTTCAATGCGCAGGCGGTGCGCAGCATAATCGGCGCGCCCGCTCATCAGCACCACTTCACCCGGCTGCGACAGCATGCTGCCCAACATTAAACCGGCGGTGCGTCCGGCTTTGTATTGATCGATGCCTACGTGGCAGAGCCGCGCGGCATCCGGGAGATCGGCGACCAGCGTGATGACCGGTACGCCGCGCGCTTTACAGTCAGCCAGCGCAGCGTAAATCAGCGGATTTTCGTGGGCGAAAACGATCAGCGCATCACGCTTTTTACTGCTGGCAGTGATATGTGCCGCCAACTTTTCTGGCGCATTTTCCGGGATTAGCGTGCGGTGCAGGCGCAAGCGGCGATAGCCGAGTTCGTCTGCAAGTGTGGCGAAGTCTTGTGCTAATTGCTGAAAGAAGAAGGAGGCGTTGCCGCTGAGCAGTACTTCAATCTGCCACGGATGGCGATGCTCTTCAGGCAGAATGCGTTTTAAACCGGCATCACGCGCTGCCTGCAGAATTTTTTTGCTCATGGCGGGCGACACGCCGCCGCGATCGTTTAATACCCGGTCAATGGTGGCGACACCGACGCCCACTTGTTTTGCCAGCTCGGCCAGCGTCACTGCTTTCATGGTGTAGGTTCCATTAGGGCGGGCCCTCATCCTAACCTTCTCCCGCCAGCGGAAGAAGGGACCGATCGAGCTCGCTTTGAGCTCTCCCCCTGTGTGAGAGAGCAATCACGCCGCACTTTCCAGTTCCCTCTCCCTATGGGAGAGGGTTAGAGTGAGGGCATCAGCGCGCATTTACCCTAACAGCTCACGCTCAATCAGCTCGCGCGTTTCAACCGCTTGATACTTCATCTTTTCCGGGTAGCCGAACAGCGCCGCCGAGATAATTGACTCGCCGCCGACTTTAAACGTGCGATTCGCAAAATTCATCTCGCGCAGCGCTTCAAACAGCGCATCGAAATTGACTTCGCCTTCACCGACCGCCACGTGCTGGTGGATAGTGGCATCCACGCCCGGCGGGTTAACGATGTAACGACAGTGCTTGGTGTGGTTCATGGTATCGGCGATCAGCATATGTGACAGATCGTCACCGGCGTAATGCAGCATGTTCTTCACATCGCCGACGCCTTTGTCGTAATAGAAGGTGTGCGGTGCGCTGTAGATATACTTCACGTTTTCGCTGCGGAATGACTTCACAATGTCCGCGGTTTCGTTACTTTGCTCGCAGAAATCCCACGGGTGGGCCTGAATCTCGACGCGAATGCCTTCACGTTCGATGATCGGCAGCAGCTCTTCCATCGAGCGATAGAACATCTCTTCACAAATTTCCGGTTCGTTGGGATTGCCCGACAGCTCTGTGTTGATCACCTGCACGCCCATTTCGACGGCTATCTCGATCATGCGTTTCCAGTTTTTCACCGCCGCCTGACGACGCAGCTCATCCGGGCCTGACCAGCGATACACCGTAATGAAAGAGGAGATCTCCAGCCCGGTAGCGTTCAGCGCGTTTTTGTATTCGCGTATGATTTCACGGCTGGCTTTCGGATGTTTATAGAACGGGTTGATTTGCGGATGCGGGGACTGCTCGATGTACTTGTAGCCCCATTCAGCCACCTGATGCACCATGCGCGTGATGCCGAGATCGCGGATTACATCCACATCAAAAGCGATTTTCATTGTTTTCTCCTGAGCGTTAAGCGGTGCGCTCTTCGTTAAAGACCACGCCGATCTGCTTCCTGACTTCATCCATGGCGTGCAGCGTCGCCAGCGAAGTGGCAAGCGGACGTACGGGTGAGTCGAGCAGGCCCTGATGAATGCACCAGGCGGTATGTTCAATTTCATAACTGAGCTGAATATAGCGATTATTCGGTTCTTCCCAGCGCAGCGTGTGGCGGCCGTCGCTGGAGGTCAGACGGAAATTACCCGGCGCATAAAACTGGCCGTCGAGATAAAGCGTGGCATCGCGACCGGCTATCACCGCCGTGCCGGGCGTGTTGCTGAACAGCGTGGTGTTCAGCACCGAATGCATGCCATTGGCGTGAGTTAATAGCATTGAGGTTTGCCCATTGACGCCGCCGGGCGCCGATTGCCCAATGGCGCTGATGCTTGCGGGTGCATCGCCTACCAAAACGCTGAAACTGAGCAGATAACTGCCCAGATCCAACATCGTACCGCCCGCCAGATCCGCGTTGAAAATGCGATGATCTTCCGTGAAATACTCACCATGATCGGCAAGTAGCGTATGCACCTCGCCCAGCGCGCCATCGGCCAACAGCTGGCGAATCACATCATATTTCGGCGCAAAATCGCACCACATCGCTTCAACGCACAAACGCTGCTGCTGCTGTGCCGCCTGTTGCAGCTGCAAGGCTTGCTGCGCATTGAGCGCCAGCGGTTTTTCAATCAGCACATGCTTGCCAGCCTGCAAGGTGCGCAGGCCATCGGTGAAGTGGTGATTGTGCGGGGTAGCGATATACACCACATCAATATCATTACGGCTTAACAGCGCATCAATGCCTGCTACCGCATGGGGAATGTCCCATTTACTGGCAAAGGCTTGTGCTTTATCGAGGCTACGTGATGACACCGCAACCAGCTGTTGTTGTGTATGGTGACGCAGCGCGTTGGCGAAGTGGTCGGCGATCCAGCCGGGCCCGACAATGCCCCAGCGTAGCGCAGGAATTTGATTAGCAGGGTGACGACGCGGTGCCGGTAAAGTGGTAGGGAACATGGTATCTCCGTTTTTCGACCTTTGTGTAAGGCAGATCGCGTTAACTGTAGAAACAGCAAACCGTGGTCTCTACTCTTTTCCTGATGCAAAACCATCAGCCAAAACCGCCGTTATCGGGCAAATAAATATCAAACATTTATTCTGATTGGTATTAAAATGAAATGATAAGTTTCATTTTTGCGAGGGCGATCAAAATAGTGAGAGATTATCTATCACTCAATCTAATTTGATGATGATTTGAGCGCAGAGCTATTGGCGATTTAAGTCAGGTTAAGGCATTATTTTTGATAATTTATTATCATTTAAGTGTGGAAAATAACCCATGAGCAAAATCACCATGAACGCCATTGCCGCCGCCGCAGGCGTGGGCGTGGCCACCGTCGATCGTGTGATCAATCGTCGTGCGCCGGTGCGTGCTGCCACCGAGCAGAAGGTGCTAGAAGCGGCGAATCGTCTGGGATATCGCATTGGACCTGCGCCGCTGCTGAATAGCACCTTGCCGGCAGCCAGCGTCACGGTGCGCATGGGCTTTATCCTGCTATCAAAATCCTACTCGTTCTATCACTCCCTCACCGATGCGCTACGCCAGCACACGCAACCCTTCCATCCGCTGGGCAGCGAACCGCTGTTCACCTGGCACGATATTGATGATGTTGAGGCGGTGGTAGCCTCGCTGTATGCGCTCGCTGAGCAGGTGGATGCCATCGGTTTGGTGGCGCTGGATCACCCGCTCATTCGCCACGCGATTGCAAGCGTGTCGCGCCAGGGCGTGCGGGTGTATGCGCTATTTTCCAACTTCTCACCCTGCGGTCACGCCGGTTATTTCGGTCTGGATAACCAGAAAGCCGGGCGCACTGCCGCCTGGATCGCCACGCATCTGCTGCATCAGCCGGGTTCGGCGGGTGTGCTGGTGGGCGACCATCGCTTTATCTGCCAGGAGAGTAATGAGATCAGCTTCCGTTCGTATCTGCGCGAACAGGACAGCGCACGGCGGGTGCTAGAGCCGTTAAAGACCAATGAGTCGATTGATGGCGGCTACCGTGCGACGCATCAACTGCTGGATGAACATGCTGATTTGGCGCTGATTTTCGCGCCGTGCGGCGGTATTGAGGGGGTGATTCACGCGCTGCGCCAGCAGCCACAGCGCAAGGTGGCGTTGATTTGCCATGGTCCGGTGAAGGAGGGCGAGTTGGCGCTGATTGACGGCACCATTACGGTGATGATCCGCAATCGCATTGATGAGATGGCGATGCGTTTGGCGCAAACGGTGTTGCAGCATCATGCTGAACCCGGCGAGCATTTTACGCAGGTCATCCTGCCGTTCGATATCGTCACGCGTGAAAACCTGTAAACCGCGCCATTGCTGAATTTGATATATTATCTATCATTTTAATGATGCGAAATAGTATGATCGCTATCAAAAAATGAATGTTTCATGGTTGTTGATGATGAAATATTTATTTGATACTTGCGCCATCCATTACCGCAAGGAACGATCATGACTATTCATATTGCGAACGCGCCCTGTAGCTGGGGCGTTGATGACCCGAAAAACCCTTTCCTTCCGCCATGGCAGAAGGTGCTGAGTGAGGCGTCGCAGGCCGGTTATAAAAGCATTGAGCTCGGCCCGTGGAGCTATCTGCCGGTGGAACCTGCCGAGCTGCGCCAGCAGCTGGAAGCGCACGATCTGTCGCTGGTGGCAGGCACGATTTTTGATGATTTGGTGAGTGAAGCCAACTTCCCGGCGATGGTTGAACTGACGCATAACATTTGCCGCAATCTGTCGCGAGTCCCCACCGCAACCAAAACCCACGCCGATAACAAACCCGCGCCCTATCTGGTGATTATCGACTTCGGCAATCCAGAGCGCGCCAAATACGCGGGTCAATCTGACAAGGCGCCGCGCCTGTCAGACGCCGACTGGCAGCGCATGATGCAGCACATCACCACCCTGAGCCAGATTGCCTGGAATGAGTATGGCGTACGCGCGGTGATCCATCCGCATGCCGGGGGTTGCATAGAGTTCGCCGACGAGCTGCAGCAGCTGGTGGAGGACATTCCGCACGAGGTGGCGGGTTTGTGCCTCGACACCGGCCATTTGTACTACTCCGGCATGGACCCGATTCCCTACCTCAGCCGCTATTGGCAGCGCATCGATTACCTGCACTTCAAAGACGTCAACGAGGCGGTATGGCGCGACGTGATTGCCCGCGGTGTGGATTTCTTTGCCGCCTGCGCGGAAGGCGTCATGTGCCCGATTGGTAAAGGGGCGATTGATTATCCGGCGGTGCGCGCCTTCCTCGCGGAGCGCAATTATCAGGGCTGGATCACCGTTGAACAGGAGCGCGATCCGCGAGATGCGGAGACCAGTCTGCGTGACGTCACCGCCAGCCTGCACTATTTGCATTCCGTCGGATTCTAAGGAGATCACCATGATTAACGGCATTAAAGCGCTGAATCGCTCCCTGCGTTGGGGCATGGTCGGCGGCGGTGGTACCAGCCAGATTGGCTACATCCACCGTTCGGCGGCGACGCGTGATAACAACTTTACGCTGCTGGCGGGCGCCTTCGATATCAACGCTGAACGCGGCCGCGCGTTTGGCACTTCGCTGGGTATCGATGCCGAGCGCTGCTATGCAGATTACGAAACGATGTTTGCTGCGGAAGCGGCACGTGCGGACGGCATTGAAGCGGTGTCGATTGCTACGCCTAACAACACCCACTTCACCATCTGCCGTGCGGCGCTGAATGCGGGGTTGCACGTGGTGTGCGAGAAGCCGCTGTGCTTCACCGCCGCCGAAGCCGATGAGCTGGAACAGCTGTGCAGCGAGAAGAAGAAAATTATCGGTGTGACCTACGGCTATGCCGGGCATCAGCTGATTCATCAGGCGCGCGAGATGATCGCCGCAGGCTTGCTGGGCGAGATTCGCATCATCAATATGCAGTTCGCCCACGGTTTCCATAATGAAGCAGTTGAGCTGCAGAACGAAAGCACCAAATGGCGCGTGGATCCGCGTTTTGTCGGCCCTAGCTACGTGCTGGGCGATTTAGCGACGCATCCGCTGTTTATTGCCGAAACCATGGTGCCGCATCTGCAGGTAAAACGCCTGCTGTGCAGCCGCCAGAGCTTTGTTAAAACCCGCGCGCCGCTGGAAGATAACGCCTTCGTGATGATGGAGTACGATAACGGCGCGGTCGGTACCATGTGGGCTTCTGCGGTGAACTGCGGTTCGATGCACGGTCAGAAAGTGCGCGTAATTGGTGAGAAAGCCAGTCTTGAGTGGTGGGACGAGCAGCCGAATCAGCTGCGCTATGAAGTGCAGGGCGAGCCGGTGCAGATTCTCGAGCGCGGCATGGGTTATCTGCATCAGAGCGCGCTGGCTGACGACCGTATTGGCGGCGGCCATCCGGAAGGGCTGTTTGAAGCCTGGTCGAATCTCTATCGCCGCTTCGCGCTGGCGATGGATGCCACCGATCGCGGCGATGCCGCCTTCCTGCAGGCGTTCTGGTATCCCGGCGCGCATGCTGGCTTGATGGGCGTACGTTGGGTGGAGCAGTGCGTGAAATCCGCCGACGCGGGCGCGGTATGGGTGGATTGTTGAATCCAGTGCGGTGATGGACCTGGTCGGCATTCATGCCGACCAGCAACTCAATGCGACCGCAAATCACTCAAAAACCGCTGCGCGCGCGGGTGCTGCGGCTGGGTGAAGAACTGTTCCGGCTTGGATTTCTCCAGAATCTGTCCCTGATCCATAAACCAGATGGTATCCGCCACTTCACGCGCAAAGTTCATCTCGTGGGTGACGCACATCATCGTCATCCCTTCCTGCGCCAGACTGCGCATCACCGACAGCACTTCGCCCACCATTTCCGGATCGAGCGCCGAGGTGGGTTCATCAAACAGCATCACCGGCGGTTTCATCGCCAGCGCACGGGCAATGGCCACGCGCTGCTGCTGACCGCCGGAAAGCTGCGCCGGATAGGCATCGGCTTTATGCGATAACCCTACACGCTCCAGCAATTCACCCGCCTGGCGACGAGCCTCCGAACGCTTCACGCCCAGCACTTTCATTGGCGACATCATAATGTTCTCGGCCACCGAGACATGCGGGAACAGGTTAAAGCTCTGAAACACAAAGCCAATGCGCGTGCGCAGTTGGTTAAGGCGCGTGCTGCTGCCGTGAATATCAATGCCATCAAACACGATCTGGCCATCATCGATCGGCTCCAGGCGGTTAACGGTACGGATCAGCGTCGATTTGCCCGAGCCGGAAGGGCCGCATACCACCACCACTTCGCCGCTATTAATCTCGGCGCTCAGGTTGGTCAGCGCCTGGTACGCGCCGTACCATTTGTTGACCTGATTAAACATGATCATCGGTCCCATGGTGCTTCCTTATTGCGAAGAGGTTTTAGTCAGCATTACCGCCGGCGCCACGCTGCTGGCAAGCTGCGGCGGTTGGCGACGTTTCTGCGCTATGTGCGCTTCGAGTTTATTGGCAAGCCAGGTGAGGCTAAAGCAGATGAGGTAGTAGCTCAGCGCCACAATGGCGAACACCTGGAACGGTTTGGTCAGCAGCTGATTGCTCACCTGATTGGCGGCAAACGTCAGCTCCGGCACGTTAATCACATAGCCCAGCGTGCTGTCTTTGATGATCGACACCAGTTGGCTGACCAGGCTGGGCAGCGTGTTGAACAGCGCCTGCGGCAGAATCACCAGACGCAGGGTTTTCAGATGGCTCATGCCCAGCGCGCGTGACGCTTCATATTGCCCGTGCGGCAGCGACTGAATGCCGCCGCGCACGATCTCGGCGATATAGGCGCTCTCGTAGATCACCAACGTACACAGCATGGTGGCGAATCCGCTGATGTTGTGGCCAATCAGCAGCGGTACGCAGAAGTAGGTCCAGAACACCACCATCATCAGCGGAATACCGCGCAGCAGGTAAACCCAGCCGGTGGCGGGCCAGCTCAGCCAGCGCCATGGCGATAGACGCGCCAGGCCCAGCAGCACACCGATCGGAAACGCCAGCAGCACGGCCAGCACTGAGATCAGCAGCGTACAGAGCACGCCGCCAATCGGCCCATTCGGGTATTGGCCCATTAACAGCAGCATGCCGTTGTCATGCAAAATGGTGAAAATCTCAAACATCGCCATTACCTCGCATAGACGCGCTGGAAGCGGCGGGCCAGCAGCGCGCCCAGGCCCATCAGCAGCAGGGAGAAGAACAGATAGCCCAGGGTCGCCACGATGTAAGATTCGAAAGTGCGGAACGTCTGGTTCTCAATATCGCGGGTGACGTAGGTGAGATCCGCCACGCCAATCACCATCGCCAGGCTGGTGTTTTTAAACAGCAGCACCGTGTGGTTGATCATCGCTGGCAGCGCATTGCGGATACCCTGCGGCAGAATCACCGCATGCATGGCGCGCACATAGCTCATCCCCAGCGCACGCGCCGCCTCATTTTGCCCATCGGGAATGGCGCGCAGGCCGCTGCGGATATCTTCCGAGAAGTACGCCGCCTGACACAGGCCCAGCGCGGTAAGGGAGAACAGGAATTCGGCGTTGTAGTTGTTGATCCACATCTGCAGCGCTTCCGGCAGCAGGGTAGGAATAGCGAAATACCACATCATCAACTGGATTAGCGTCGGCACGTTGCGGTGATAGGAGACATAGGCTTTAACCAGCCCGACAGCCAGTCGATTTTCTGTCAGGCGGATCACCACCAGCAGCAATGCCAGCACCATCGCCAGCAGCCAGGCACCCAACGCCAGTTCAAGGGTGATCACCGTTCCGTCAACGATCATCTGGCCGTAATGGCCGGTTATCACACTGCTGAAATCGAGAGCCATACTGTTACCTCATGATCGCATGCTACGCGCTGTGGTCGCCCGGTCGCATGGTGGAAAGGCCGCCCGGCACCTGCAGCGTTGGGGTGATTTCGATGTTGCCGATATTCACCGCCAGCGGTGCGGCGAGCGCGAAGGCGACGCAGTCGGCGATATCTTTCGCCTGCGGCAGCTCGAAGCCATCAATGAAGCGGCGACGCGCCTCTTCATGATCGCCCGAGACGTTGCCGAAAATATCGGTGGCAACGCGGCCCGGACAGATTTCGGTGATGCGCACGCGTGCGCCATAGCAATCCACGCGCAGCTGGCGCGAAAGGGCGTGCACCCCGGCTTTGGTGGCGTGATAAACCGAGTTACCGTTGAAGTTGTAGATGGCGGCAATCGAGGTGATGTTGAAGACGTGGCCGCGATCGCGCGCCACCATGCCCGGCACCAGCAGACGGCACAAATGCAGCACCGCGCGCAAATTGACGTCGACCTGGGTTTCAACCACGTTCTCGTCGGCTTCAAGGATTGAACCGGGATGCGACACGCCGGCGTTGTTGACCAGAATGTCGATTTCGAGGTCTTTGCACAGCGCGGTCAGCGCGTTGACGTCGCTGACATCCACCGCGTGTGGAATGCAGCCGGTACGATCGGCGAGTGCCGCCAGTTGCTCTTTACGCCGCGCGACCGCATGTACGGTGATACCTTGCTGGCACAAGCGCTCCACAATCGCTTCGCCCATTCCCGCCGATGCACCGGTCACCAGTGCGGTTTTGTAATCTGAAAATGGCATGTGCCTCTCCTCGTTGTTGCGTCTTTTGACTGTATGCAGTTATGCCGCAAGGGCATAAGACATAAAAATTTTGAGGCGATAAGCGCCCCTTATAACGCTTGTCTGCGGCACTTCGCCCGTTCCAACATTGCGCAATAAATTGCGCCGCTACGCTATGAGCGGTGATTGATCGACCTACAAAATGCACGTATTGGTAGCGGCGCGATTTATCGCGCGGTGTTGACCTTCTCCGCCAACGGCGCAAATGTCAGAATCTCCTCGTCGTACTCCACTGGCGAAAGATGCTGCGGCGTGAGCGCCTGCACCGTGCCGCTGGCGGAACTGCGCACCGGCACATACAGCGGGCCCACCTGCACCAGCGCCACCACGTCGCCAGCCTGCACGTGTTGGCCAGGCGCAACAAAATCCTGCTGACTATGCGGATGGCGGCGCAGCAGCGTGCCGGGCATCGGTGCGCCGATACGTTGTGTTATGGGGGGGATTTCCGGGGCGGGAACCCTCGCGGATACGGGCGGTGGCGTGGAAGGCGTGACGGCAAAAGTTAACCGTATCGACCAGTGCTTGCCATCCAGCGCCAGGCTGCTCAGCCCCGCACTTTGCATCTTGCGCGCCAGGGCACGCAGCGTCGGCAGCGGTATTGCGGTTTTTTCCATAACATTCCCGTCAAAGCGAAGCACGCCCGCCGAAGCGGGCAAAATCGTAATCTAGCGCGTTCGTAAGACGGGCAGTAAGAGGGTTTCGCTTTGCGGTAATAAGCGGGTCTTATCCCACCAGCGTTAGCGGATGGTTCTCGACATTGCGGCGTGACATCAGCGACAGCAGAATCGATTTCACCGCTTCAGCCGGTTGGGACAGCGGCAGGTGATCGGACATGCAGAACGACAGCGACACCTGCACATCCGGATCGACGATCTTCGCCATCCACGCATCGCCGCTTTTCAGCATCGCGCGCGCCGCAGACTCCGGCATGATGGTGGTGCCGAGACCGGCGCTCAGTGCGGCATTCAGCGTGGTTTGTGATTCGATTTCGCATTTCACGCGGTACTGCAGATTGTTGTGCACGAAAGCATCGTCGAGCACTTTGCGCATGATGTTATAGACGCGCGGCAGGAACAGATCGTACTGCGCCACCTGCGCCAGCGGGATCTCTTTCACCGGCTGGGCGAGGCTGAACGGGCAGACGAAGTAGAGATCCTCTTTCATTAGCGGCATAAAACGCAGGCCGTGAATGGTGCGATGATCGTAAATCACCGCCATATCCATGCGGCCATTCATGATCAGCTCGCTTAGCGTGGTGCCAAAGTTCTCATTGAAGTAGAGCACGATGCCAGGGTGCTGCTGCTGCACTTCCATCATCAGCGGCAACGCGAGGTTTTGCGCGGCGGTGCCCGGCGCTAAGCCGACCGAAACGCTGCCGCTTAGCGACGCACCCACCAGCTCAATGGCGCTTTGTGCCTGTTCGCACTGGCGCAAAATCGCCTGCGCGTGGGAATAAAGCGTTTTACCGGCTTCGGTCGGCGTCACGCCGCGCTTGGTACGAATGAGCAGTTGCTGATTCACTTCCCCTTCCAGCGTGGCCAGCTGCTGGCTCAGCGCAGGCTGGGCAATATGCAAAATATCGGCCGCCTGGGTCAGGCTGCCGACATCAACAATTTTAACAAAGTACTTAAGGCGACGAAGATTCATGGACACTTCCTCCAACAGAACGCATGTCTGTTACTAAGCAAAGTTGATGCCAAAATAAGCTTTCGCTATTGAACTCAGACAGGAGGATAGAGCCACAGTGCCTCCTAAGGCTGGTGCTGAGTTGGTGAGTTGCCGTGACGGCACGTGCTAGATCGCCACCTTTGCACTGGTATGGTGCGTGTCACTCATTAGATTTGGCGATGATGGGAGTGAGTAGAGTGCCGGTGCGCGGTGTCATCCGGCACTAAAAGTAACACTCTATTAACATCGCGTCAGGCGGTGGCGCGTGACCTGCCGCGCATTTCCACATTAGGCTCGCCACCTTTATGACGAAAGTGTGCGGTCGGTTCAGTCATCGCTTTGTGTTATATCACCACAACAAAGCACTATTAACCGCCGCTTCGGGCAAAAACCTATTCTCTGGTAAACGTGGTGTTTGCAGCTTGCTGCGAGCCGTTCATGCTGACACAGAGCCAGGATTAACCCATGCCCGAGATAGCCGATCGATTAAACAATGTTACCGTTTCAGCCTCCGTTGCCATGACCCAAAAGGCGCGCGATCTCGCGGCGCAGGGGATTGATGTGGTGGCGCTCTCCACGGGCGAGCCCGATTTCCCCACGCCGCCGCATGCGATTGAAGCCGCCTACGCTGCCGCGCGCGGCGGTGATACGCGTTATCCGCCCACCGACGGCACGCCTGCGCTGCGCAAGGCGATCCAGCTGAAATTCAAACGCGATAATCAGCTGGATTATGACGTCAGCCAGATCCTCACCGCGGGTGGCGCCAAGCAGATCATCTTTAACGCCATCATGGCGACCATCAATCCGGGCGACGAAGTGGTGATCCCCACGCCGTCATGGATCAGCTATGCCGATATCGTCAAATTCGCCGGTGGGATTCCGGTGGCGCTGCCGTGTACGCAGGAGAACGGCTTTAAACCGCTGCCTGCCGATCTCGATGCCGCCATCACCGACAAGACCAAATGGCTGCTGCTCAACTATCCGAGCAACCCAACCGGTTCGGTGGCGACCAAAGCGGAGCTGCAAGCGCTGGGCGAGGTGCTGTTGCGCCATCCGCAGGTGTGGATCATGACCGACGATATCTATGAGCACCTGATTTATGACGAGGTACGCTTCTACACGCTGGCGCAGGTTGAACCGCGCCTGTTTGATCGCGTACTGACGGTGAACGGCGTGTCGAAAGCCTATTCGATGACCGGCTGGCGCCTGGGCTTCTGTGGCGGCCCGGCGCCGTTGATTAACGCGATGAGCAACGTTAATACCCAGAACAGCGGCGGCGTCTGTACCTTAACGCAGGCGGCCGCGGTGGCGGTGCTGGAAGGTCCACAGGATCTGTTGCAGGAGCGGGCGCGCATCTACCGCGAACGCCGCGATTACGTGCTGGAGCGCCTGACCTCGATTGATGGCCTGCGCTGCCACAAACCCCAGGGCGCGTTTTATCTGTTTGTGAATATCGCCGGCTATATTGGCAAAACCAGCGCCGGTGGTCGGTTGATCGCCAATGATGCTGATTTTGTGCTGGCGTTGATTGAGGAGCAGCACGTGGTGACGGTGCAGGGCGCGGCGTACGGGATGAGTCCGTTTATTCGGTTGTCGTATGCGACGAGCATGGAGCGGTTAGAGACTGGATGCGATCGCATTGCGGCGTTTTGCGACGGCTGTCGCTGAGATCTTGTTCGCACGAAGCGAATTTCGTTCGCACGAAGCGACTTTCGTTTGCATGGAGCGACTTTCGTTCGCCATCGGCTGAGGCAGTTGCAGTTCCGCCGTGCGGCGACCGAGCAAAGGGCGCCTGGCCGCGCCCTCTGCACTCCCCGGCCTTGCGCCAGCCCAGCCCGCCGCTGCGCGGTGCCTTCGCTCGTTCACGATTCCTGACGGACCGGCGGCGATTCGCTCCTGCTCAGCGCTGCCTCTCGCCGCATCCCTGCGGCTCGCCCTGGAATCCCTCTCTCGGTCAGCGGGTTGGGATGTCGCCTCAACACCCGCGCTGTGACAGCAATGCGTTCTCTTGCTTCATATTCGCGGTCTGTTTTGTAGGGGCGCCATTTATGGCGACCAGGGTTATTGCGCTAATACTTGCGCGGCCGGGGCGACCTGATGGCCGCTGGCTTCGATTTCGCTGCGTACAATATTGGCGAGCGCCAGTGAACCGGGCGTGTCGCTGTGAACCAGAATCGAACGCGCGCGCACCCTGATCTCCTCGCCTTCAATCGTCGTGACCGTGCCGTGCTGCAAAAACTGACGCACGCGGGCGCGCAGTGCGTTCTCTTCTTTGATCACCGAACCGGCGATGCCGCGCGGCACCAGGCGACCTTGCGCGTCATAGGCGCGGTCGGCCAGGAACAGCGTGAGCGTTTTCAGCCCTGCAGCCTGCGCGGCGGCTTCGATGAGCGTATCGGGCTGGGCGAAGATGATCAGATCGCTATTGATGCGCGCCACTAATTCCATCACCTGTTTTGCCAGCGCGGCATCGCGATTGACGATGTTGCCCATCGCGGCGTGGAAGCTGAAGTGCGACACCTGCGTACCTTCTGCAACGGCAATCGCCATCAGCGCACCGAGTTGATACGCCACCTGCTGGCAAATCTCTTCGGCGCTAAACGGCAGCTCGCGACGGCCAAAACCCTGGCGATCGGGCAAGCCGGGATGCGCACCAATGCCCACGCCATGCTCTTTCGCTAGCCGCACCATGTTGGTCATGATCGCCGGATCGCCCGCGTGGAAACCGCAGGCGATATTGGCCGACGACACCACTTTCATTAGGGCGGCGTCATCGCACAGCTGATAAACGCCGAAGCCTTCGCCCATATCGGAATTCACATCAATCTTCATGGCTGGGTTCCTGTTACGGATTAAACGGTAAGGGCTTTACGCAGTGGCTGGCAGCTGAGGCGCAGCCGATTCAGCCAGCGCGCAACTTCCTGTTCGATAGCGATGGCTTCGCGCGCATCGCTCTGGATCAGCTGGATCGACTGACCCGGCAGCACCTGCCCAAGTCGCCACAGATCCTGCTCGATCACCCCGGCGATCTTCGGATATCCGCCGGCGGTATTGGCATCGCTGAGCTGGATAATCGGTTCGCCACCCGGCGGCACCTGCACAATACCGGGGATCAAACCGTAGGATCGCATCTCAACGCTTTCGGATGGGAAAATGGGATCGCCCGCCAGTCGATAGCCGGTGCGATTGCTTTGATTGGAGACTTGCCACGACTGCTGCCAGAAACGTGCGGCATCGGCGGCAAACAGCGGATATTCGCCCGACGGTATGGCGCGCAGCTGTATTTCACCGGCGCTGTTGCGCGGAAACCAGCTCTGCAAGGCGCTGTCCGGCGGTTCAATACCGATGCCGCTTACCGGCAGCGGCGGCACGCGGCTTTCGCCCAGCGCCAGCCGATCGCCACGCTGAAGCGGGCGTCCATCAACACCACCGAAACCGCCGCGCAGCGCGGTACTGCGCGAACCGAGCACCAGCGGCACATCAATCCCGCCGGCGACACACACGTAGCCACGCGCGCCGCTACGCGGGTAACGCAGCTCCAGCAGTTGCCCGGCGCGCACGCCGCAGCCCCACCATGGCGGCAGCGGCGTGCCATCCAGCGTGGCGCGACAATCGGCGCCGGTCACCGCGATGCTGCTGTCCTGCAGAAAACGCATGCGAAACGGGAACAGCTGCACTTCAAGTGCCGCCGCGTTTTCATCGTTGCTCAGCAGCAAATTACCAGCACGCAGCGCCAGCGCATCCATCGCGCCGCTCACCGATACGCCCATGTGGCGGAAGTTGAAACGTCCTAAATCCTGTACCGTATTCAGCGCACCGCTCTGTTCGATCTCAATCACAGCTCAATCCTCTGCGGCAGAAAACGGATGCGATCGCCCGGCGCCATCAGCGCAGGGGATTCCGCCAGCGGGTCAAACACCGCCAGTTCGGCAAAGCCAATAGCATTCCAGCCGTTTGGACCGGTCAGCGCCGAGACGCCCGCCTGCGCGCCGCCGATGGTGACGGTGCCTTTCAGCATGCTGAGCGACGGCACTTTCTTACGCGGCGTCGCTAGCTGCGGATCTAAACCATGCAGATAGCCGAAGCCCGGCGCGCTGCCTAAGGCAAACACCGTGTATTCGCTTTGATGATGCAGACGTACCACCTCCCGCGGGCTCAGACCGGTATGACGGCACACGGCTTCGAGATCGGTGGCGTGTTCGCCGCCGTAATGCACGGGGATTTCAATCAGTTTGCCCTGCGGGCTGATCGCCTGCGCCTGATTCCAGGCGGCGTGCAACTGCATGCGCACGGCGGTTTCATCGCTGGGAATGTGGCGGAACAGCACCAGCAGGTTTGTGACGCCGGGAATCAGCGCTTCAATCGCTTCGTCGGCATGCAGCAGGCGCGCCAGCGACCAGATGCGGCGCTGTGCCGGGAGATCGAAACCGCCCGGCGCTTCCACCAGCCACGCACGTGCACCAATGGTGGAGAGTTTGATATCAGAGGAGCAAGCCAGCGCGGGGGCGCTGGCGGGCTGGAGAGCAGAGTGCGACGTCACGGGCATGGTTATTCCAGCGGTTCAAATTTCAGACTGGAGAGCGGCTGCACGCGCTCTTCACGCACCATTTTGTATTCGGTATTTGGCCCAATCCAGGTGTCCCAGATTTTGTCGATAGTGCCATCATCATCCATCGCCTTCAGGCTGCTGTTGACGCTGGCCAGCAGTGCCGGCTCGTCACGCTTCATGCCGACACCAATCGGCTCCAGCGCCATGGGCTCTTTAATCATCGCCAGATTGATGCCGTCTTTTTTCGCCTGCGAGATGGTTTTGATGCCGGTCATGGTGTTGGTGACGAAGCCCACTGACTTGTTCTGCTGCAGTGCGAGGAACGCGGAGGCTGAATCCTGGAAAGTCACCGCTTTGCCGCCTTTGATGTGGATCGACTGCTCAGAGGTGGTGCCTTTAGTGGCGCTGATGCGTTTCCCCTGGAAGTAGCTCAGCGGCTTATCGGCCAGCGGTGCTTTCACCAGCAGCATCTCTTTGGCGACGTAATAGGGATCGCTGAACTGAATCTGGTTGCCGCGGGTTTTGGTGTAGGCAAGGTTGGCGATCAGCACGTCGGCGCGCCCGGTGGCGATCACCGCAATGCGCGCTTCAACCGAAGTCGGCACCAGCGTCAGCTTGACGTTCATCTGCTTCGCCAGCGCGTTACACAGATCGATATCCATCCCCGCCAGCTGGCGTGTTTTTGGGTCCGGAGAGGAGAAGGGCGGGACGTCCGAATAGACCGCACACTTCAGCTCGCCGCTGGATTTGATGTTCGCCATCATGTCTGCATGCGCAGCAGAAATAGTCAGTAGCGGCAGCAGTGCCAGCCCGATGGTGGTAGATCTTTTCATGGTCATGTGAACGTCCTCAATGATGAATACCACGGCGTCACCGGGTCGGAGCGCCAGCGTTCTCGCTTTTCTGGACTATATCGGCTTTGTTTTCAGACTAAAAAGAGGGAAACCCTGTTGTGCAATAGCGAAAAAATATGACCAGCGGGGCATAAGTTCTTTCTATTCGGGCAGAGCGAAAAAGTGTTATCCAGCGCACACTTTTCTCGCCAGGCTGCATGCATGTCCTCTCGGCAGTCCCGCCGATTGCAAGTGGTAGAGAGAATAGAAACCGCATGAATGCCCGATTAGGCGTGTTACTGAAGATTTTGGCCGCGCTATGCGCCACGTTGATGCTGGCGTGCGTGAAGGGGCTGAACGGTGCGATTCCCACCGGCGAAGTGATTTTTTTCCGCAGTTTTATCGCCCTGTTTCCGCTGTTGATATGGCTAAAAGTGCAGGGCAACGTGATGGAAAACCTTAAAACGCGCAACCTGTTTGGCCACTTCATTCGTGGTTTTTCCGGCACCGGCGGCATGTATTTTAACTATCTGGCGCTGGTGTATATCTCGCTGGCCGATGCGACGGCGCTGAGCTACGCGGCACCGCTGTTTACCGTCATTTTGGCGGCGATGCTGCTTAAAGAGCGGGTGCGGATGTCGCGCTGGGTAGCGGTGGTGGTGGGGTTATCCGGCATTTTGATTATGCTTTCCTCCAGTCTGAGCGCCAGCGGCGCGCTATTTTCCAGCCAGGCCAGCAACGCGACGACCAGCCTCGGCGTGGCGTTTGCGTTGATTGCGGCGCTCTGTTCGGCGACCTCGAACGTGCAAATCCGCTTTCTTAACGGCATCGAGAAGCCGGGCGCGATTGTGTTCTATTTCTCGCTGATGACCACCCTTATCGGCCTGGCAACTGCGCTGTTTGGCTGGACCCAACCCAACGCGTTGCAGTTGTTACTGCTGGTGGGCTGCGGCTTGTTTGGCGGCCTGGCGCAGATTTTAGTGACGCTAAGCCTGCGTTACGCCGATGCCTCGCTGCTGGCGCCGTTCGATTACACCACGCTGGTGTGGTCGATGCTGATTGGGTATCTGTTTCTGCATAGTTTGCCGGGCAGCACCACTTTACTGGGGGCATCAGTTGTGGCGCTGGCCGGCATTTTCGCGGTGTGGCGTGAGAATCGACAGCGTAAACTGGCGATGGTGAGCAGTACGCCTTAGCAAGGTGCGCAGGAATGCTCACCCTACAACGGTGAAACATGGGCATTGCGTTAACGAAACACATCATCAATGATTTCAACCTGCTTGCTGCGCAGCGTCTCATCCAGCCAGCTGCGCTCCAGCGAGCCGGTTTTTGCCAGCTCGAAGTTGCGTTCATCAACAATCAAATAGGCCTGTGCCGCTTCGAGAATACGCGCCGCATCCTGGCGTGGAATGACAATCACGCCATCCGCATCGCCCAACACGATATCGCCCGGTGAGACGTGGATTTTGCCGCAGGCAATCGGCACATTGATTTCACCCGGACCATCCTTAAATGGGCCGCCTGGCGTGTGACCGGCGGCGTACAGGGGGAAGTCCATGCGCGACAAACCGTCGATATCACGTACCGGCCCATCCAGCACAATGCCTTCCATACCGCGCTGTTTGGCGTAAGTCGCCATCACTTCGCCCATCAATGACTGACTGCGATCGCCTTCGTTCGACAGGATGATCACATCGTTACGGCCCGCCATGTCTAACGCTTTATGTAGCATCAGGTTGTCGCCAGAGCGGGCTTTGACCGTAACGGCCAGGCCGCACATTATCGGCTGGCGCGGCGCGGTTTTCAGGCTGATCTCCGACGACAACGCGGGCAAGCGGCTCATGCAATCGGCTACCACCGCAGCCGGCAAACAGCGAAAGGCTTCCAGCAGCGGTTCGGCATCGGCCGGACGACGTAAATAGATTCGGTTTCCTGCGCTCATCGTTATTTTCCTGTAGGGGATGTTTTGATAATCGGATAGTGATATTTAATCGTTAATTAAATGGGTGAAAATAATTGTTTTATTTGATGACTGTTTAATGCATCAGCTTATTAAGCATGCACTCAAGTAAACTCTTTAATAATCAGCTGTGTTTAAAGCTTACGCGATTGCATCGGTGTTACGTATCGGATGTTACGGCTTACGGAAACAGGATCACGAAATAACATTGTGCCGTTATTTAACTCGCTGATAATTAATTTTATTGGATTTTATTATGGGGAGATAAATTTAAAGTATTAGCTGGCGGGAATGATATTGGCATCGATTAGTGCAGGATCATGAAGATGTATTGAGGGGAGGAAAAAATGCGTTGGGATTTACAAACGCAGAAAAGCAAAAACCCAGCCATAAGCTGGGTTTTCTAAATGTTGGTGCCCGGACGCGGAATCGAACCACGGACACGGGGATTTTCAATCCCCTGCTCTACCGACTGAGCTATCCGGGCAACGGGGCGCATTAAACCTTAATGGCTCTCAGTCGTCAACGGCTTTCGTCAAAAAAGCGTAGCAATCGTGATTGATTGCTTGCTTTTCAGACAAGATGGATAAAAAGGCTACGCCAGTGCGCCGTTCTGACGACACAGCGCGATGCCGAGCACATCTTCCGCTAAGCGGCGCGCCGTTTCCACATCCTGTACATTGCGTTTCACCAGCAGCTTGCTCAGGCAACCTTCCAGAATTAGCTCCATCTGATCGGCCACCATGGTGGGATTATCCAGCGCTAAATCAACCAGAATTTCGTGGGTAAACTGCCATGAGCTGCGTTTTTGCTGTTCAGCTAACTGATGCACAGGATGGTCGGGCTGAGGATAGAAGCTGCACGCGGCGATGAACAGGCAGCCGGGAAAGCGGCTTTTGCTAACGTATTCACTTAATACCTGGTAGCGTGCCAGCAGCTTTTGTTCGGCGCTGAGATGTTCATTTAGCTGCACCTGGCGGCGCCAGCTATCGATTTGCTGGCCATGATAGCGCAGCGCATCGTACAGCAGGGCATCACGATCGGGCCAGAAGCGCGTTAACTGCTCTGCTTCCAGACCGCTTTCACCCGCCAGCTGCGTTAAAGATGTGGTGGCGGCCAGGCCGCTCTGTTCGAGCACATTCAGCGCATGCTCGAGTATTTGTTCACGTTGCAAGTGACTCTCCTCTGGAATGCGGGCCCGCTCGCGGACAAACGGGCAGTGTCCTGCAGACAGTGTCGTTTAACGCGACACATTGTGCAAATGCGCGCGGAAATCGGCGGCGTTGAGGAAGCCGGTGACACGCGAATCGGGAATCTCTTTGCCTTGCGCATCGAAGAACAGAATGGTCGGCAAGCCTAAAACCTGCAGATGCTGCAACAGCGCGTTATCCTGCGCGTTGTTGGCGGTAACGTTGGCTTGTAGCAGCTGCACCTGGCTCAACGCGCTGCGCACGCCATCGTCACTGAAGGTATATTTTTCGAACTCCTTGCAGGCGACGCACCAGTCGGCATACAAATCGACCATGGTGATACGGCCTTGCGCCTGCTGCAGCGCGCTCTCGAGCTGAGCGCTGCTGGCAATGGTCTGGAACGGCAAATGCGCCACGGTTTGCACACTGCTGCTGCCAAATGCCCAATCCTGTAAGGGTCGAGCACTCACCAGCGCGGCGGCCAGCATGATGATTTGCAGCACGCGCCATTTGCCGGTCGCCCGCAGGCTGAGGCTGAATGCCCAGGCAAAAAACGCCACGCCGAGCAGACTCCACAGACGCAAGCCCCAGACATCGCCAATCACCCGCTCCAGCAAGAACACCGGCAGCGCCAGAATCACAAAACCAAAGCCCTCTTTGACCGTTTGCATCCACGGCCCGCTTTTCGGCAGCAGCTTATTACCAAACATCGTCACGGCAATCAGCGGCAGGCCCATGCCGAAGGCATACAGCCACAGCGTGCCGGCGCCGGCCCACAAATTACCGCTCTGCGCGATATACAGCAGAATGGCGCTGAGCGGTGCGGTGGTGCAGGGGGAACAAATCAGCCCAGCCAGCGCGCCCATCATGAAGACGCCCGGCAGCGATCCGCCTTGCTGACGATTGCTCCACAAGGTGAGGCGGGTTTGCAATCCGGAAGGCAATTGCAGCGAGAACAAGCCAAACATCGACAGCGCCAGCACCATGAACAGCGCCGATAGGCCAATCAGCACGTAAGGATGCTGTAGCGCCGCCTGGAAGCGTAATCCTGCTGCCGCAACGACCATGCCGAGCACGGTGTAAGTCAGCGCCATGCCCTGCACATAAACCATCGCCAGCGCGAACAGTCGACCCATCGAATAGCGGCGCGGGCCACCCAAAATGATGCTGGAGATCAGCGGATACATCGGCAGTACGCACGGCGTGAAGGCCACGCCGATACCAATCAGCAGTGCCCACAGCGGAGAAAACGGCAGCGGCGTACTTTGATGGGTTGGCTGCGCGCGGGCAGCGGGCGCATCCTGATTGGCGGCCACCGCGCTGAGCGGCACACTGCGGGTTTCGGGCGGATAGCAGAATCCGGCGGCGGCGCAGCCCTGATACGTCACGGTAACGGTCGCGCCGGCATCGGCCTGGCGCAGGGTGACCGGCAGCTGCAGATCCTGCGGGTAGATTTCACTTTTGCCGTAAAACTCATCTTCATGCGGCTGGCCCGGCGGCAAGCTCAGCGGAGCAATCTGCGCTTTTTGCGGCGTGACGTGAATTTGCTGGCGATAGAGATAGTAGCCATCTTTCACTTTCCAGCTCAGCGTCAGCTGATTTCCCTGCTGGCTGAAATCGAAGCCAAATGCCTGATCAACCGGTACAAAGCGGCTGTTGTTATTGGGAGAGAAAAGTGAGGCTTGTGCCGAAAGGCAAAAGGTCAGTGCCAGGCAAAAGCCGGCAAGGCGTAAGAGTCGAGCAGCCATAACGAATGAATTAGCTCCGGTGGCGAATAGGCCGCGATGATAGCACGGCCGCCTCGCCACGAGGTTTTCAGGATGTAACGGCGCTACAAAATCAGGCTACCAAACAGGAAACCAAACGCCACCGAGAAGGCAATCGCCAACACGCCGGGGATAATAAAGGAGTGGTTAAACACAAACTTACCGATACGGGTTGAGCCGGTATCATCCATTTCCACCGCAGCCAGCAGCGTTGGATAGGTTGGCAGCACGAATAGCGCGGAAACGGCGGCAAAAGATGCCACCGCCGCCAGCGGCGATACACCGAGCATCAGCGCGGCGGGCATTAGCGCTTTGGTGGTAGCGGCCTGCGAATAGAGCAGCGTGGCGGCGAAGAACAGCACCAGCGCTAGCATCCATGGATAACCTTGCAGCATGTCACCGGCCAGGTTTTGAATATCGGCCAGGTGCGCTTTGACGAAGGTATCACCCAGCCAGGCTACGCCCATCACGCAGATACAGGCGCTCATGCCTGATTTGAAGGTACTGGCGCTGAGAATCTCACCGGTATCAACTTTGCAGGTCAGGCAAATCAGCGTGGCAACGGTTAGCATAAACACCACGATGGCTTCGTTGCGCGGTAGCACCGGATTGCTGATGAGGCCCACGCTGTCGCTGATGGCGGTGGCGTAGAGCACCACGGCGGCGATACCGATCAGGAACAGCAGCACCGCGCGTTTCGCGCCCGGTTTGATGTCATACACCTGCTCGCCGCGCAGTTTCACTTCGCCTTTGGCTAAACGCGCCTGGTAAACCTCATCATCCTTTAACTCCTTGCCGAGGAAACTGGTGATGATGGCAGCACAGAAGATCGCCGCCATGGTGGAGGGCAGCGCCACGCCGAGCAGCGCCAGATAACTCACCCCGTGCGGCTCGAGAATCGAGGCGAAGAACACCACCGCTGCCGAGAGCGGCGAAGCGGTGATGGCGATCTGCGAGGCGACAACTGCTATCGACAGCGGGCGCGAAGGGCGCACGCCTTGCTCTTTCGCCACTTCGGCAATCACCGGCAAGGTAGAGAATGCGGTGTGACCGGTACCGGCCAGCAGCGTCATGACGTAAGTGACCAGCGGTGCGAGGAAGGTGACGTAGCGGGGATGGCGGCGCAGCAGGCGCTCTGCTAATCCCACCAGATAATCAAGACCGCCGGCGATCTGCATCGCGGCAATCGCGGCAATCACCGCCATGATAATTTCGATCACATCGAAAGGAATGGCACCGGGCTTTAAACCGCAAAACAGCGTCAGCGCCAGCACACCTAAACCGCCCGCGAAACCAATGCCGATGCCGCCAAGACGTGCACCGAGCCAGATCGCCAGCAGGACAATAACCAACTCCACTACTACCATTCGTTCCACTCCCTGAGCCGTGGAAAAATCCCGACTCTTAAAGTTGTAGCCGCCAAAATGAAAAAAGCACGCCGCATTGTATCGGGGCGTGCTTTTGGCAACTTGATCCGGAGCGGATTACTGTTCGTTTTCGTCGGTATAGCGTTTGGCTTTGTAGGTTGGATGCATCAGGTTTTGGATGGAGAAGATATCGTCCAGCTCGGCTTCCGTCAGTAAACCGCGCTCCAGCACCACTTCACGCACGCTCTTGCCGGTTTCAGCACAAATCTTACCGACGATATCGCCGTTGTGATGGCCAATATACGGGTTGAGGTAAGTGACGATACCAATCGAGTTAAACACGTAGGCTTCACACACCGCTTTGTTGGCGGTAATGCCGTTGACGCATTTTTCCAGCAGATTAAAGCAGGCGTTTGTCAGAATGCTGATTGACTCAAACAGCGCCTGGCCAATCACCGGCTCCATCACGTTAAGCTGTAGCTGGCCTGCTTCAGACGCCATGGTGACGGTGATGTCGTTGCCGATCACTTTGAAGCACACCTGATTCACCACTTCCGGCACCACCGGGTTCACTTTGGCCGGCATGATAGATGAACCGGCCTGCAGTTCTGGCAGGTTGATTTCATTCAGGCCAGCGCGTGGACCGGAGGAGAGCAGGCGCAAATCGTTACATATTTTCGACAGTTTCACCGCCAGACGTTTCAGTGCGGAGTGCACCATCACGTAGGCACCGCAGTCGGAGGTGGCTTCAATCAGATCTTCTGCTGGCACCACCGGCAGATTACTCACCTCTGCCAGACGCTGTACCGCCAGCTGTTGATAGCCCTCTGGTGTGTTAAGACGCGTACCGATGGCCGTGGCGCCGAGGTTCACTTCCAGCAGCAGTTCGGCGGTGCGCAGAATACTGCGGGTCTCTTCATTCAGCAGCACGTTAAACGCGTGGAACTCTTGGCCAAGCGTCATTGGCACCGCATCCTGCAACTGGGTACGGCCCATTTTCAGGATATTTTCGAACTCGACGGCTTTGCGCTGGAAGCCTTCGCTGAGCTGGCTGATGCCGTCGAGCAGTTTCAGGATTGAGGCATAAACCGCGATGCGGAAACCGGTTGGATAAGCATCGTTGGTCGACTGACACTTATTCACGTGATCGTTGGGATTGAGGTACTGATATTCCCCTTTCTGATGGCCCATCAGCTCCAGGCCGATGTTCGCCAGCACTTCATTGGTGTTCATGTTGACCGAGGTGCCCGCGCCGCCCTGATAGACGTCAACCGGGAACTGATCCATGCATTTGCCGTTATTGAGCACCTCATCACAGGCCTGAATAATGGTGTTTGCGATGTTGCGGGGAATGGTTTGCAGCTCTTTGTTGGCGAGCGCGGCTGCTTTCTTTACCATCACCATACCGCGGACAAACTCAGGTATGTCACTGATTTTGTTATTACTAATATAGAAGTTTTCAATCGCACGCAGAGTATGAACACCGTAATAAGCATCTGCTGGAACTTCGCGCATGCCTAAAAGGTCTTCTTCGATACGAATGTTGTTCGCCATGATTACCTTCTTATTATTGCTGCCTTGTTACTACCGGGCGTCCGAAGGGACGGGCGGCAATTAACGTGCAGGTGAAGCGATTATATTGTCGTGGAATGTCAGCGCCGACATATTATCCATCTTCACGCTGACGGGCACGATCATATTCTGATGTTACAGAATTGTTTGTGCACAGATCACTTTACGGGCTTTTGCAGGCCCAGCGGTAATAACGATATGTGATGTACTTCGCAATTTTAAGTCAGTGGGAAAAAAATGGCAGGATCGGTTGAAATCGGCGCCGCAAATGCCCATCTCTGTCAATACGGTCATGCAGACCCTCCCTTTCTGCTGTCTGGCAATTTGCGAGGCAGCTCCAACTCACAGGAGAATTCGGTGCGCTGGTTACCGTTAGTGATTTTTTTTGTATTGGCCTGGATTGAAATCTCAATCTTCATTCAGGTTGCGCATGCGCTGGGCGTGCTGCTCACCATGCTGCTGGTGATCTTCACCTCATGTATTGGTGTGTCGCTGGTGAAAAATCAGGGCATGAAGAACTTCCGGCTGATGCAGGAGAAGCTGGCGCGCAATGAGAGCCCGGCGGCAGAGATGACCAAGAGCGTTTCGCTGATCATCTCCGGTTTCCTGCTGCTGTTGCCGGGTTTCTTTACCGACTTCCTCGGCCTGCTGCTGCTATTGCCGCCGGTGCAGAAGCATTTGACGCTAAAGCTGATGCCGCATCTGCGCGTGTGGCGCGGACCGGGCGCGGGCCCCGACGCGGGCTTCACCATGGACGGTGAGTATGAGCGCAAGGATCAGGACAAGATTGGCCACGATAAAGACCAATAAACATGACAAGGCGGCGCAAGCCGCCTTTTTGCTGCATTTTTCGCCATCTATTGCAGAAACGAAAATATTTATATTTTTTACCCTTGAAAGCCCACTTATTGCCCCTATCTCTTCCAGCACGAGGCCGGAAGCCATGCAGTCCGGTTCTAACCCAAAAAATGAATGATTGGACTTCTCAAAGGAGAGCTATCAAATGAAAATTCGTCCATTGCACGATCGCGTCATCGTCAAGCGTAAAGAAGTTGAAGCTAAATCAGCGGGCGGCATCGTGCTGACCGGTTCAGCTGCCGGTAAATCTACCCGCGGTGAAGTCCTGGCTGTTGGCAAAGGCCGCATCCTGGAAAGCGGTGAAGTTAAGCCACTGGACGTAAAAGTGGGTGATCTGGTGATTTTCAGCGAAGGCTACGGTGCTAAGACCGAGAAAATCGACAACGAAGAAGTTCTGATCATCTCCGAAAGCGACATCCTTGCAGTTGTTGAAGCGTAATTTACGCGTAATTCACTGAACGAAACGAATTTAAGGGATATTTGAAATGGCAGCTAAAGACGTAAAATTCGGTAATGACGCACGCGTGAAAATGCTGCGTGGCGTAAACGTACTGGCAGATGCAGTAAAAGTTACCCTGGGCCCGAAAGGCCGTAACGTGGTTCTGGATAAATCTTTTGGTGCACCGACCATCACTAAAGATGGTGTTTCTGTTGCGCGTGAAATCGAGCTGGAAGATAAGTTCGAAAACATGGGCGCACAGATGGTGAAAGAAGTGGCCTCTAAAGCGAACGACGCAGCAGGCGACGGCACCACCACTGCAACCGTACTGGCTCAGGCGATCATCACCGAAGGCCTGAAAGCCGTTGCAGCGGGCATGAACCCGATGGATCTGAAGCGCGGTATCGATAAAGCCGTTATCGCCGCTGTTGAAGAGTTGAAAACCCTGTCTGTGCCTTGCCAGGATTCACGCGCAATTGCCCAGGTGGGTACCATCTCTGCTAACTCTGACGAAACCGTCGGCACCCTGATTGCTGATGCAATGGACAAAGTGGGCAAAGAAGGCGTTATCACCGTTGAAGAAGGCACCGGCTTGCAAGACGAGCTGGACGTGGTTGAAGGTATGCAGTTCGACCGTGGCTACCTGTCGCCGTACTTCATCAACAAGCCAGAAACTGGCGCAGTTGAGCTGGAAACCCCGTTCATCCTGCTGGCTGACAAGAAAATCTCTAACATCCGCGAAATGCTGCCTGTGCTGGAAGCCGTTGCTAAAGCCGGTAAGCCGCTGCTGATCGTTGCAGAAGACGTGGAAGGTGAAGCACTGGCAACGCTGGTGGTTAACACCATGCGCGGTATCGTGAAAGTGGCTGCGGTTAAAGCGCCGGGCTTCGGCGACCGTCGTAAGGCGATGCTGCAGGATATTGCTATCCTGACCGGCGGTACCGTTATCTCTGAAGAGATCGGTATGGAGCTGGAGAAAGCGACGCTGGAAGATCTGGGTCAGGCAAAACGCGTTGTGATCAACAAAGACACCACCACCATCATCGATGGCGTGGGCGATCAAGGCGCTATCTCTGGTCGCGTAACGCAGATTCGTCAGCAGATCGAAGAAGCGACCTCTGATTACGACAAAGAGAAACTGCAGGAGCGCGTAGCGAAACTGGCAGGCGGCGTTGCCGTACTGAAAGTGGGCGCAGCAACTGAAGTTGAAATGAAAGAGAAGAAAGCACGCGTTGAAGATGCCCTGCACGCAACCCGTGCTGCGGTTGAAGAAGGTGTGGTTGCAGGTGGTGGTGTGGCGCTGGTTCGCGTTGCAGCGAAAATCGCCGCATCTGGCCTGAAAGGCGATAACGAAGACCAGAACGTGGGTATCAAAGTTGCGCTGCGCGCAATGGAAGCGCCACTGCGTCAGATCGTGTCTAACGCCGGCGAAGAGCCATCTGTCGTTGCCAACAACGTGAAAGCGGGCGACGGTAACTACGGTTACAATGCGCAGACCGAAGAGTACGGCAACATGATCGACTTCGGTATCCTGGATCCAACCAAAGTGACGCGTTCTGCACTGCAATACGCTTCATCTGTGGCTGGCCTGATGATCACCACCGAAGCAATGGTCACTGACCTGCCAAAAAGCGACGCACCTGATTTAGGCGGCGCTGGCGGTATGGGTGGCATGGGCGGAATGGGCGGCATGATGTAATTGCCCCTGACTGCTTAAGTCATCTGGAAAACCCTCGATCGGAAACGGTCGGGGGTTTTTCTTTTGCGGGGGAACAAGGTATAAGTAAGGGCGCAATACTTCGGCTTTACGGGTTTAGGGCAATGAATGTTCAGAAAAAAAGTGCGCTTTTCTGCTACGCTGCCGCCCGACACTGATGATAATAAATGGGGATTACAATGCGGATTAACCTCTTGCTCGGACTGGCAGTGGGAACTTTACTGCTGGCGGGCTGTAGCAGCTCCAATCAACTGAGTTCTGGCGGCGAACGTGTGACCTTCGTCGACCAACAACCAGCCAGTCAATGTCAGCTGCTGGGAACGCTTACCGGCTCACAGAGCAACTGGCTAACCGGTTCAGGCGGTGAAGGCAGTTCACTGCGTGGCGCGGCTAACGACCTGCGCAACCGCGCGGCAGAGATGGGCGGCAACGTGATTTATGGCGCCACCAGCCCGACGCAGAATCTGCTGTCTGCTTTCGCCCCGCTCGACAGCAAAATGTCTGGCCAGGTGTATAAGTGCCCGTAAGCTGTCGTCGTAAAAAAAAGCCGCTGATGCGGCTTTTTTTATTCCTGGCGCAACTGTAAATCCAGCGGCGTCTTGCTTGGCTCTCCACCAATCTCACGTGCCAGTTTAGGCACCATGTAGCCTGAAACCATTGCCAGCAGCTGACGCATCAGTCCGCGCGCTTCTTCATCCGCAACATAGAAGTGCGCCGCGCCTTGCACCTTATCCAGCACGTGCAGGTAATAGGGCAGAATGCCGGCATCAAACAGCGCATTGCTCAAGTTTGCCAGCGCCTGCGCATCGTCATTCACACCACGCAGCAGCACGCTCTGGTTGAGCAATGTTACGCCCGCGCGCTTTAGCATCTGCATGCCGTAACGCAGTTCGTCGTCAATCTCTTGCGCATGATTAATGTGGCTCACCATCAACACCTGCAGACGTGTGTCTGCCAGAATCTGACACAAACCTTCGGTGATACGTGCCGGAATCACCACTGGTAAGCGGCTGTGAATGCGCAGGCGTTTGAGGTGGGGGATTTTTTCCAGCGCGGCAACCAGCCAGGCCAGCTCATGATCTTTTGCCATCAGCGGGTCGCCGCCGGAGAAAATTATCTCATCCAGTTCAGGATGGGTGGCGATGTAATCAATCGCGGCTTGCCAGTTACGCTTGTTGCCCTGGTTATCCTGGTAGGGGAAATGCCGGCGGAAACAGTAGCGGCAGTTGACGGCGCAACCGCCTTTTACCAGCAGCAGCGCACGATTTCTATACTTATGTAGTAAACCAGGTACCACGCTGCTTTGTTCATCGAGCGGATCGGTGCTATAACCTGGCGCATCAATAAATTCCTGACGGCTGGTGATGACTTGCAGTAGCAACGGGTCCATTGCATCGCCTTTTTTCATGCGTGCGATGAAGGCGCGCGGTACGCGCAGGGCGAAAAGCTTGCGTGCATCAGCGCCTGCAGCCAGATCTGTATGTTGATCCAGAGCTAAAAGTTGCAGTAATTCAGCAGGTTCGGTCACAACATCAGCGAGTTGCTGCAACCAATCTTCTCTGACGGGGGGATTTAGGGTTACAATGTGTGCCATTTTTTTGGCTATTTACCAGTTCAATATTTACAGAGGGCCTTTATGGCGACTTATCTTAGCAACGATTTCCGTCCCGGTCTTAAAATCATGTTCGAAGGCGAACCTTATGCCATCGAAGCCAGTGAGTTTGTTAAGCCGGGTAAAGGCCAGGCATTTGCACGCGTAAAAATGCGTCGTCTGCTGACCGGTTCTCGCGTTGAGAAAACCTTCAAATCTACTGACTCTGCCGAAGGCGCAGACGTTCGTGATATGACGCTGCAATACTCTTACAACGACGGCGACTTCTACTACTTCATGCACCCGGAATCTTTCGAGCAGTATCAGATCGAATCTAAAGTGCTGGATGATGTGACCAAGTGGCTGCAGGACAACGCTGATTGTATCGTTACCCTGTGGAACGATAAAGCGATCGCCGTTCAGCCGCCGAACTTCATCGAAGCTGAAGTGGTCGAAACCGATCCAGGCCTGAAAGGTGACACCGCGGGTACTGGCGGTAAGCCAGCAACGCTGTCTACCGGCGCGGTCATCAAAGTGCCACTGTTTGTGCAGATTGGCGAAGTAGTAAAAGTAGATACCCGTTCTGGCGAATACGTTTCACGCGTAAAATAATCGTCAAATCAGGCGCATCGGTGATGCGCCTTTTCTCTCTTTCTGAGTTCAGAAAAATGAAAAAGATGGCAAAGTTTGCTGTTTTTGCGTTGCTGGTCTCCTCCGCTTTGAGCGCCTGCAACACTTTTCATGGCTTTGGTGAAGATGTCTCGCATTTAGGCGGCGCCATCTCACACGCAGCTGAGAAATAATTCGCTGCCACTTCTCTTTTTTACTCCGCCCATCCGCAGTTTTACAGATCGAGACTATGCTTTAAGAGCTGTACTTTTACTGCAACCAAAAAGGATATGGCTATGTTAAAGAAAAGTATTGTTGCGATTTTTTCCGTGCTGGTACTCTCTTCCGTTCTGACCGCTTGCAACACCACGCGTGGTGTTGGCGAAGATGTTTCGGCGGGCGGCAAGGCAATTCAGCGCAGCGCACAGTAAGATATTCCGGTGCGAAAGCTGCTTTCGCACCGGTTCTCATCTCTATTTCTGCTCAACCCAAATCAGCTCATCAACCGGGAATCCGGCACTTCTGGCCTGTTCAACCAAACGCTGTTTAATGCTTTCGTCCAGCTGAGGCGTGCGCGACAGAATCCATAGGTAACTGCGATTGGGTCCACAGACCAGCGCATAGCGATAGTCTGGATCTAGCGCAATCACGTTGTAACCGCCGTAGAACGGACCAAAGAATGACACTTTAAGCGAGGCGCGCTGTTTATCGCCGGTGAAATAGGCTTTACCGACGCTCTCCTGCCAGCGTTGCTTGGGTTGATTGAAGCCGCGGTTTACCACTTTTAAGCCGCCATCTTCGCGCGGGCTATAATTGGCCGTGACCTGCTGTAAACCGCGTTCAAAGCGGTGATCAAGGCGGGCGATTTCATACCATTGACCGAGATAACGTTGGCTATCAAAGCCCTCTACCACCGTGACGCCCTTGGGCGGTGTGGTCGAGCAGGCCACAGAGAGAAAAGCGCTGAGGCTGGCGAGCAGGGTTTTCCATGGGGACATTGTGGGATTCCTTTACGATTTTAATGAGTTAAGTATAGCCGCCCGTGACCAAAATGTTGGCTGTGCCAGCCGCCTTTGCTGCGTCGTTGTTTGCCATCGTCAATGCGGGTAGACTTCCACCCCTTATCTGTATGAGGAGTCATCAACATGAGCGAAACGGCAAGCTGGCAGCCGAGCGCATCTATTGCCAATTTGTTGAAACGCGCCGCTATTATGGCGGAAATACGGCGTTTCTTTGCCGATCGCGGCGTGCTGGAGGTCGATACCCCGGCGATGAGTCAGGCGACCATTACGGACATTCATCTGGTACCTTTCCAGACGCGTTTCGTTGGGCCGGGCGCTGCTGAAGGGCGCGATCTCTGGCTGATGACCAGTCCGGAATACCACATGAAGCGCCTGCTGGCAGCGGGTAGCGGACCGATTTATCAAATGGGCCGCAGCTTCCGTAATGAAGAAGCGGGACGTCACCACAACCCAGAGTTCACTATGCTGGAGTGGTATCGTCCGCATTACGATATGTACCGCCTGATGAACGAGGTGGACGATCTCATGCAGCAGGTGCTGGAGTGTGACAGCGCCGAATCCCTGTCGTATCAACAGGCGTTTATTCGTCATCTGGAGATCGATCCGCTGTCTGCTGATAAAGCGCAGCTGCGCGAAGTGGCGGAGAAGCTGGGCGAGGGCGAGTTAGCGAACCGTGAAGAAGACCGCGATACGCTGCTGCAGCTACTGTTTATGCTGGGCGTTGAGCCAAAAATCGGGATTGATAAGCCGTGCTTCGTCTATCACTTCCCGGCCACGCAGGCGGCGCTGGCTGAGATCAGTACTGAAGATCACCGCGTCGCTGAGCGCTTTGAGGTTTACTACAAAGGTATTGAGCTGGCGAACGGTTTCCGTGAGTTAACTGATAGCCGTGAACAGCGTCAGCGCTTTGAGCAGGACAATCGTCGTCGTGCCGCGCGGGGCCTGCCGCAACATCCTATCGATACCAACTTGCTGGATGCACTGGCGCACGGTATGCCGGCTTGTTCCGGCGTGGCGTTGGGGGTCGATCGTTTGATTATGCTGGCGCTGAAAGCCAGTTCATTAAGCGAAGTGATCGCCTTCCCGGTCGATCGCAGTTAAACCCTATGGGCGCGTAAGCGCCCTTATGGTGTCGTGGTGGTGGGCGCGGTTACTTCCGGGAACTCCTGAATGGTTACCGGCAACGTCATTTTCTTTTCATTGCGCAATATCTGCACGTCAATCACCGAGCCTGGGCGAATTTCTGCCACCTGATCCATGGTTTCCTGCGCTGAGAGCGCGGTTTTGCCATTCACCTCAAGCAGCACGTCATTAGCCTGAATCCCGGCGCTATCGGCGGGGCCACCTGGCGTAACATCGCTGACAATGATGCCCTGAACGCGATCGAGGTTATTCCCCTGGCCGTGCAGCGGCGGCAGTTCGCGACCGGTGATGCCAATGTATCCGCGAATCACCCGACCATCACGAATCAGCTTATCCATGATTTTGCTCGCCAACGCGGTAGGAATGGCGAAACCAATCCCTTCTGGCGTCTCGCCATCGCTGCTTTTATCAAACGTCAGCGTGTTAATGCCCATCAATTCGCCGAGCGAGTTAATCAACGCGCCGCCTGAATTGCCCTGATTGATGGAAGCATCGGTTTGCAGGAAGTTTTGTCGGCCAGATGAGCTCAGGCCAACGCGTCCGGTGGCACTGATAATGCCTTGCGTCACGGTTTGGCCGAGATTGTACGGATTGCCGATGGCCATTACCACGTCGCCGATGTGTGCGATACGTTTAGCGTTAATTGGGATCACCGGCAGGTTTGACGCGCTGATTTTCAGCACCGCTAAATCGGTCATGGCATCAGAGCCCACTAACGTGGCTTCGAAGAAACGGCCATCCTGCAGCGCGACGATGATCTGATCGGCGTTGTTGATGACGTGTTTGTTGGTCAGGATATAACCTTTGCCGTTCATGATCACGCCAGAACCGAGCGTGGTGATACCGCGATTGTTGTTGCCGTGGGCGCTGCGGTTATAGACATTGACGACCGCGGGCACGGCACGTCGCACACCCTGATTGAAACTGACGGGTGCTTCATCATCGCTATTGTCATGCTCAAAGGTGATATTGCTGCCCATACGCAGCGCAGGGATCGCGACGAGCAGTAAGCCAGCCACGATCAGGCCCATCACCACAGAACGCAAAAGTTTAAGAAACATGGTGTTATTTCAAGCCAGGTGAGATCGCAGGGCAGAATAGCATGAGAAAGGCGGACAAACACCTGCTTGTCCGCCTGATGCGAGGATTATCGCAGAAGCAGGTAAATACTTTCGTCGCCGCGCACCACGTTCAGTGCCAGCACCGGTGGTTTGCCTTCCAGCACTTTGCGCATTTCGGCAATCGATGCCACGCGATTGCGGTTCACACCGATGATCACATCGTCTTTCTGCAAACCAACTTGCTCCGCTGGCGTGCCTTTTTCGATGGCATCGACTTTCACGCCTTTATCACCGGTTTTAGTCGCGCCGTCGCTCAGCGTTGCGCCTTGCAGTGCTGGAGACATCAGCTGCGCGCTGGCGGTAGTCTGCGCGCTTTGTTCCAGCGTGACGGTGACATTTACCGGTTTGCCTTCACGCAGCAGGCCGATCTTCACGTCCTGGCCCGGCGGCGTTGTACCCACTTTGACACGCAGCTCGGCAAAGCTGGTAATCGGCTTATCATTGATGGAGGTAATAATATCGCCGGCTTTAATGCCCGCTTTCTCGGCGGCAGATTTCGGCAGCACTTCCGAAACAAAGGCACCGCGTTGCGCATCAACGTTAAACGCTTTGGCGATATCGGCGGTCATTTCCGTGCCTTTAATGCCCAGCTGGCCGCGCTTCACTTCGCCGAACTGGATAAGTTGCTGCGCGAGATTCATCGCCATATTGGCTGGGATCGCGAAGCCAATACCGATGTTGCCGCCGCTGGAAGCCAGAATCGCGGTATTAATACCAATCAGCTCGCCATTCAGGTTAACCAATGCACCGCCGGAGTTGCCGCGGTTAATTGCGGCATCGGTCTGGATAAAGTTCTCCAGCCCTTCCAGATTCAGGCCGCTACGACCCAGCGCAGAGATGATGCCGGAGGTGGCCGTCTGACCAAGGCCAAAGGGATTACCGATAGCCACCGCAAAATCACCCACTTTCAGCGAGTCCGAATCGGCGATTTTCACCTGGGTGAGGTTTTTTGCGCCCTCAATTTGAATCAAAGCGATATCGGTCTGCTCATCATGACCAATCAGCTTGGCATCGTATTCGTTGCCGTCGCTCAACTGCACATTGATTTTGTCTGCGCCGTTCACCACATGATTGTTGGTAAGGACGTAACCTTTCGCGGCATCGATAATCACACCGGAACCCAGCCCTTCAAACGGCTGCGGTTGGGATTGTCCCGGCGCCTGACCAAAGAAGCGTTTCAGCGGCTCGGGGATATCTTGCGCCTGCTGGCCGGAATCGGTGCCCTCAACATGCACACTGACTACCGCAGGCAGAACTTTCTCCAGCATCGGTGCCAGGCTTGGCAATGCTTGTCCCTGAATCTGGGCGGGTAGCGTGGCCAGCGCGCTCGGTGCCGCGGCCAGACTCATGCCAATGCTCAAGGCTAATGCGCTCAACAGTCGTGCTTGTTTTTTCATTGCTACAACGCTCTCGCTGCGAAAAGAAAAGGGGATAAAAAAGTGTGACAGTCTTTTGGGGCAAGGGTTCGACAAACAAAAAGGGCACAGCCAAGCTGTGCCCCAAAAGGATTAATTACGCGGTGTGCGATCGCTACCCCGTAACAGGCCGGATGCGCCTTCAGAGTAATCGCGCGGCATTTGTACCGGCGCCTGATCGTTATCCGCTTCGGCTTCCGTTAACTGGTAGGCAAACGGATTTTTCTCGCCTGGCAGATTTGGCAGCAGGTCGTTTGACCCCTTCGCCATGTGCTGATACAGCTGGCGATAATCATGCGCCATGTTGTCCAGCAGCTCGGCACTGCGTGCAAAGTGGTTGGTGAGCTCCTCGCGGTAATCCGCCAGCTCAGCCTTCGATTTTTCCAGCTCATACTGCATGCTACGCTGCTCACGCAGCTTCTTGTTGCCAAAACGCATCACTACCGCGCCGACAATAATGCCAATCACTAAACCAATCAGCCCGTATTCCCAGGTCATAATGACTCCCGTGTAATTTCCGTTGTTTCGTAGGGCATTGCTTCTGCTGCAACATCAACTTCAATAGCAGCCACTATACCCAATAATCTATTGGAAGTGGAACTATCGGGCTGCATAGCATAGTGTAGAGCGGCCTAATTTTCGTCAACCGACCCGTGAATCGGACTTTTTCAGGGATTCTGAGAGAACCATGCAAACCTCATCTCCGCTTGCACGTTATGAGCAGGCGCTGTCGCAGGGCGAATTCCGCCCGGATGACGTACAACGAGAAGCGATTACCCGCTTAGATGCCATCCAGCAAGGACTGATTGCCCGTCAGCAACACGTTGAACCGGAAGCAAAAGGTCTGTTTGGCCGCTTATCTAAGATGATCAATAAAGAGAAAAGCACCCGCGATGCGCCGGTGCGCGGCCTCTATATGTGGGGTGGCGTTGGGCGCGGTAAAACCTGGGTAATGGACCTGTTTTTTCAGTCAATTCCTGGCGATCGTAAGCTGCGTCTGCATTTCCACCGCTTTATGCTGCGTGTCCATCAGGAGCTGACGCAACTGCAGGGCCACAGCGATCCGCTGCTGATTGTCGCCGATCGCTTTAAAGCGGAAACCGACATTCTCTGTTTTGATGAATTTTTTGTCTCGGACATCACCGATGCCATGCTGCTCGGCACGCTAATGGAAGCGCTGTTTGCGCGCGGTATTTCGCTGGTCGCGACCTCGAATATTCCGCCGGATGAACTCTACCGCAACGGCTTGCAGCGTGCGCGTTTCCTGCCTGCCATCGAACAAATCAAACGTCATTGCGAAGTGATGAACGTTGACGCCGGTATCGACTACCGCTTACGTACCTTAACGTCGGCACATTTGTGGAATTTCCCGCTGAGCGATGCCACGCATAGCGAAATGGAGCGCATGTTCCGCGCGCTGTCAGGCAAAGCACGTGAAGATGCGCCGGTGCTGGAAATTAACCATCGGCAGATGCCGACGCTCGGCGTGCATGAAGGCGTGTTGGCGATTGATTTCCTGACGCTATGCGGCGAAGGGCGCAGCCAGCATGACTATATTGAGCTATCACGCCGTTTTCATAGCGTCTTGCTGTATGATGTGCCGGTGATGATTTATAAGACCGAAGATCAGGCGCGTCGCTTCCTTGCGCTGGTCGATGAATTCTACGAACGCCACGTGAAACTGGTGGTGGCGGCAGAAACGTCACTGTTTGAAATTTATCAGGGCACACGCTTGAAGTTTGAGTATCAACGCTGCTTGTCGCGTTTGCAGGAGATGCAAAGCGAAGAGTATTTGCGTCTGCCGCATCTGCCCTGATGACGTGGCAGAAATCGCAGGATTTAGATGCAAAAAGGTTCGATCTTTGAGTTCGACTTCTCTATAATCTTGCGACCCCACGTTACAGCATCGGTTTTCTTTCCCAAGAACTCGATGTGATCCGGTAACTCACTTGAAGGGGTGGCTTGCTGGGCAAAATGGTCGTGTGAGCCTCAATCGTTTACTTAGCGTTTGGGATTTCACCAACGTGTAACTTTTTATTTGGGTAAGCTTTTCAATGAAAACTTTTACAGCTAAACCAGAAACCGTACAGCGTGACTGGTATGTTGTTGACGCAACGGGCAAAACCTTGGGTCGCCTGGCGACTGAACTGGCGCGCCGTCTGCGTGGTAAGCACAAAGCGGAATACACTCCGCACGTTGATACCGGTGATTACATCATCGTTCTGAACGCAGAAAAAGTTGCTGTAACCGGCAACAAGCGTACTGACAAGATTTACTATCACCACACTGGCCACATCGGTGGTATCAAGCAAGCGACCTTTGCAGAGATGATCGAGCGCCGTCCTGAGCGTGTGATTGAAATCGCGGTTAAAGGCATGCTGCCGAAAGGCCCACTGGGTCGTGCTATGTACCGTAAACTGAAAGTTTACGCAGGCAACGAGCACAACCACGCGGCGCAGCAACCGCAAGTTCTTGACATTTAATCGGGATTATAGGCAATGGCTGAAACTCAAAACTACGGCACTGGTCGCCGCAAAAGCTCTGCCGCTCGCGTCTTCATCAAGCCGGGTAGCGGTAACATCGTAATTAACCAGCGCTCTTTGGAGCAGTATTTCGGTCGCGAGACTGCACGCATGGTCGTGCGTCAGCCGCTGGAACTGGTTGATATGGTTGGTAAATTTGACCTGTACATCACCGTTAAAGGTGGTGGTATTTCTGGTCAGGCTGGTGCGATCCGTCACGGTATCACACGCGCTCTGATGGAGTACGACGAGTCTCTGCGTTCTGAACTGCGTAAAGCGGGCTTCGTTACCCGTGATGCGCGTGAAGTTGAACGTAAGAAAGTCGGCCTGCGTAAAGCACGTCGTCGTCCGCAGTTCTCCAAGCGTTAATTGTTTGCTGCTTCGGCAGCGGCAGTTGGCTCAAAAAACCCGCTTCGGCGGGTTTTTTATTATCTGTATTTATGATTTTTTCCCACGAAAAACGCGAGCTTTACCCGCATTTTGCCCGCAAATCATCATGCCCGCCCCACAAGCTGCTTAAAATCTGGTAAACTCACTGTCACTTTGCGCCTGCGAGACGCAGCGTTGTGCTTGTCGTTCCTGTCGGGAAGACCGGGCGATGCTTCTAACGCTGACGGTAGGCGAATCTGATGAGCCGGTGAGTCGCCGCGTGGTTGGCTATTCGCAGTATCTTTTTGTGAACAAACTTGGAGGTTTTCATGGCTGTCGCTGCCAACAAACGTTCGGTAATGACGCTGTTTTCTGGTCCGACTGACATTTTCAGCCATCAGGTACGTATTGTACTGGCTGAGAAGGGCGTCAGCGTGGAGATCGAGCAGGTTGAAACGGATAACCTGCCGCAGGATCTGATTGACCTCAACCCGTATCGCACCGTACCTACGCTGGTCGACCGTGAACTGACGCTGTATGAATCACGCATCATCATGGAATACCTCGATGAGCGTTTCCCGCACCCTCCGCTGATGCCGGTTTACCCGGTGGCACGTGGTGAAAGCCGTCTGATGATGCACCGCATCGAGCAGGATTGGTATAGCCTGATGCGCACCATCGAAACCACCAACGGTGCAGAAGCCGATGCAGCGCGTAAGCAACTGCGTGAAGAGCTGCTGGCCATTGCGCCACTGTTCGCACGCACGCCGTTCTTCATGAGTGAAGAGTTCAGTCTGGTGGATTGCTATCTGGCACCGCTGTTATGGCGTCTGCCGCAGATGGGTGTTGATCTGTCTGGCGCGGGTTCTAAAGAGCTGAAAGGCTACATGACACGTGTGTTTGAGCGTGACTCTTTCCTTGCGTCACTGACGGAAGCAGAACGTGAAATGCGCCTGCAAGCTCGGGGCTAACGTATGGAAATGTCGCAACTAACGGCGCGTCGTCCCTATCTGCTGCGAGCGTTCTATGACTGGTTGCTTGATAACCAGCTGACGCCGCACCTGGTGGTCGACATCAATCTGCCTGGTGTGCAGGTGCCGCTGGAGTATGCGCGTGATGGACAGATCGTTCTGAACATCGCGCCGCGTGCGGTTGGCAATCTTGACCTCGCCAATGATGAAGTGAGTTTTAATGCGCGTTTCGGCGGTGTACCGCGTCAGGTTTCTGTGCCAATGGCTGCGGTTCTGGCGATTTATGCCCGTGAAAACGGCGCTGGTACCATGTTTGAACCGGAACCGGCCTATGAGCTGGCGACGGACGAACAAGAAGCTGGTGGTCAGGAAGAGACGATGATGTCTGTGATTGATGGCGATCGTCCGGACGATGCGACTGACGACGATCACTCGCCAGATGATGAGCCGCCACCGCGTGGCGGACGACCTTCACTACGTGTAGTGAAGTAATACGTCTGAGAGTGAGAAATAAAAAACGGGCCGATTGGCCCGTTTTTTATGCCTGCGCGTCTTAGTAGACGTCGCGCAGATAGCGTTTATCTTTCTTGAGTTGATCGATGTAAGCCGCAGCACGTTCGCTGGACAAGCCACCGAACTGACGAACCACTTCATACAGCGCAGCATCCACATCTTTCGCCATACGCGAGGCATCGCCACATACGTAGAAGTAGGCGCCATCCTGTAGCCAGGCATACAGCTCCGCGCCTTTCTCTAGCATGCGGTTCTGCACGTAAATCTTCTCTTCCTGATCGCGCGAGAAGGCCAGATCGAGATTAGTCAGCAGACCTTTCTCCTGCCATGCCTGCAACTCATCTTCATAGATGTAATCATGTGCCTGATGCTGGTCACCGAAGAACAGCCAGTTTTTGCCTTCAGCGCCGGTGGCCTGGCGCTCCTGCAGGAAGGCGCGGAACGGAGCGATACCCGTTCCCGGGCCAACCATGATCAGCGGCGCATTGCCGTTTGCTGGCACGCGGAACGCTTTGTTAGGCGAAATGAAGATCGCTGGCTTTTCGCCACGACGTACACGTTCAGCCAGGTAGGTTGAACACACGCCTTTACGCTCGCGGCCGCCGCTGTGATAGCGCACGGAAGCGATGGTCAGATGCACCTGATTAGGGTGCGCTTTCGAGCTCGACGAGATGGAGTACGCGCGGTGCTGCAATGGACGCAGCATGGCAACCAATTCCGGCACTGACAGGCTGCGCGTCAGCTCAAGCTGCAGCAGATCCAGCGTATCTTTGCCCCACAGCCAAACGGCAAGGGTATCTTTATCGTCGTGCTGCAATACGTGACGCAGTTCCTGGTTGGTGGTGTGCTGTCCAACCCACTCAATCAGTTTGCGTGATGGCTCAGAGATTTCGAACTGATACGTCAGCAGATCGCCGAGGTTACGGTCAAAGCCTGGCACCGGCGTCTCATAGTCCGCTTTCAGTTCGGCCAGCAGCAGTGACACCAACGCTGCGTCATTCACGGGAATCACACCCAACGCGTCGCCCGCTTCATATTTCAGACCGCTGTCGCTGAGATCGAATTCAAAGTGGCGAATATCTTTTGCCGACTCTTCTGCTGAAAGACGCTTGTTCGTTGCCAGCGCAGCTGCATAGGGATTTTGCTTATTGCTGCCCGGAATCACCGGCGCTTCTGGCGCACTTTCCAGCGCGGTACCGCTACTGCCAGCGCTGGCAGCAAACTGTGGCATTGCCGTGCCGATCCACTCGCTGGATGGCTCTTCAAAGTCGATATCGCAGTCGATACGATCGGCAACACGTTTCGCGCCGAGCTGCTCGAGACGCATATCGATGAATTTACCTGCCTGGCAGAAACCGTCGTAGCCGGTGTCGCCAATTGCCAGGACCGCAAAGTGCATCTGCTCCAGACGTGGCGCGGTGCTGGCTGAAATCGCCTGCCAAAACAGCTGGGCGTTATCCGGCATTTCGCCTTCGCCGTAGGTTGAGGTAACGATCAGCACGTGGCGCATAGTGGCGAACACATCCAGATCCACCTCACCCAGCGCCTGTACCACCGGCACCAGACCTTTGGCACGAGCGGCCTTGGCAGCCGTTTGTGACAGCGCTTCAGCATTACCGGTCTGTGAACCGAACAGGATATGCAGTTGCGTATTGGCACCTGCGGCCGGCGCGCTCTGCTTGTCTTCTAATACCAGCAGGCGCGAATGGAGACCGGCGAGAAAGCCTGCCAGCCAGTATTTCTGCTCACCGTTAAACGGTGCATCTTCAGGAATGTAAGGAATTTTCATCGGTAAGGCACTCAATCCTGTTCAAAATTTTTTCCCCGTCATACTTCAAGTTGCAGATGCGTTGGCTGCTCTCGCTCACCCGAATCACTTACTTGAGTAAGCTCATCGTGATGCCCTCGTTTGCCGCCTTCCTGCACCCCGAATTATTTAGGGGAGGGTCTAAATTACACATGTTCAGTAGTGCTGTAATCAGGAAAGTTTCCCGACCGCAGCAGCGATTTCTGGCAATGCAGCACGGGCAAACAGCTCTTCAAAATCAGGGAGATGGCCAAGGACTTCACGGTTGCAGGCATCCTGATAAATGATCCAGCCGTAAGTCGCCAGGCTATCCATGGAGCGAATGTTACGTTGCGTCAATGCCGCTTTGTAATCGGCCATACGTTTCGCGGCGATCAGGCTGGCCAGCTCGTCATCGCTGTAGCTCTCAATCGCGGAGCGCGCGTGACGTTGCAGCTTGCTAATCAGCGTAAAATCTTCGGTCATCAGCAGATTACGTACCGCTTTCTCGACTGCCGCATCCTCCACCGCGGTGCCTTTCGGCAGCTTGCCCAGCGCCAGCTGCTGCGCAAGGCTGAGAACGGTGTAGTTGTTCAGCAGCACAAACATCTCCAGCGTGTCGGTCGCGCCGTAAGCCGGTACTGCGCCATTGGCAATGGTTTTACCGTCACGCCAGGCGGATTTGAACTTCGCTACCTGATGCGCAGCCAGCGACGTCGACAGCTCTTCGAGCAGATCTTTGCGCGATTTGGCCTTCAGAATCTCGGTGCCATCCTGATACAGCAACAGCGAACGCGGCATTACGTAAACAAAGTGGTGGCACTCGGTTTCCCAGTTATCCAGCAGCCATGCGGCACGTGGGGATTGGGTCGCTTCCAGATGCCAGTTCAGCATGGTCAGCACCGCTTGTTTATGCACCTGCGCCATTTCATCTTCATCGGCGATGGAGCCAAACAGTACTGAATCACCCGCTGCGTGTGCCGCCAGCGATCCATACGGGTCGTACTGGTAAGCGAAACCGCCGCTCATGCCGTTGCCGAAGCCTTTACCGAAGGTGCCAAGGTTGAGGATGGCGCCGTTGGTCATGTATTCGCAGCAGAAGTCGCCGACGCCTTCCACTACCGCGGTTGCGCCAGAGTTACGCACCGCGAAGCGGTCACCCGCCTGGCCCTGAACAAACAAACGACCACCGGTAGCACCAAACAGGGCGAAGTTACCGATCAGCACGTTGCCGTCGCTATCCTGTGCACCGCCGCCCGGTGACATCACCACCAGCTCGCCGCCGCATTGGCCTTTACCGACGCCATCGTTACAGGTGCCGTAATGTTTCATCTGCATGCCGTCGTTGCAGAATGCGCCGAACGACTGGCCGGCAGAACCGCTGGTGTTGATCAGCACGGTGGCTGGCGCCAGATAGTGACGACCGCGATCGTCTTTCAGCACCGCTGGCAATGCTGCCAGTTGCTCTTTCGAGAGTTCATGGTTCAGCATGCGTTCGATATCGATCGCCAACTGGCCACCCACGCTCTTGTTACGGTTGTTCAGCGTGATGCCGGCGCCCAGCGCGATTTCACGGCTTGCCTCGCCAACCAGCTGGGTTTTCAGTTCGTTGACCCAGCCATCATCCAGCTCAAAGTCTTTTTCCAGATAGACCGGCTTAGCAATTTTCTGCTCTGGCACCACGGTTAACATCGCGCGCAGATCCAGTTTGCCGACTTCCAGCGGGTGATCCATCAAGTGCAGCAGATCCGAGCGGCCACGCGCTTCACGCAGTGAACGCAGACCAAGGCGGGCAAGGAACTCACGCACTTCCTGCGCCACGTTGATGAAGTACTGCGCCAGCTGACGTGGATCGCCATCAAAGGCTTCGGCGTTAGTGGTTAAACCGGCCGGGCATTTGACGTTACAGTTTTTCGCCATCACGCACTTCAGCATCATCAGCGCGGTGGTGCCGAATTCGAAGCTGTCGCCACCGAGCAGGGCAGATTTGATGACATCGCTGCCGGTCTGCTGCGCGCCGGAGCAGCGCAGCTGTACTTTGTCGCGCAGGCCATTGGCACACAGCGCCTGGTGTACTTCGGCGATACCGATTTCTGCCACGCGGCCGGTATATTTCAGGCTGGTGACCGATGCTGCACCGGTACCGCCGGTGTTACCCGCGACGTTAATCACATCGGCGCCGGCTTTTGCCACGCCGACGGCGATGGTGCCGATGCCTTCAGATGAAACCAGTTTTACAATGACGCGCACGCGCGCGGCTTTGCAATCGTGGATCAACTGAGCCAAATCTTCGATCGAATAAGTATCATGGTGCGGTGGCGGTGAAACCAGCTCAACGCCCGGCGTACCGCCACGCGCTGCCGCAATCTCAACGGTCACTTTCGGTGCCGGCAGCTGACCGCCTTCACCTGGCTTCGCGCCCTGACCGATTTTGATCTCCAGCTCTTCCAGCATTGGGTCAGCCAGATAAGCCGCCCACACGCCGAAGCGACCTGATGCCAGCTGTTTAATGCGTGACGCGCGGATGGTGCCGTGACGTGAATAGTGCTCGCCACCTTCACCACAGTTACTCATGCCGCCAACCATGTTAGTGCCGTGTGCAACCGCTTCGTGCGCAGGCGCCACCAGCGCTCCGTGGCTCATCGCGCCCGACGCAAAGGTCCGGGTGATTTCATGTGCCGGTTGGATCTCTTCCAGCGGCAGCGATGGCAGCGCGGTGAAGATCAGTGACAGATAATCCGCGGCTTTGCCGTAAGCGGTGATGTGCAGTACACCATCAGCCACATTGCTGCTTTCGATATCATCGATAAAGCGGGTTTTCAGTGCACGTGACAGCGCTTCCAGACGCTCATTCTCAGGCTTCAGGCCAGCAATCGCATCAATCAGGCGCAGCTCAAACTGGTTCAGGCTGCCGTTCACCGCTTCGCATTGCAGACCACGCGTAGCGAAGCCGTTGTTGACCAGCGAGTAGCGGCCCAGCTTGCGACCGAATTCGGCTTCGCTATCCACGTGCGTTAAATCGCACGGCAGCGCGAGGATGTCACGCAGCGCCGCAGGACGACGTTTACGTTCAGCGTGCATCAGGCCGGAGAACTGACGGTAATCTGGTGTGATGGCAAAGGTGTCGATCACATCATTCGGGATGCGCTCGAAGCTGCTGTCTTTAAAGGCTTCCGCTTTGATATTGAAAGCGTTATCCAGCTTGGCCAGCGTCATCAAACGAATAAAGTTGTCCTCTTCGCGCTCTTTGTTAGCAAAACGAATTGGTTGTTCCGTCATATCAATAAAGGTACGTACCGCAATGGTGCCGTACGAGTGGCCAGCACCTTCTGCGCGCTCTTTGAACAGGCCGAGCAGCGGGACTTCCGCTTCGCCCTGAATTTTTAACGAACTCTGATGCCAATCAACCGCCATTTGGGCGATAGCCGGGAAGCCTGCGCCGCCGACCGGCGTTTTGATATTCGGGAAGTATTTCTTCAATACCGGATCTTCAGTATCAAGGAAATTCGGCTCAAAGAACTCGCCGCAGCTGTAGCTCTCAACCGTACACAGGCCCACTTTGCCCATGGTTTTCATCAGCGCTTTTTCAGCGGCTTTGGCATAGCGTTTAAACGCTTTATTGCCCTCTACACCTTCACCGAACTTCTCTTCCGCACGCATCTGCACGCCGAGTGGGTAAACGGCAGAAGCACCGAAGCCCAACGTGGCGGCGATATGGTGTGAAGAGATGCTCTGACCGCTTTCTACTACCAGCGAAACATCCAGACGCAAACCTTCCTGCACCAGACGCTGGTTGATCGCCGACACCATCAACAGCATCGGGATCGCTGCATGGGTTGAGGAGATGTGGCGGTCGGTAATCACGGCGATGCCGCCTTGCTGGCGTGCGAAATCCACCACCTGCTGCGCTAAGTCATCGATGGCTTTTTCCAGCGCGTTGGCGTTGGCTGCACGGCTGACGATATCTTTACCGACTACCGGCTCATACAGCATCTCGAAGCGCGCGTAAGGAGCGACGGTTTGCTCGCGCAGGCGCAGCATGTCGAGGTGCGTCAAAATCGGTGTTGGCACAATGATCTGCTGGCCCTTGCTGCGGCCAAGGTGCGGCTTAGCGCCGAGGGCAACACGCAGCGTCATGCCGTCCGCTTCACGGATGGAGTCGAGCGGCGGGTTAGTCACCTGCGCAAAGCGTTGCGAGAAGTAGTGAGCCATGCCTCCTTCATGGTCGGACAGGCCGTTGATGGCGTTGCCGTAACCCATGGCTGAGATCTTCTCAGCGCCGGTTTGCAGCATCGGGTCCATCATGAATTTGAAGCTTTCCTGGTTGTAGTAGTAGGCGACAAAACGCTGATAGGTTTGCAGGTCACCACGATAACGCAGCGGAGAACCTAACTGTTCAGCCTGGATTTCTGGCAGATCTTCCAGATCGACGCGCGCTTTGCTCAGCAGGGAGAGGTAATCCTTCTCTGCTGCCAGTTTTTCCAGCGCTTCCACGGTGGTGTAAGAGCGCTTCTCTTGGTGATCGTAATAAAGCATGCCGCCGGCTTCGATACGGCCACGACGCAGCACGCTTTCTGGTGGGAAGGCGATCTGGCCCGCTTCAGACATGGCACCGATATACTCCGCCGTTTCAACGGAACGCAGCGGACGCAGGCCAAGGCGGTCCAGACGGGCGCCAATCACTTCTCCGTTACCAAAGATTAGCGCGGCAGGGCCATCGTTCTTCTCTTCATATAATGAGAAGTACTCGAGCATGGCGCGTACTTCATTAGAGAGCGAGGTATCGTTCTCCCAGGCCGGAGGCATCATGGACACCACCGCGGTGATCAGGTCGAGATTATCTTCCATCAAACGGCTGTGGATGCTTTGGTCCAGACGGGAGCTGTCGGACTGACCTTTAGGACGGACAATTTTCTTACCGCGCGCCAGCATCAGTGCCGCTTCGGCGATACGATTTTTACGATCGGTGTTCAGCTCGCCGTTGTGCGCCATCAGGCGGAACGGCTGAGCCATGGTGGTATGCGGATCGGTGTTGGTGGAGAAGCGGGTATGGAAGAACAGCCCGCGCACCTGATGGTCCGCATCGGTTAAATCTTTGAAGTACGGAATCACTTCGTTGGAGTTCAGGCGGGCTTTAAACACCTGCGTGCGCGAGGAGAGCGACAGCGGATACAGACCGCCGAATTCGCTTTCGGTAAAGGCACGCGCTTCGATATCCAGCAGCGCGCGATAAATCTGGCGTTCGAACTCCAGTTGTTCAGTCACTTCCTGCGGCGCAGCAAACACCCACTGCACAATTGGCAGCTGGAATGGCAGGGCGGCGGGTCGTGTTACGCTGCCGTCGAGCGGCATATCGCGTTTCACTAATACCGGGAAGTTGTGTGCCGCCAGCGTTTCTTCTACCAGACGCTCAGCATTAGCTCGCAGTTCAGCGTCTTTAGGCACAAAGAAGTTACCCACGCCAAACCGACCGGCTTCCAGCGCCATGCCCGTAACCTTACGGAAGAAGTTCAGGGAGAGATCGACGTTAACACCCGCGCCATCGCCCACGCCTTCGGCAGACATGCCGCCACGGTGCGGGACCGTGCAAAGCGCGCTATGGGCCATCTGCAGGATCTCATGGGTCTGCTCGCCGTCCTTACGGGTAATGAAACCTACACCACAGCTGTCACTTCCGGCTGATGGATCATACAAACCATAGGGATTCGGTTTTTGCGTGGACATTGAGAGTCTCCTTAAACTTCTTTTGACATTACCTGCATTATTTCGCGTACTGCCGCGTTACTGAGTCAGACAACGTGGCGGTATCAATTCTTGTGCCGCTCATAAAGAGCAGGCGTCGCAACACCGAGCAAGGGCTCTCCAGACACTGTTGTCACGTCCTTAATGAGCTGCTCTTTAATCCGGTCTCTTTCGGGAGATAGCTTGCATCTAGAGGGAGTCTTCTTGCTGCATAGATATGCCGAGACACAGGCCCACAAGGAAAGCTCCCAGTGGAATTCCAACTTATCGGGAAAGCGAACTCAGGTCAAATAGCCAGCTTTGTTGAGGGTAATTGGCTTTTATGTCGCTTAACTAAATGATTAAAAAGACTTTATTGCGTAAATATATGTCAATCTCCCGCTGCGCATTCCCCCAGGAAGTGTGAGCCGTCTCACTGTGACCCAGCCCTCTGATATCTAAACAATGCTGGCAGGTATGCTTATAACAGCATTTAATTCTGCTGAGGGGGGTTCACACACAGCATGTATCTGTTTTTCTTATGGCGTCATATTTGAATCAAAATGGGGCTGCCATTAGTAAAATTAATCATGCGGGGCGTGATTAAAAAATCATTTAAGTTGAATGGGTATGCAATAAAGGCGCGCAACCATTACGACGAATGGCTGCCAGAGTGCTGATTAGCACAGGATGTTGAGAAAAGGCCCGCAAAAGCGCGGCCCTCCAGATTATTCAGTTGGCAGAATTAGTCAAGCGCTTTGCGCATATAGAAGGGAACGTCGGCGAAATGCCGCTGTGGTGCACCATTACAGGGCATAACCCGCGCGATATGGCAAGGCGAAGCGGCGCGGCGCGGCGCGGCGATAAATACGCTATCATGAGCCAGATTTCGTTCAGGGAGCTCGTTATGAAACAGATTCGTCTTTTAGCGCAGTATTACGTTGATTTGATGGTCAAACTCGGCCTGGTGCGCTTTTCACTGCTATTGGCATCGGCGCTGGTGGTACTGGCGATGGTGGTACAGATGGCGGTCACCATGGTGTTGCGCGGCCATGTTGAGAGCATCGACGTGGTGCGTTCGATCTTCTTCGGTCTGTTGATAACGCCCTGGGCAGTCTATTTTCTTTCGGTGGTGGTCGATCAACTGGAGGAGTCACGCCAGCGCCTGTCGAAACTGGTGGATAAGCTGGAAGAGATGCGCACGCGCGATCTCGAGTTGAATCAGCAGATGAAAGAGACCATCACCCAGCTTAATCAGGAAATTAACGACCGTATTAAAGCCGAACAAGCGCGTGAGCAGGTGATGGACAAGCTGCGCGAAGAGATGGCGCGGCGCGAACAGGCACAAATCGAGCTGGAACAGCAATCCTCCTTCCTACGCTCCTTCCTGGATGCATCGCCGGACCTGGTGTTCTACCGCAATATTGATAAGCAGTTCTCCGGCTGTAACCGCGCCATGGAACTGTTAACCGGCATGAGCGAAAAGCAGCTGATCGGCCTGACGCCGCGCGATATTTACGATGATGAAGCCGCCACCAAAGTGCTTGAAACCGATGAGAAGGTGTTCCGTCACAATGTGTCGCTGACGTACGAACAGTGGCTGGAGTATCCCGATGGGCGCAAAGCCTGCTTCGAGATCCGTAAAGTGCCCTATTACGACCGCGTGGGAAAACGCAGTGGCCTGATGGGCTTTGGTCGCGATATTACCGAGCGTAAGCGCTATCAGGACGCGCTGGAGAATGCCAGCCGCGAGAAGACCACCTTTATCTCTACTATTAGCCACGAGCTGCGTACGCCGCTTAATGGCATTGTTGGGCTAAGTCGCATCCTACTGGATACCGATCTCAATCAGGAGCAGCTCAAGTACCTCAAAACCATTCATGTTTCGGCCATCACGCTGGGCAACATCTTCAATGATGTCATCGAAGTGGACAAAATCGAACGCCGCAAAGTACAGCTGGATAATCAGCCGCTGGATTTCACCGGCTTCCTTGCCGATTTGGAAAACCTCTCCGGTCTGCTGGCGCAGCCCAAAGGACTGAGGTTTGTCATGGCGCCAGAGTTGCCGCTGCCGCATAAAATCTCGGCGGATGGCACGCGCTTGCGTCAGATTCTCTGGAACCTGATTGGTAACGCGGTGAAATTTACCCAGCAGGGCGAAATCGTGGTGCGTGTTGCTTATTGTCAGGACGAAACGCTGCACTTTGAAGTGCAGGATTCCGGCATGGGCATTCCGCAGGAAGAGCAGGATAAGATCTTCGCGATGTATTACCAGGTGAAGGATCAGCATGGCGGCAAACCGGCGACGGGCACCGGTATTGGTCTGGCGGTATCGCGTCGGCTGGCACAGGCAATGGGCGGCGATATCAGCGTGAGTAGCGTTGCGGGGCAGGGTTCCTGCTTCACCGTCGAGATCAACGCGCCACGCGTCGCTGAGGAGGTTGAGGACGACAATCTGGATGACAGCATGCCATTGCCGGCGCTGCACGTACTGCTGGTGGAAGATATTGAACTCAACGTCATTGTGGCGCGTTCGGTACTGGAGAAGCTGGGCTGCAGCGTTGAAGTCGCAATGACCGGTACGGACGCGCTGGCGATGTTTGATCCGCAGGAGTTCGATCTGGTGTTGTTAGACATCCAGCTGCCGGATATGACCGGGCTCGATGTATCGCGCGCCATTCATCAGCGTCATGCTGGCACATCCTTGCCGCCGCTGGTGGCCCTGACGGCAAACGTGCTGAAAGACAAAAAAGAGTATCTCGATGCAGGCATGGATGATGTGTTGAGCAAACCGCTTGCCGTACCGGCGTTGACGGCGATGATCAAAAAGTTCTGGGATTATCAGCCGGAGCAGGAGGCGTTAGTTATTGAGTCCTCAGCCGAGCAATCACGCATGCTGTTAGATGTGCCAATGCTGGAGCAATACATTGAACTGGTTGGCCCAGGATTGATTACGCAAAGTCTCACCATGTTTGAGCAGATGATGCCGGGCTATCTCGAGGTGCTGGATTCCAACATGATGGCGCGTGACCAAAAAGGCATTGCGGAAGAAGGGCACAAAATCAAAGGCGCGGCGGGTTCGGTTGGTTTACTGCATTTGCAACAGTTGGCGAAGCAGATTCAGTCGCCGGAGTTGCCAGCGTGGTGGGACAACGTACAGGAGTGGATCGACGAGCTAAAACAGGAGTGGCTGCAGGACGTGAACGTGTTACGTGAGTGGGTTGCGGAGCGGGAAAAAGTACAGGACGTTAGAAAAAAATGACCCCAGTCGAAACTGGGGTGCGCGAATACTGCGCCAACACCAGGGAAATCGGTACTGCTGCTATTATTAGAGGTCGAATAAAAAAGCAACAGTTTGGTATTGGTTAACGCTTCAAAATCACCTTAACAAATTCGCCAATGCTTGCGACAAGATTCATTAAATTGTGTGATGTTGAGCAGCGATTAAATACAGAAAACATTAATTTGCTGACACAGTCAAGCAAGGAATTAATTTCTTTGCCATATTGCACCTTTTTTGACCAATTAATCTGTTTTTTGCCTGGTTTTGCTTCACTCGACAGCAGGAAAAGGCTGGCAGATGCGGCGAAAAACTCAATCGGGCGAAAAATTGAAGTTAAGTAAGATTAACGTGCTGATATTAAATAGTAAATTTCCATTTCCCGCTGGGTTATCCAAAACGTTTTGGAAACCATCAGCAGAAAGTTCCAGTTTCCAGTTTAATGAATTATGTAAACCAAACGTGCGATAAATCGCTTTACCAATACTGCGCCAGAATGTGCACAGGATGGCACCAATTCAGCGGTGTTTTTCAGAATGGTCTTGCTCAACAATGAGCATCTTCGAACACTACTAAAAATTATAGTTAAGCTTTGTGAAAGATTTTACGTGAGCGATATCACATTTAGTTAAGTGTGCAAGCCTGCAGCACCTGCCCGGGGTAACGCGATGGAACCGATTCCTTTTTAATGGAAGTGCTTGATGTGATTGGCTCTAATAGAGGAACGTTGGTTGCGTAGGCAACAATTAACCCTCTTAGCATTGGGTGTATGAGGATAAATTTTGGTGGTGAGACGCGAGTGTTCGCTATCATGACTTGGGTGATTGATTAATACAGGGAACTGGTAAGAGAAAATTGCATGAGTAAGAGTAAAGGGACGCTGGGAAAACGAATTAAACTGCTGATTGCAAAAGTACTGCTCGCCTGGCTTGGCATCTGGCTAGCGGGCATTTTGTTGTTTGCATTTATACCTGTGCCGTTCTCCGCGGTGATGGTCGAGCGGCAGATTGGTGCCTGGTTCAATGGGCGCTTTGATTATGTGGCGCACTCGGATTGGGTCGGCATGGATGAGATTTCACCGTGGATGGCCCTGGCAGTGATTGCTTCGGAGGATCAAAAGTTTCCTGAGCATTGGGGTTTTGACGTCGATGCCATTCAGTCAGTGCTGGATAACGAGGGTAAAGAGCGCATGCGCGGCGCATCAACTTTGTCGCAGCAGACGGCGAAAAATCTGTTTCTCTGGGATGGGCGCAGCTGGATGCGCAAAGGGCTGGAAGCGGGATTAACGGTGGGAATAGAAACCGTCTGGACTAAGCGTCGCATCCTGACGGTTTATCTGAATATTGCTGAATTTGGCGACGGTGTGTTTGGAGTCGAAGAGGCTTCCCAGCGCTACTTCCATAAACCCGCCAGCCGCCTGACGATGTCGGAAGCGGCGTTGTTAGCGGCGGTATTGCCCAATCCGATCCGTTTCCGCGCCGATGCGCCCTCAGGCTACACTCGCCAGCGTCAGCAATGGATTATGCGTCAGATGCGGCAGTTGGGCGGAGAGGGTTTCCTGAATCGTTACAAGCTGCACTAAAACGCTCAGTCTTCGTCGAAGCCCGCTTCAAACAGTTCAATAACCGCTGCCAGTGCCTGCACTTCCTGCGGACCACTGGCTTCGATTTCAATATGGCCGCCTTTGGCTGAGTCGAGCATCAGCAGCGCAATCACGCTGCTGGCTTCGGCTTCAGTGCCGGACTCATTGCGCAACAGCACTTCCGCATCAAAGCTCTGCACCAGCTCAAACAGCTTCATTGCCGGGCGCGCGTGCATGCCCAGTTTGTTTCGAATCTCAACGGTTTGCTTCACGCTCATGATTTACGTTTTTCCAGAGTGCGATGACGAGACTGCACGTTTTTACCGCGTGAGCGGAAATAATCTGCTAGTTGTTCAGCGATATACACTGAGCGATGCTTCCCGCCGGTACAACCAATGGCGACGGTCAGATAGCTACGATTATTGGTTTCCAGCATCGGCAGCCACAGTTCCAGATAGCTGCGCGTTTGATAGATGAAATTATGCACTTCAGTGTGACGATCAAGAAACGCCGCTACTGGACGATCCAGACCGGTCATCGGACGCAGTTTGGGATCCCAGTGTGGGTTCGGCAGGAAGCGCACGTCGAAAACATAATCAGCGTCAATCGGAATGCCGTGCTTAAAGCCGAACGACTCAAACACCATGGTCAGCTCACGCTCACGTTTGCCTAGCAGACGCGTGCGTAGCATTTCTGCAAGCTCATGGACTGACATTTCTGATGTATCAATGATCAGGTCCGCGCGCGAGCGCAGTGGCTCCAGCAGATCGTTCTCTTCATCAATGGCGCTTTCCAGCGACAAATTTTTGCTCGAAAGCGGATGCAAGCGACGTGTATCGCTGTAGCGACGGATTAGTGTATTGCGATCGGCATCAAGAAAAAGTAGCTGCGGCGAGAAGGTGTCGGGCAAATTATTGAGTGCGGCTTCGAACACTTCCGGCGATTCAGGCATGTTACGCACGTCAATGCTAACCGCCGCAGAGATGTTGCGTTCAGTTAAGGTATTCGCCAACTCTGGCAACAGCACGACCGGCAGGTTATCAACACAGTAAAAACCCATGTCCTCAAGGGCACGCAGCGCAACTGACTTTCCTGAGCCTGAACGACCGCTAACGATCATCAGCACCATCACATTTCTCCCGTTTTAAACCGGCGAAGACGCCGGTAAAAGTATTTGTCGCTTAAGAGTGTGCTTCCTGAGCTTCTGTGATAATGGCGTAGAGCTCTTCGTCGCTTTGTGCCGCGCGTAAACGACGGCAGACGGTTTTATCCGCCAGACGCTTGGCGACAAGCGAAAGCGTATGCAAGTGGGTTTTGCACTGGTCCGCGGGCACCAGCAAAGCAAACAGGAGATCAACCGGCTGGTTATCAACCGCATCAAAAGCGATAGGCTGATCAAGGCTGATAAATACGCCTACAGCGCGTAACGTGTCCTCCTCCAGCTTGCCGTGTGGAATGGCGATGCCGTTGCCAATGCCGGTACTGCCCATACGTTCGCGGGTGAGGATTGCTTCGAAAAGCGTCTGGTGCGGCAGATTGAGCTGCTTCGCTGCCAGCTCGCTGATAATTTCCAGCGCGCGTTTTTTACTCTGGCAGTGTACGCCGCTACGGGTACAGTCCAGGGAAAGGACCGAGCTCAATTCCAGTGTTAGATCGTTGTTCATCATCGTTTCACTTGCGAGTTCACATAGCCGCAAGGAGCAGACAATGGGTTTCATTGCCCTGCGCCCGTTGGCGCTTGCGCAGATGACAAAACGGGGCGGTTAAATCCGCCCCATCCTGGCTCTAAGTGCCGAATCAGTCAGCACTCTGCAAGCGTGAAGGTTAGTGTTTTTTCAGTTTGTCTTTGTGTTTGGTCAGCTGACGGGAGAGTTTATCGATTAACCCGTCGATGGCCGCGTACATATCTTCCGCTTCCGATGTGGCGTGCAGCTCCCCGCCGTTGACGTGCAGTGTTGCATCCGCAATCTGCGTTACCTTCTCTACTTTTAGAACAATATAAACCTGATTGATACGATCAAAATAGTGTTCCAGTTTGGCAAATTTGCTATTTACAAATTCACGCAGAGGTTCGGTAATTTCAACATTATGTCCGGTAAGGTTTAGCTGCATAGGTCTTCCTTCTTCGTTCGGTCAAACCAATTGCTTACGCTGGTTTGAGGGCGGTATAGATAAAGACTCGCGATATTTAGCAACCGTACGTCGCGCTACCATGATGCCCTGATCGGATAACATGGAGGTCAGTTTGCTGTCGCTCAAGGGTTTTGCGGGATTTTCCGCAGAGATCAATTTTTTTACCAGTGCACGAATCGCCGTGGAAGAGGCTTCGCCGCCGCCTTCGGTGTTGACGTGACTGGAGAAAAAATACTTCAATTCAAAGATGCCACGCGGGCTGTGTAAATACTTCTGCGTGGTGACGCGGGAAATGGTGGATTCATGCATATCAACGGCCTGAGCGATATCCGCCAGTACCATCGGACGCATGTGCTCCTCACCCTGCTCAAAAAACGCCTGCTGCTGTTCAACGATACAGCGTGTCACCTTCAACAGCGTGTCGTTGCGGCTCTCCAGGCTCTTAATCAGCCACTTGGCTTCCTGTAAGTTGCTGCGAATAAACTGATTGTCACTGTCATTACGTCCGGCACCGCCCATCGCAGCGTATTGCTGATTGATCTTCAGGCGCGGCATGCTGTCGGAATTGAGTTCAACCGTCCAGCGTTTGCTGACTTTACGCACCAGCACATCGGGAATCACATATTCCGGCTCGCTGGTATTGATCGACTGGCCTGGACGCGGATCGAGCGACTGAATCAGCAGCATCGCGTCCTTTAGCACCTCTTCCTTTAGACGCGTGACGCGCATCAGGCTGCGGAAATCGTGATTGGCCAGTAAATCGAGATGTTCGCTAACAATCAAACGAGCTTCTGTCAGCATGGGTGTTGCGGCGGAATATTGCGATAGCTGAACTAACAGGCAATCACGTAAATCGCGCGCACCTACGCCCACCGGATCGAAACGTTGTACGCGTTTCAGCACGGCTTCGACTTCTTCCAGCGTCAGCTCTTCATCGCCAATACTGTCATAAATGTCTTGTAAGCTGACGGTGAGATAGCCGGTGTCGTCAATGGCATCGACAATGGAGGTGGCAATGGCACGATCGGTATCGGTGAAAGGCGTCAACTCAACCTGCCACATCAGGTAATCCTGCAGCGATTGAGTCGTTTCACCCTGATAGACCGGCAGTTCGTCGTCCTGATAATCGGTACCTGTGCCGGAAGGGGTACCAGCGGTATAAATTTCATCCCAGGTCGCGTCGAGCGGCAGCTCCTCGGGCATATCCTTCTGTTCAAGTGCTTCGCGCGTGTCTAACGAATCGCTTTCCTGATCCTGAAATTCGCGTGCGTCGACTTCTTCATGCAGATCGGTTTGTTCAAGCAGCGGATTGCTTTCCAGCGCCAGTTGGAGTTCTTGCTGGAGTTCAAGCGTAGAAAGTTGCAGCAAGCGAATTGCTTGCTGCAACTGTGGTGTCATCGCCAGCTGTTGGCTGAGCCTGAGTTGCAAACCTTGCTTCATAATTCGGTTAGAATTTCCTAAGCAAACGTAGGGTGTTACAACACCTTATCAGAGTCTGAACTCTTCGCCCAAATAAACACGCTTAACCTGCTCATCTACAAGAATTTCATCAGGCGTGCCATGGGCAATCAAATGTCCCTGGCTGACAATATAAGCGCGTTCACAGACTGCGAGGGTTTCACGCACATTGTGGTCGGTAATCAACACGCCAAGGCCACTGTCGCGTAAATGCTCGATGATTTTTTTGATGTCGATAACCGAAATGGGGTCAACGCCGGCAAAAGGTTCATCCAGTAGAATAAATTTCGGATTCGCTGCCAGTGCACGAGCAATTTCCACACGACGACGCTCACCACCTGACAGCGCCTGGCCCATGCTGTCGCGCAAATGTGCAATATGAAACTCTTCCATTAGCTCGTTGGCACGATCCTGGCGCTGCTCTTCCGTTAAGTCATCACGAATTTGCAGTACAGCCATCAGGTTGTCGTACACGCTCAGGCGGCGGAAAATCGAGGCTTCCTGTGGCAGATAGCCGATGCCGCGACGTGCGCGTGCGTGCAGCGGCAGAATGCTGATATCTTCATCATCAATCACGATACGCCCCGCATCGCGCGGCACAATACCTACTACCATGTAAAACGTGGTGGTTTTACCCGCACCGTTGGGGCCCAGCAGCCCGACAATCTCACCGGATTTTACCTGCAGGCTAACATCTTCCACCACGCGGCGGCCTTTGTAGGCTTTCGCCAGGTTCTCAGCGATTAGTGTGGCCATAGCAATCAGTTACTCTTTTTAGGGCTCGCGGAGGAACCGTTTTTATCCTGCAGCTGCGACGGTACCAGAACGGTGGTCACGCGCTTGCTCTCACCCTGGCTGAAAGCCTGCATCTTCTGCTCTTTCACCAGGTATGTGATGCGGTCGCCTTTAATATTGCTATCCTGCTGCTGAATAAAGGCATTTCCCGTCAGCTCAACGAAATCGTTCGCCAACTCATAGTGCAGCTTACTGGCATGGCCTTGCACCGGCTTACCGTTATCCTGCATTTGATAGAAGGTGGCTGGATTACCGTAGGCATCAACGATAGTTTTCTTACTGTCGCCACCAGGACGTGTTACCACCACTTTATCGGCGGTAATCTTGATTGAACCCTGGGTCACAATCACGTTGCCGGTAAAGGTCGCGACGTTGCCTTGCAGGTCCAGCGCCTGATTGACCGAGTCAATATTAACGGGTTTGTCTGAGTCGCCAGTTAACGCCAGCGCGGGCAAACTGGTTGCCAGCAGGGTACTCACCAGCAATAACTTAAGGCTGTTTTTGTTCATTTTGAATTTCATAGGAAGTTTTGACCTTTTCAAGCAGCTCAGCATGTTTCGTCCGTAAATTGCCGCGCATTTTCATGCCAGTGGAATTAAAACTGCGGCCAAAAAGGGTGACTTGATCGTCAGACGTCACGTCCTGGGTGACCAAATTTACCTGAGCATTATCGGTAAGGATGCGCTCAAGCTGTGAATCCTGAGTCAACGTATTGACGACAACGTTGCCATACAGATAAAGCATACGATCTTTAGTCAGCTTTGCCTTATCGGCACGCACCGACCACGTCGGCACTTTATTTTCGTCATACGTGGTCATCACCGGATGATCAAACCAACTTACTTCATCGGCTGAAAAGTAGGTCACTTTATCCGAGACAAGCTTATAGCCCAGCGCACCCGTAGGGTTATACACCACCGTATTGGATTTCTCGCTGGTGTAAGTTGGCTCTTGATCGTTGGTCGCCACCGGCGTTTTGTCGTCATCCTGGTTGGTGAGATTCCAGCCGATCAGCACCAAGGCGATCAAGGCTAAAATCAGCGTCATCCAACGCCTGCTCTTACTCATATTGATTGCCCTTTGGCATCCTCAAATTTGTTCTGCGCGATCAAAATCAGATCGCACAACTCACGTACTGCACCGCGTCCGCCGGCAATGCGGGTAACATAATGCGCGCGCGGCAGTAAAACCGGGTGAGCATCGGCAACGGCAACACTTAACCCCGCCTGCGCCATTACCGGCCAGTCGATCAGGTCATCGCCAATGTACGCCACCTGCTCAGCCGTTAATGACAGTTTATCCAGGAGTTCACGCCAGGCCAAAAGCTTATCTGATTGTCCCTGGTAAAGATGCGTAATGCCGAGCGTCTTGCAGCGATCTTCTAGCAGTTTTGCTTTGCGGCCGGTAATAATAGCCACTTCAACGCCGGAGGTCAGCAGGCAACGCACGCCATAACCATCGCGCACGTTAAACGCTTTCAGCTCTTCACCGCTGTTACCCATATAAATCACACCATCGGACATGACGCCATCGACATCACAAATCAGCAGGCGAATCTGCGCGGCACGCGCCATCACCTCTGCGCTCACCGGACCGTAGCAGGTCTCAACCATCGCCGTTTCAGCACTCATTATCTCTTCCTGTTCAGACCACGCCAGCGCGCAGCATGTCATGCATATGTACCACACCGAGCAGGCGATCGTCATCGGCCACCAGCAGGGCGGTGATGTTTTTGTTTTGCATCAGATTAAGGGCGTCGACCGCTAGCATATTAGGGCGTACGCGAATGCCGCCGCTGGTCATGACATCCTTAATGCTGGCCGTCTGGAAATTGATGCCCATATCGAACACGCGACGTAAGTCACCATCGGTAAAAATGCCTTCGATTTTCATCAGGTCATCAACAATCACCGTCAGGCCGAGATTCTTACGCGTAATTTCCAGCAGGGCATCGCGCATGGACGCATCCCGGCTTACGTGCGGGATCTCATCGCCGCTGTGCATAATATCGCTGACGTGCAGCAGCAGTTTGCGGCCCAGCGCACCGCCAGGATGCGAGAGCGCAAAGTCTTCCTGGGTAAATCCGCGTGCTTCCAGCAGCGCCACGGCCAGCGCATCGCCCATCACCAGCGTTGCCGTCGTGCTGGTGGTCGGCGCCAGGCCAAGTGGACAAGCTTCCTGCGGCACTTTTACGCACAGATGCACATCTGCAGCGCGGCCCATTGCGCTATCCGGGCGTCCAGTAACGCAAATAAGTTGCACCTTCTGGCGCTTTAATACCGGTATCAGCGCCAGAATTTCACCGGATTCACCGCTGTTGGAAATCGCAATGACCACATCGTTAGTGCTCACCATGCCGAGATCGCCATGGCTGGCTTCGCCGGGATGAACAAAAAATGAAGGCGTACCGGTACTGGCAAAGGTCGCGGCCATTTTTTTACCGATATGCCCGGATTTACCCATGCCCATCACCACCACTTTGCCGCGGCAGGCAAAGATCATCGCGCAGGCGCGGTCGAAATCATCATTGATATATTGATCAAGCTGCTCCAGCCCTTCGCGTTCGATGCGCAGCACCGCTTTTCCCGCTCGCTGAAAATCGAAATCCGGTTGCTGATATGACATGCCAGTCCGTCCTTAATAGCTTGTGATAAGCATGGGGCTGAACCACAACCACAGCACCCACGCGACAAATCCACCTAATAATAGCGTGCCTGCGATACGACCAATGCGGCGCTTGCGCAGCAGACAGAGCAGGGCGAACAGCACGCTAACTGCCAGCATCACCCAGTAATCACGCGCAAAGGCATGCGCATCAATGCTGCCGGGATGAATCAGTGCCGGCAGGCCGAGCACAATCGCCAGATTGAAGATATTGGCGCCGATCAGGTTGCCGATGGCGATATCGTCTTCACCTTTCAGCGCGCCAGCCACGACGGTCGCCAATTCAGGCAAGCTGGTGCCAACGGCAATCAACGTCAGGCCCATCACCAGTTCGCTCACACCGAAGTAGTCGGCAAAGACGGTGGCGTTGTCGATTACCATGCGTGTCGACATCGGCAGAATAATCAGTGCGACCGCCAGCCAAAGAAAAGCCACGGTATTGCCAGCTTCATCGCGCGGCAGTTCGGCCAGCTGTTCGCGGGTGAGAGTGTCGTTATTATCACGTTCAGCACGGCGGGCGATGCGGATCACCACCAAAAGATAACCCAGCGCAATCAGCAGCAGCGCGACGCCGTCGAGACGACTGAGATGATTATCAAACAGCATGATGCCGCTGAGCAGCGAGACGAGCAGCATTAATGGCAGTTCGCGCCGAATCAGATTGGAGTGTACTGTCAATGGGTGCAGCAGCGCCGCGCCACCCAGAATTAAAAGTATATTGGTGATGTTGGAACCCAGCGCGGTGCCAACCGCTAAATCCATCTGTCCGTGCTGTGCGGCCGAAAACGAAATAATCAATTCCGGTAATGATGTGCCAATGCTCACCACTGTCATGCCAATAATTAGCGGTGGGATGCCAAAGGATCGACAAAGGATCGCGGCACTGAATACCAGACGGTCAGCACCGTAAACCAGTAAAATCAATCCGATAAACAGCAAGGCAGAGGCTACGAACATTAAAAATCCTTGATGGATGGAGGTGTCGGCGAACCTTGTCCGACAGGTAAATAGATGCTGCGTGCGGTAATAGGCGCTGATTTTGACTGTCTGAGAGGCAAAAGTAAATTTTAAGGCCGTTTTCGCCACACCAAGTGGGTAAGTTTCTGTAAAACTATCGTGCATTCGAGGTTAACAGGCTAACATCCACAGCTTTGATAACGCCCGATCCGCATAAAAGAGGTAAAGATGATCCAGCAGCAAACGAATCTGGTTGAGGTTCGTGGCGTCAGTTTCACGCGCGGAGATCGTACCATCTTCGACGACATCTCTTTAACCGTACCCGCCGGTAAAGTTACGGCAATTATGGGTCCGTCAGGTATTGGTAAAACCACGCTGTTGCGTCTGATTGGTGGACAATTGCAGCCTGATAAAGGTGAGATTTGGTTCCGCGATCAGAACATCCCGACGCTATCACGCACCAAATTGTATGAAGCACGCAAAAAAATGAGCATGCTTTTTCAGTCAGGTGCACTTTTTACCGATCTCAACGTGTATGAAAACGTGGCCTGGCCTTTGCGTGAACATACGCGGTTACCGCCGGAATTATTGCATAGCACCGTGCTAATGAAGCTGGAAGCGGTGGGTTTGCGTGGGGCAGCTAAACTGATGCCTGCAGAACTTTCTGGCGGCATGGCGCGCCGTGCCGCTCTGGCGCGCGCAATTGCGCTGGAGCCGGAACTGATTATGTTCGATGAACCCTTTGTGGGGCAGGATCCGATCACCATGGGCGTGCTGGTTAAGTTAATTGATGAGCTTAATCATGCATTAGGTTTGACATGCATTGTGGTTTCACACGATGTGCCTGAGGTCTTGAGCATTGCCGATCATGCCTATATTGTTGCCGGACAAAAAATCATTGCCCAGGGCAGTGCGCCGGAACTGCGGGAAAATCCTGATCCGCGCGTGCGCCAGTTTATCGAGGGTCATGCGGATGGTCCGGTGCCGTTCCGCTTTGCCGCTGGCGATTATCTCAGCGACTTGACCCGCTCAGGGAGAACGTAGACTGATGTTGTTACAGGCGCTAGTGTCATTTGGACGTCAGGGGATTAATACCTGTGCCGCTTTTGGCCGCGCAGGCCTCATGCTATTTCATGCGCTGGTGGGTAAGCCGGCGTTTCGTCGACATGCGCCGCTGCTGGTAAAACAGCTATATAGCGTGGGCGTGTTATCGTTGCTGATCATCGTGGTATCCGGGCTATTTATTGGCATGGTGCTGGGCCTACAGGGCTATCTGGTGCTCACCACCTACAATGCGGAAACCAGCCTTGGCATGTTAGTGGCGCTTTCGCTGCTGCGTGAACTGGGGCCCGTGGTGACGGCGTTGCTGTTCGCGGGCCGTGCGGGTTCCGCATTGACGGCGGAAATTGGGTTAATGAAAGCGACTGAGCAGCTCTCCAGTATGGAGATGATGGCGGTGGATCCGCTGCGTCGCGTTGTCTCTCCACGTTTCTGGGCTGGCTTCATCAGCATGCCGTTGCTGGCGCTGATTTTTACCGCGGTGGGTATTGCGGGTGGTGCGCTGGTTGGGGTGAGCTGGAAAGGTATTGATCCCGGCTTCTTCTGGTCGGCGATGCAAAACGCAGTGGATTTCCGCACGGATGTCGTTAACTGCATGATCAAAAGCGCGGTCTTTGCCGTCACGGTAACCTGGATTGCGCTGTTTAATGGCTATGATGCCATCCCGACCTCGGAAGGGATTAGTCGGGCGACGACGCGTACTGTAGTGCATGCTTCACTGGCGGTACTCGGTTTGGATTTTGTGCTGACAGCACTGATGTTTGGGAATTGATGCAATGCAAAGCAAGAAAAGCGAAATCTGGGTAGGCGTCTTCATGCTGGCTGCGCTGTTAGCGCTGTTATTCCTCGGTCTGCGCGTTGCCGACCTCAAAACCATCGGCACCGAGCCGACGTGGAAGATGTATGCCACCTTCGATAATATCGGCGGATTAAAAGTTAGCTCGCCGGTAAAAATTGGCGGTGTGCTCATTGGTCGGGTAGCGGATATTTCATTGGATGAGAAGACGCTTTCGCCGCGTGTGACCATGGATATCAGCGATAAATATGCCAATAAAATTCCGGACACCAGCTCATTAGCGATTCGTACTCAAGGCCTGCTCGGCGAGCAGTTCCTGGCGCTTAATTTAGGTTTTGACGATCCCGAACTGGGTTCGGCCATGTTGAAAGATGGCGGTACTCTGCGTGATACCAAGTCGGCATTAGTACTGGAAGATCTAATTGGTCAATTCCTCTATAAGAGCGGTGACAACAAGCCCGACGATAAATCCCAGGGTGCGGAGAGCGCACCAGCAACACCTGCAACAACGGAATAACCTACGAGGTAAAACATGATGTTTAAACGTTTCCTGATGATTGCCATGTTGGCAATTGTACCGCTGGCTGCGACGGCTGCGGACCAGAGCAATCCTTATAAGTTGATGAATGAAGCGGCGGACAAAACCTTCACACGCCTGAAGAATGAACAGCCGAAGATTAAGCAGGATCCCAACTATTTGCGTGAAGTAGTGCGCCAGGAATTGATGCCATACGTGCAGGTGAAGTATGCCGGTGCGCTAGTCCTCGGCCGCTATTATCGTGATGCGACGCCCGCTCAGCGCGATGCCTACTTCGCTGCGTTCGGCGATTATCTGGCGCAGGCTTATGGCCAGGCGCTGGCGCTGTATAACGGCCAAACTTACCAGATTCAGCCGGAGCAGCCGATTGGTGATGCCAAGATCGTGGCGATTCGCGTTACGATTATTGATCCAAATGGCCGCCCACCGGTGCGCCTTGATTTCCAGTGGCGTAAGAACAGCCAAACGGGCAACTGGCAGGCTTATGACATGGTCGCCGAGGGCATCAGCATGATTACCACCAAACAAAATGAGTGGGGCGATCTGCTGCGTACCAAAGGTATTGATGGCCTGACGGCTCAGCTGAAAACCTATGCAGCACAGCCGATCACCCTGGATAAAAAGCAATAATGAGTGAACCGTTACGCTGGCAGCGCACTGCCAGCACGCTGGCCCTGAGCGGCAAATTAGATCGTGATACATTGCTGACGTTATGGCAGGAACGTGACACCGCGGTAGCAGATATCGCTACTATTGATGTCTCGGGGCTGGAAAGAGTGGATTCAGCTGGTCTGGCGCTGCTGGTGCATTTGCGTGAAATCGCGCGGGCACAAGGCAGCGCGCCGCTTTTCAGCGGGATCTCCGATAAACTCCAGTCATTAATTACGCTGTATAACCTGCAGCAGATTATTGTTTCTGCAGAAAAAATCGCCTGATTTCCGCACATCCATGCTAAGCCCCTGATTTATTCAGGGGCTTTTGCGTATTTAAGAGTCAGGCGCTTTCCTCTAAGATGTCTCCCTTATTATTATTAAGTGAAGTAACGAGCGATGGAAAATAGTGAAGTTCAGGCCGTGCTGATGCAGGCGCTACCATTAGAAGAAGTGCACGTACTCAGCAACGATGGCAGTCATTTTCAAGTCATCGCGGTGGGCGAAATGTTCGGTGAACTGAGTCGCGTGAAGAAGCAGCAGGCTGTGTACGCGCCGCTGATGGAATACATTGCGGATAACCGTATTCATGCGGTTTCCATCAAAACTTATACCCCAGCCGAGTGGGCGCGCGACCGTAAACTCAACGGTTTCTAAGCGTCCTGTCGGTTGTTTTGTTGATAGATAATTGAGAGCCGTGTTAATGGACAAATTTCGTGTGCAAGGCCCCACCCGTTTAAGTGGTGAAGTGACCATTTCCGGGGCGAAGAATGCTGCGTTGCCGATTCTGTTTGCTGCGCTGCTGGCTGAAGAGCCGGTAGAGATTCAGAACGTGCCGAAGCTGCGTGATATCGATACCACCATGAAGCTGTTGAATTTGCTGGGTGCGCGCGTTGAGCGCAATGGTTCGGTCCACGTTGATGCTCGCGAAGTTAATGTCTTCAGTGCGCCCTATGATTTGGTAAAAACCATGCGCGCATCAATCTGGGCGCTAGGTCCATTAGTGGCGCGTTTTGGTCAGGGACAGGTTTCTCTGCCAGGCGGCTGTGCCATTGGTGCACGTCCGGTTGACCTGCACATTACTGGCCTTGAACAGCTGGGTGCAGAAATTAAGCTGGAAGAAGGCTACGTTAAAGCTTCGGTAAATGGCCGCCTGAAAGGCGCGCACATCGTAATGGATAAAGTGTCTGTCGGCGCTACCGTTACCATCATGAGCGCTGCGACGCTGGCAACCGGCATCACCATCATTGAAAACGCCGCGCGTGAGCCGGAGATTGTCGATACGGCAAACTTCCTCAACACGCTGGGCGCGAAAATTAGCGGTGCGGGCACAGACAAAATCACCATTGAAGGCGTTGAGCGTCTGGGCGGCGGCGTTTATCGCGTGCTGCCAGACCGCATCGAAACCGGGACTTTCCTGGTCGCGGCTGCGATTTCACGCGGTAAAGTGCTGTGCCGTAACACCCAGCCGGATACGCTGGATGCGGTGTTGGCGAAACTGCGTGATGCAGGCGCCGACATTGAAGTTGGCGCAGATTGGATTAGCCTTGATATGCACGGTAAGCGTCCAAAAGCGGTTAACATCCGCACGGCGCCGCATCCGGGCTTCCCAACTGACATGCAGGCGCAGTTTACGCTGTTAAACCTGGTGGCCGAAGGAACCGGTGTGATCACCGAAACCATCTTCGAAAACCGCTTTATGCATATCCCTGAGCTGATTCGTATGGGTGCGCATGCGGAAATCGAAAGCAACACGGCGATTTGTCACGGTGTTGAAACGCTGTCGGGTGCTCAGGTCATGGCAACCGATCTTCGTGCATCTGCGAGTCTGGTATTGGCGGGTTGTATTGCTGAAGGCACCACCATTGTGGATCGTATTTATCACATTGACCGTGGCTATGAGCATATCGAAGACAAATTGAAAGCGATGGGTGCAAATATCGAGCGCGTTAGCGGCGAATAATTGTTTCCAGCGTGGATTAAAAAAACCAGTCACGATAATGCGGCTGGTTTTTTTTCGGCTGTATGAATGTCAGATCTTTTTACGATCCTTAGGCGATCGTATGCGTTGCTTACGATCCAGCAGCATGCCACTGGCAGGATCAAAGTAACGACTTGGCCAGATCTCTGCAGGATGAACCTTGATCGCATTGGCAATCAGCCACTCTCCTTTTGGCCAGGGTCGCGACAGCGCATTGGCAAGCGTTGAAGAGCTCAGCCCTGATTGCCGTGATAATGCTGCCAGTGATGTGCCTTTCTTGCGTAGTGCAGCAATGATATCTGCCGGGTGCCAATCCTCTTTCCTTGCGTACATAACTTTCTTCTCCGTGTCCGTGTTGTTGCTTCATCTCTGCTGCAAAATATCTCTCCCATCGCAGAGCTATTTGGAAAAATATCCGGAATTTTATAGCAAATGTTTCCCATAAATTTCCAGTAATTGTTTGACCAGCACACGAAACTGCGTCGCTTTTCGCAAAAGCAATGCAAGGGATGTAAGTTAAAGAGGAGAAGGGGAGGAGAGGAAACGGGGCCAATGCTGGCCCCATTGAAATCAGAAGTCGCGCTGTACTGACATGTGCGCCAGCGCTTCCAGCGCGCTACGCCACGGGCTTTCTGGTAATACCTGCAGCGCCGAGATGGCTTTATCAGCCTCTTCCTCAGCGCGTTTGCGGGTCCATTCCAGCGACCCCGTTTGTTGCATCGCCGCCAGTACCGGTTCCAGCAGATGGCGACCGTTGCCTTCTTCAATGGCTTTACGAATCATCTGCGTCTGTTCTGGCGTTCCATTGTGCATTGCATGCAGCAACGGCAGCGTCGGCTTACCTTCGCTCAGGTCATCACCGGTATTTTTACCCAGCGTTTCACCATCCGCGCTGTAATCCAGCAAATCATCAATAAGCTGGAAAGCCGTGCCAAGGTAGCGACCATAATCCTGCAACGCCTTTTCCTGCGCTGGCGTCGCATCGGCTAAAATCGCAGAAGCCTGTGAAGCTGCTTCAAAAAGGCGCGCGGTTTTGCTGTAGATCACCCGCATGTAGCTCTCTTCAGTGATATCCGGATCGTTGCAGTTCATTAATTGCAGCACTTCCCCTTCCGCGATCACGTTGACCGCTTCAGACATCAGCGCAAGGATCTTTAAGGATCCCATACTGGTCATCATCTGGAATGAGCGGGTATAAATAAAATCCCCTACCAGCACGCTAGCCGCATTACCAAATGCCGCGTTGGCCGTTGCTTTGCCACGGCGCATATCGGATTCATCCACGACATCATCGTGCAGCAGCGTGGCCGTATGGATAAATTCAATCAGCGCCGCATTGGTGATATGCAACGATCCCTGATAATTCAGCGCGCGTGCAGACAGCACAGCGATCATCGGACGGATGCGTTTTCCTCCGCCGCTGATGATGTAATAGCCCAACTGGTTAATCAGTGAGACTTCTGAATTCAGCTGCTCGAGGATGGTCTGGTTGACGGCCGCCATATCCTGCGCGGTTAATTCATTAATCTGTTCTAAGTTCATTCGTCTTTTCAGCTTTACTCGTTTTTTGCATGGTAAGCGCTTTACACAGCGTGAGTTCAGGTAATCTGTTACTGATTGTACTTGAAAAATCGGGTTGCGAAACGTTTGCATTCGCCTTGCGCTTTTTTTCTGCAAGAGAGTGCAAAGTGCTCTTGTCTTCTGCTGGAGTATTGCGTAGAATTCGCGCCCTATTGTGAATATTTATCGCGCCGCCTGATGAACAGAAAGGCACGCGCAGAAGCGGAGTTTTATATGTACGCGGTTTTCCAAAGTGGTGGTAAACAACACCGAGTAAGCGAAGGTCAGACCGTTCGCCTGGAAAAGCTGGACATCGCAACCGGTGAAACCATTGAGTTTGACCAGGTTCTGATGATCGCAAATGGCGAAGACGTGAAAATCGGCGCGCCACTGGTTTCAGGCGGTGTGATCAAGGCAGAAGTTGTTGCTCACGGTCGTGGCGAGAAAATTAAAATCGTTAAGTTTCGTCGTCGTAAACACTACCGTAAGCAAGCTGGTCACCGTCAGTGGTTCACAGATGTGAAAATCACTGTGATCGGCGCGTAAGAGGAGATCTGACAAATGGCACATAAGAAGGCTGGTGGCTCGACCCGTAACGGTCGCGACTCCAATGCAAAACGTCTGGGTGTAAAACGTTTCGGTGGTGAATCTGTTTTGGCAGGTAGCATCATCGTTCGTCAGCGTGGCACCAAATTCCACGCAGGTAGCAACGTAGGTTGTGGTCGTGACCACACCCTGTTTGCCACCGCAGACGGCAAAGTTAAATTCGAGATTAAAGGCCCGAACAACCGTAAATATATCAGCATCGTTGCTGAGTAAGGTTGTCGTGCTGCAGACGTTTACCGTCTGAATACACGAATGAAAGGCCCCGCAGCTTTGCGGGGCTTTTTACATTCTGCTGAAGCTTGCTGGATAACAGCGACGTTGCAGCACAGTTGTTGTACAATTTATGTACTCCTGGCTTTGCCAGTTTTGTATTATCCGCCGTCGGTCAGCGCAGAAGACCCTGGCGGACCCGTTTGCGGCCTGCAAGCTGCCGTAAACGACAGCGTGACGGAGAAATAAAATGAAGTTTGTAGATGAAGCGACGATCCTTGCGGTCGCGGGTGATGGCGGCAACGGTTGCGTAAGCTTCCGCCGTGAAAAATATATTCCAAGAGGCGGCCCGGATGGCGGCGACGGCGGCGATGGCGGCGACGTATATCTGTTGGCGGATGAAAACCTCAACACCCTGATCGATTATCGCTTTGAAAAGTCTTTCCGTGCCGAACGTGGCCAGAATGGCCAGAGCCGTGATTGCACCGGTAAACGTGGTAAAGACATTATTGTTAAAGTGCCAGTCGGTACCCGCGTAATTGATCAAGGTACGGGCGAAACGCTGGGCGACATGACGCGCCATGAGCAGAAGCTGATGGTGGCGAAGGGCGGCTGGCATGGACTGGGTAACACCCGCTTTAAATCATCGGTTAACCGTTCACCGCGTCAGAAAACCATGGGCACACCGGGCGAAAAGCGTGATTTGCAACTGGAACTGATGTTGCTGGCTGACGTCGGTATGCTGGGTCTGCCGAATGCCGGTAAATCGACCTTTATTCGTTCGGTTTCTGCAGCCAAACCCAAAGTGGCGGATTATCCGTTTACCACTCTGGTGCCAAGCCTTGGCGTAGTCCGTATGGATAGCGAAAAGAGCTTTGTTGTCGCCGATATTCCTGGTCTGATTGAAGGTGCAGCGGATGGCGCGGGTCTGGGTATTCGCTTCCTGAAACACCTTGAGCGTTGTCGTGTTCTGTTACACCTCATCGACATTGCACCAATCGACGAATCTGATCCGGTTGAAAATGCCCGCATCATTCTTGGCGAACTGGAAAAATACAGCGATAAGCTGTTCCAGAAACCACGCTGGTTAGTCTTCAACAAGACTGACCTGCTGAGCCGTGAAGAAGCGGAAAGCCGTGCTAAGGCGATTGCAGAAGCGTTAGGCTGGGAAGATAAATACTACCTGATCTCTGCCGCAAGCCGCGATGGCGTGACCGACCTGTGCTGGGATGTGATGAGCTTTATCATCGAGAATCCTAAAGAAGCCGAGCTGGAAGAGAAACAGCCGGAGAAAGTGGCCTTCATGTGGGATGACTATCACCGTGAAGCCATGGAAACTGCACAGGAAGTTGAAGAAGACGACGATTGGGATGATGACTGGGACGAAGAAGACGACGAAGGTGTCGAAATCATTTACCAGCGTTAATCGCAACAGAGAAAGCGGCCAGATGGCCGCTTTTTTTATGTCTTAACCCAGCACCGCCACTGTTAAACGCGACGTACAGCACAGCTGATCGCGGGCGTTGCGGATCTCAATCTGCCAACTCTGATTACGCGCACCAAGGTGCAGCGGACGGCAAATTCCGCGCACTTCACCGCTGCTCACTGCGCGGTGGTGGCTAGCGCTGACTTCAATCCCCACCACACTTTTGCCTTCCTCAATACTGAGGTAACTGGCGATCGATCCCATCGACTCCGCCAGCACCACTGAGGCGCCGCCGTGCAGCAGGCCAAACGGCTGCTGCGTCCGGACATCCACCGGCATGGTGGCCTCAAGGTAATCTTCACCGATGGCGGTGAACACAATGCCCACGTGTGCCACCAGCGAGTTTTCACCCAGCTTATTTAGCGCCTCAAGATCGACCGATCGTTTCCAAATTGCCATCTGTTAGGATCCCAGCGTTGCGCCACCGTCGACCACAATATCCTGCAGTACCACGTGGCTGGCAAGATCCGAAGCGAGGAACATCACGTTAGCCACGATCTCCTGCGGCTTAGCGATCTTACGCAGCGGGATCCCCAGCTTGTACTGATCCGGGAAGCCATTGATCATCTCCTGTTCCGCTTCAGGCGTATGCCACAGGCTGCGCTGCATATCGGTATCGGTCGAACCCGGTGACACGATATTGCAGCGCACGCCGAAAGGTGCCATCTCCAGCCCAACGGTCAGGCACAGGCTGCGCAGCGCCGCCTTGGATGCGCCATAGGCGGACATGCCGATGCGTGGTGCGTGCGCGGCGTTCGAGGCGATAGTGACAATCGCGCCCGCGCGTTGCTGGCGAAACACCGGCAAGGTTTGCTGGAACATATTGAACGCGCCACCGGCATTTACCGCCAAACAGGCTTGCCAATCCTCGAACGTCAGCTCATCAGTGCTGCCAATGCGCAGGATGCCGGCACCGTTTACCAGCACATCCAGACGGGGCTGATCCGCCAGCAAACGCTGGCAAACCGCTTTGACTTCAAGCGCATTCGCCACATCCAGCACCTGGGTAGTAAACGGATAGTCAGCCTGATCGAAACGCAGATCGAAGCCGATCACCTGTGCACCCGCCTGATGGAAGCTCAGCGCCGTGTGATAACCAATGCCTTTGCCCGCGCCGGTGACCCAGACGATTTTTCCACTGAAATCAAAGGTATTCATTTGGCTGGCACCCGTGACAGCAGCGCCCACCAGCCATCAATGGTTGGATTTTTAGCCAGGCTGACGAAATCGATATCGCTGTGCACCTGGCGCCAGCGCGCCGCCAGCGCCATGACGCGTACTGAATCCAGACCGTAATCGATCAGGTTCTCGTCATCCTCAGGCACATCGTCATCTTCCAGCAGCGGTAAAATCAGCGCGCGCAGATCGTCTTTGCTCAGCGGCAGCGGCATTAGATCGGCGGTCATTACCACTTTCCCACTGCGGCCAGCGGTGTAAGTCAGCGCCATCATGTGCTCTTCACGCGTAAAGTCGGCCAGCGCATCGGCCACCATAAACGGCTGAATGTTACGCATAAAGGCGTCTGTCGCGGTGGTCAGGCAGCCAATGTGCGCGTAAACGCCGGTGATGATCAGCTGGTCGCGCCCCATTTCTTGCAGGATCGACTCAAGCGGCGAGCGCACAAATGCGCTGTAGCGCCATTTGGTCAGCACCTGGTCGTCCTGCTTCGGTGCCAGCGCATCAACGATCTTCTGCTGATCCGGATGCTTGTTCAGGCCCGGTCCCCACATGTCGTTAAGCAGCGCGCGATCGGCATCGCTCTGCTCATTTGGCTGTGCGGTATAAAACACCGGAATGCCCTGCGCCTTGCAGTAGGCGCGCAGGCGCGCGATGTTTTCGACTACCTGATCCACCAGCGGGCTGTTTTCTCCCCAGAAATTGAGGAAGTACGCCTGCATATCGTGAATCAACAGCGCGGCACGCTGCGGTTCCAGTGCCCACTTCACTTTGTTGGTTGGCAGTTCTGTCGCTGCAGGCAGCGCATAGGAATTGAGTTTTGGAATAGCCATTACATTCTCCGGAACAGGTCACGCTTGCGCTTGTTGATCGGCAAGCTGTTGGCGTAAACGTTTTTTATCCACCTTGCCGACTGGCGTCAGCGGCAGGGCATCTACGCAGGTAATACGGTCAGGTAATTTGAACTCGGCGACGCCCAGTTCACGCAGATGACGGCGCAGCGCCACCGCTTTAATCGGCTGGCTGGCGACGATAAAGGCGCAGCTCTTTTCACCCATCAATTCATCGTTCATCGACACCAGCGCGGCGTGGATCACATCCGGATGGCGCTGCAGCAGATTTTCGATCTCTTCAGCTGCGATCTTCTCGCCACCGCGATTGATCTGATCCTTTTCACGCCCTTGCACGGTGATATAACCCTGCGCGTTGATCTCAATCAGATCGCCGGAGCAGTAAAAGCCATTGGCGTCGAAGCTGGCGGCATTGTGTTCTGGGCTCTTGTAGTAGCCACGGAAGGTGTAAGGTCCGCGCGTCATCAGGCGACCGATGGTGCCGGTTGGCAGCGCATTGCCATGCTCATCCGCTACCCACACTTCATCGTCCGCAGAGATTGGGCGGCCTTGCGTGGTGAGAATGGTGTTCTCATCGTCGCCAAAGCGGGTGTAGTTCACCAAACCTTCGGCCATACCGAACACCTGCTGCAGCTGACAGCCAATCTCACGCTGAATGCGTGCCGCCAGGGTTTCACCCAGCTTGGCGCCGCCCACCTGAATGCGTTGCAGCGAGGCCAGCTGTTGATTGCTGCCCCATTCCTGAATCGCTTGTAACCACAGGCTCACTGCCGGCGGCACCAAACCGGTATCCGTCACCTGATGCTTTTCAATCAGCGGGAAACACAACGTAGCGCTGGGATCGGCGGCCAGAATCACCTGTCCACCCGCGTAAAATACGCCGAGTGAACCGGGTGAACTCATCGCAAAGTTATGCGGGGCGGGCAGGGCGATGAGATAGCGCGTATCGGCGGTTACCTCACAGATCTCATCACTGGCGCGGATGCTGTAGTAATAGTCGTTGTGGGTGCGCGGAATCAGCTTCGGTGTACCGGTGCTGCCGCCGGAGAGCTGGAAAAACGCGACTTCATCGGCGGCGGTTGGCGTGGCGACGAAATCACCCGCGGCTTCCGCCATCAGCGCTTCCAGCGTGTTTTCCGGCTGGTTGTCATTACGCAGAATCACCTGCTGCAGCGAAGGCTGCGCGGCGCACAGGGCGCTGATAAAGGTGTCGTCAGCAAACAGTGCATGGGTGCGATCGGCAATCAGCAGCTTAGGTTCGATCTGCGTGGCATAGGCGCTGAGTTCGGTACGCTGATGGCTGAACAGGGCGAAAACTGAGGCCACGCCGAGCTTAAACAGTGCGAATACCGTGACATAAAAATCAGCCACATTGCCGAGCTGCACCAGCGCGGTATCGCCATTCTGCAGGCCGCGACGCTGCAGCGCGGCGGCCAGATTGCTGCTTAGCACATCCATGTCGCGATAGCTGATTTGACGATCGCCATCAATCACCGCAATGGCATCGTTGTGCTGATGACGCGCCAAAATATCGGTCATCGGCACATCCAGCCAGTAGCCTTTTTCGCGGTAGCGCGCGGCCAGATCGTCCGGCCAGCGAGTATAGGGAATGCTCATGCTCTTTCCTTTATTGCAGTCCAAAGGCGCGCAACATGGTATCCAGCTTCACACCGGTTTCGCGCCATTCTGATTCGGGTTGGGAGTCGGCCACAATGCCCGCGCCGGCAAACAGCCGTACACGCGTGCCATGCACGGTACCGCAGCGGATGGTGACGACCCATTCGCCATTGCCTTCGCTATCGCACCAGCCGACGATGCCGCCAAACAGTTGGCGATCAAAGGGTTCCAGCTGCTGAATCAACTGTTGGGCACGTTGATGCGGAAAGCCGCTCAGCGCCGGCGTTGGATGCAGCAAGCAGGCCAGCGACAGGGCGTTTTCGCGCTCGTCCTGAACTTCGCCGTCGATTTGCGTCGCCAGATGCCACAGCGTAGCGGTGGTGATCAGCGAAGGCGTGGACGGTACCGAGAGCAAACGGCTGCGCGGCTGCAGCGTGGTACGCATCGCGTCGGTCACCAGTTTGTGTTCATGGCGATCTTTGCTGGAATTCATCAGCGTGTTACCGGCCGCGCGATCCTGCTGCGCATCGCCATGATTGCGCCGCGCAGAGCCCGCCAGTGGGCAGGAGCTGAAATCGCGCCCCTGCTTACGCAGCATCAGTTCCGGGCTGGCACCGATCAGCGCACCGCCTTGCGGCAGCGGCAGATGGAAATGGTAGCTATTCGGGTTCTGCGCAATCACGCGCTGCATCAGCGCCCCAGTATCCACCGGCTGCTCAGTGACGATATCCATCAGGCGCGACAGCACCACTTTATCGAGATCGCCGCGCTGCGTGGCCGCTACCGCATCAGCCACCATATCGATAAAGACATCGTGGTCCGGCACCGGCGTGCGGCGACGCACCTCAGGCAGATCGCTGATGCCTTGCGGCAGTGCGTTTTGCAGGTCGTCACGATTAAAGGTCTGATAAGACTCGGGAATAAACAAAGCCGCAGGTTGGCTGACATCGAAGGGAATCGCGCCGACCAAAATGGGATTGGCGATGCCCTGTTTTTTCGCGGCGTCAAAGTGCTGACGCAGCTGTTGTTGGAAATCACCCTGCAGCGACGCGGCGTCATGTACCGGCGTGGTAATAGTGGTATAGCATCCTTGCGTTGCCAAACTGCGCCACGGCGAGGTAAACAGGAAACCACGGCTTAGCGCGGAATAATCCTTCAGCCAGGCATTTTCAAACGTGGAAGATTCCACCATAATTTTCACCTATAAATGATAAGATTATTAAGAATGATTATCATTTTTATTATGGGCCTGTAACCTACGTCGATTGGGCAAAAGTGTCAATCCATTCGCGGGATTTCAGCTGCGTTTAACCGTAATCAGGTGCGGAAGCCAATCAGGGCAATATGCTAAAAAGTGGACCAAAACTTATGAATAAATGCGGTTTTTGGGGTATTGCAGCCCTATTGTGTGTTTTCCAGACGTTCGCCAGCGTCGCGCACGCCGAACAAGCCTGGCCGCGCACCGTTCAGGGCGCTAACGGACCGCTCACCTTAAGCAAAGCGCCGCAGCGCATTGTCTCCACCAGCGTGACACTGACCGGATCGCTGTTGGCGATTGATGCGCCGGTCATCGCCTCGGGCGCCACGGCCCCCAATAGTCGCCTGGCCGACGATCAGGGTTTCTTCCGCCAGTGGAGCGACGTTGCCAAACAGCACCAGCTCAAACGCCTGTACATCGGCGAGCCAAGTGCCGAAGCAGTGGCAGCAGAAGCGCCGGATCTGATTATCGTCAGCGCCACCGGCAATGATTCCGCCATCAAACTCGCCGACCAGTTCTCTGCCATTGCACCGACGCTGGTGGTCAACTATGACGACAAAAGCTGGCAGGATGTGGTTACGCTGCTAGGCCAAGCCACCGGCCACGACGCGCAGGCTGCACAGCGTGTTAAAGCCTTTGACGATCGCGAAGCGGCGCTGAAGAAAGCCATCACGCTGCCACCACAGCCGGTCTCCGCCATGGTGTGGAACGGCGGAGGACGCGCGGTCAACCTGTGGACCGCCGCCTCAGCGCAGGGCAAGCTGCTGGAACAACTGGGTTTCACCCTGGCGATGCCGCCGGCAAATGTGGCGCAGAGCCACAGCATGGGGCAGCGTAAAGATATCATTCAGCTATCGGGTGAAAACGTCGCCAGCGGCCTAACGGGTAAAACCTTCCTGCTATTTGCCGCCGACGATAAAACCACGCAGTCGGTGCTGGGCAACCCGTTCCTTGCACAGAACGCCGCAGTACAAGGCAAGCAGGTTTACGCGCTGGGTGTTGATTCGTTCCGTCTCGATTACTACAGCGCCAGCAATCTGCTGGCGCGTCTGGAAAAACTGTTCGTTAAATCATGATGCCTGTTCCGCCAGCTCCGGTGCTGGCGGATGGTAACGACGTAAACGCCCCATCATCAACCACATCCCGATGCCCAGCAGCGCCGCCGCAAAGCCAAACACGGCGGCGGCCTGCGGTGGCAGCAGCCAGGAACCCATCGCACCAATCACTGCCGCACCTATCGCGTCGCCGGTGACGTTCTGTGCCGTCCACAACCCGTTGATGCGGCCTAGCAAATGATCGGGCGTTAGCGCCTGAATCATTGCGTACTGCACCAGGCTATTGATGGCGCTGAAATAGCCGAAGGCGACCAGACAAGCTAACGCCAGCGGCAGATTCGGCATCAGGCTAAACAAGCCAAGGGCGATAAACGCCGCAATCGCGCTGCCGAGCACCAGCTGTCCTGGACGTGCAGCGTGCTTGAGTTTACCGCTGGTGAAGGCGCCCACCGCCGCACCGAGCGGCACTGCGGCGTAGAGCAAACCCAGCTGGTCAGCACTCACTGACCAATGGGGCGCGAGTGCGGGATAGAGCACCCGCACCGCGCTGGCTAAGGTCACCAGCGCACCAATCAGCGCCACCATGCCGACAATCGGGCTGGCAAAGAGAAACTGCACGCCAGCAGCGAGGGATTTGAGCGGATGTTCGCGCGGCTGCGGCGGAGGAGGCAAGTTCGGTAATTTTAACAGGGTTAGCACCGTAAGCAGCGTGCCGAACGCGGCGAGTCCGTAGTTCCAGGTCACGCCGCCGTGGGCAATCACCAGACCGGCAATCGCAGGTGACAAAATCGAGCCAAAGCGCACCGTTAACATGGTGATAGCACCGGCCTGCATAATATTTTCCCGCCCCACCAGCGCGGGCGTGGCGGCTAACAGTGCAGTGACGCCAATCGCCCCGAAGAAACCATCCCAGAAGCCCAGCAGATAAACGGCGATTAACGAAGGTTCCGGCAGCGCCGCATTGATCGCCAGCGCGATAAAGCCCAGTCCGCAGGTTGAACGGGCGAAAAGAATCAGCTTCTTACGCTCATGGCGATCCGCCAAAACGCCGCCGGTCAGCAGACCAATAAACATGCCCGCAGCGGCCAGCGTCACCGCCAATCCCACCAGCAGCGGTGAATTTGTCATGTGCTGGATCTGTACCGGCACCGCGACGGCAAGCATGCCGAGCGCGACAATCGAGATAAAGCGCGCAATAAATACCGCGCGAAAAGCCGGATGGGTTTTCAGCAGTGAGAGATCGATAAAGTGGGATGATTTGTTCATAGGTTCGCCTTTTTGCACCAATTTTCCTCATCGTCCGCGAGGCGAGTCATGGTAACATAGCTAAACGCGAGTAATAACGATAACCATTATCAAGTTGCATCGCGCATGCGACGACGTTGAACAGTGAAGGTTTAGAACGCTATGCGCCAGATCCGTGCATTGGCAGGCTCAGGGATTCTGCTCTTGCTCCTCATCGCGCTCAGCTTAATGCTGGGAGCAAAATCAATACCGCTTCCCGATGTTTATCATTCGCTTACCGCCAGCTGTAATAGCGCGGAGTGTGTGATTGTGCGTGACGCGCGCTTGCCGCGCACCCTGGCTGGTTTGCTGGCGGGCGTGGCGCTCGGGCTGGCCGGTGCCTTGATGCAGAGCCTGACGCGCAACCCGCTGGCCGATCCCGGCATTCTCGGCGTCAATGCCGGTGCTGGTTTCGCAGTGGTGATTGGCATTGCGCTGTTTGGTGCAGATTCGCCAGTAGATTGGCTCGGCTTCGCTTTTGCGGGCGCACTGCTCTCTTCGTTGCTGGTGGCATTGACCGGTGCGATTGGCGGTGGCCGCGTCAATCCGGTACGTCTTACGCTGGCGGGCGTCGCGCTGGGCGCAGTGCTGGATGGGCTGACGTCTGGCCTGTCACTACTCAATCCTGACATCTATGATCACCTGCGCTTCTGGCACAGCGGCTCGCTGGATATCCGTAACTTTACCGTGCTGCGCACACTGTTTCCGGCGGTGCTGGTGGGCAGCGTGGCAGCGATTTGTCTGTCGCAGGCGCTCAACAGCCTCAGCATGGGCGGCGATATGGCCACCGCACTCGGTACACGCGTGGGGCGGACCCAGCTGCTTGGCCTGCTGGCGATTGCACTGCTGTGCGGTGCAGCGACGGCGGCGGTGGGGCCAATTGCCTTTGTCGGTCTGATGACGCCGCACTTTGCCCGCTGGCTGGTGGGCAACGATCATCGCTGGATGCTGCCGGCGACGGCGCTTATCACGCCGATTCTGTTACTCGCCGCCGATATTCTTGGCCGCCTGCTGGTGGCGGGGGAGCTGCGGGTTTCCATCGTCACGGCAATGCTCGGAGCGCCGATGCTGATTGTACTGGTGCGCCGCAAACTGGGCCGGGGTGCGCTATGACGCGTCGAACCTGGTTACACGCGCTATGGCTGCTGCTTTGCTGCGCAGTGCTGGCGTATCTGGCGATGACGCGCGGGGCATTGCAGATTAGCGGCGAACAAATCGGGCAACTGCTGCTCGGTCAGAGCGCCGGTAACGTCAAACTGATCGTGCTGGAGTGGCGCTTGCCGCGCGTGCTGATGGCGCTGCTGATTGGTGCCGCATTAGGTATCAGCGGAGCGATTTTTCAGTCGCTGCTGCGCAATCCGCTCGGCAGTCCGGATATTCTCGGCTTTAACACCGGCGCATACAGCGGCGTGCTGGTGGCGCTGGTGCTGTTCAATCAAAGTGTAACGGCGATGACCGGCGCGGCACTGATTGGCGGCATCGCCACGGCGGCGCTGGTGTACCTGTTTGCCTGGCGCAACGGGGTGGAAACCTTCCGGCTGATTATCGTCGGCATCAGCGTGCGCGCGCTGCTAATGGCGTTGAACTCATGGCTGATTATCAGCGCCTCGCTGGAGTCGGCGCTGAGTGCCGGTTTGTGGAGCGCTGGATCGCTTAACGGGATTACCTGGGCGAAAACGCCGCCGGTGATTGCCGTGCTGCTGCTGGCATTAGTGCTGATGGCGCTGCTGGCGCGGCGTATGCGCCTGCTGGAGATGGGTGACGATACCGCCAATGCGCTTGGCGTGCCGGTGGAGCGCAGCCGGATGTGGCTGATGCTGATTGGCGTGGTGTTAACGGCAGCATCAACGGCGCTGGTGGGACCGATTTCGTTTGTCGCGCTGCTGGCGCCACAAATTGCACGGCGTCTGGGCGGCGGTATTAAAGGTGCATTGCCGCTGGCAGCGCTGTGTGGCGCGTTGTTGCTGATTGCCGCTGACTTCGCCGCACAGCATCTGTTCCTGCCTTATCAATTACCGGTTGGCGTAATTACCGTCATCCTCGGTGGACTTTATCTGATGGCTTTACTGGTGCGGGAGGCGCGACGCCAATGATCGATATCCCTTCACGTCTGCGTGGCGAAGGTTTGACGCTGGGCTACGACAAAAAAGTGGTGGCAGAGAATTTATCGGTAGCGATTCCCGAAGGGGAGCTGACGGTAATTATCGGCCCCAACGCCTGCGGAAAATCGACGCTATTACGTACGCTCAGCCGTCTGCATACCCCGCTGAAAGGGGAAGTCTTGCTGGATGGCGAAGCGATTGCGCGCTATCCGACCAAAGAGGTGGCGCGCCGCCTTGGCCTGCTGCCACAGAGTTCGAATGCGCCTGCCGGCATTAGCGTCACGGAGCTGGTGGCGCGCGGGCGTTATCCGCATCAGGCGCTGTTTGGTCGCTGGCGCGCGGAAGATGAAGCTGCGGTGCAACAAGCGATGCGCGCCACGGGCGTGAGCGATTTAGCGCAGCAGTCGGTGGATACCTTATCGGGCGGGCAGCGTCAGCGCGTGTGGATCGCCATGGTACTGGCGCAGGAAACGCCGCTGCTGCTGCTGGATGAGCCAACCACCTGGCTGGACATTACGCATCAAATTGAGTTGCTGGAGCTGATGCAGGAGCTGAATCAGCAGCATGGTCGTACGCTGGTGGTGGTGCTGCACGATCTCAATCACGCCTGCCGCTATGCCACGCACTTGATTGCGATGCGTTACGGCAAGATTGTCGCCGAGGGGAAACCGGCGGAGATCGTGACGCCAGCGTTGATCGAGCAGGTGTATGGATTGCGCTGCGTGATTGTGGAAGATCCGGTGGCGCATACGCCGATGATTGTGCCGCTGGGGCGCGGGCGGTAGTTAAGTAAGGTGCACGCTGTCCCTCACCCCAACCCTCTCCCGCAAGCGGGCGAGGGAGCCGCCCGAGCGAAGCAAAATTAAGTGCTCGAGCGATTTCAAAGTAGTGTGCGTATCTCACCCCGATCTGCGATCGGTTCCCTCTCCCGCAAGCGGGCGAGGGAGCCGCCCGAGCGAAGCAAAATTAAGTGCTCGAGCGATTTCAACGTAGTGTGCGTATCTCACCCCGATCTGCGATCGGTTCCCTCTCCCGCTTGCGGGAGAGGGCTAGGGTGAGGGAAACAGCGCTACTTCAGCAACCGCTGCAACAGTGGCCCAATCTGCTCAAACATTTGCGGTGAAATGATCTCCACGTGGGCGCAATCCATCGGCCACACCTCTAGCTCATCCACATAGGGTGCCCAGGCACGACGTGCATCTTGTCCCGGCTGCTGCGTCTGCTCGGCGAGGAACAGCGTGGCGCGACCGTTAAAACGCGCACTGCGCGCGGTAGCCAGCAGGCGCACTGAACTGGCGTAGTTAGCCTCGATGGTATCAAACATCACGCGCATCTCTTCACCGGCCTGATGGCGCTGTGCAGCGATAAACTGCTCGCGTTCGCGATTCACCTCTTCCAGCACCGCAGGATCCAGCTCGTTCTCGCCGCGCTTCTCATCCCAGTTTTGCGTTTCTGGCGGCCAGGTATCCAGCAAGCCAAGGAATGCGACCTCTTCGCCCGCCGCTTCCAGCCGTGCTGCAATGCCTTGTGCCAGCGTGCCGCCGAGTGAATAGCCGAGGAAATAGTAAGGCCCGTGCGGCTGCACCTCGCGCAGGGTGTGCAGATGCGCCTCGCACACCTCATCCAGATGCGTGCTCTGGTTCAGCGGGCTGTTGATATCCGGCGACTGAATGCCGATCAGCGACCAGCTCGGATCGAGATAGCGTTGCAAGATGCTGAACTGCCAGGCAAAACCTGACGCCGGATGGAAGCAGAATAGCGTTGGGCCGTTGCTCTGACGCAGCGGCAGCACCGCTTCGAAGCCAGCCTGCTGATGTGATTGTGCATCACTGAGCAGTGTCGCCAGTTTCTCAACCGTCGAGGCCACCATAATCTGCCCCACTGAAACCGGCTGTTGCAGCTCGCGACGCAGCTGCGCCGCTAAGCGCATCGCCAGCAGCGAATGACCGCCAAGGGCGAAAAAGTCATCCTGCGCGCTGATGGCATCGCGTGCCAGCAGCTGGCAGAAGGCATTTGCCAGCGTGGTTTCCAGACCAGCGTAGGGGGCACGTCCCGCGCTGGCACTGGCGGACTCTGGCAACGGCAGCGCTTTGCGATCCAGCTTGCCATTGCTGCTGAGCGGGAAAGCATCAAGCTGCACAATGGCAACGGGCACCATATGCGCGGGCAAGCGTTGCGCCAGCGCCTGACGTAATGCTTCGCCATCAACCGGCTGTGCGGCTAGCACGTAACCCACCAGCTGGCGTGCATCACCCTGTGCCGCCGCGCCGCCCAGCACCACGGCGTGCGTTACCGCTTGCTCAATACCCGGCTGGGCGCTGAGCACATGATCAATTTCATTCAGCTCGATACGCTGACCGCGAATCTTTAGCTGATCGTCGCTGCGGCCGAGATATTCCACCGCACCGTTATCCAGCCAGCGCGCCACGTCGCCGGTGAGGTACATGCGCTCGCCGGGGCTGAAGGGATCGGCAATAAAGCGGCTGGCAGTAAGATCGGGACGACCAAGATAGCCATGCGCCAGCTGTACGCCGGTTAAATAGAGATCGCCCGCGACGCCCGGCGGTACCGGCTGCATGCGGGCATCGAGGATGCGCAGCCCGGTGTTCCACACCGGGAAACCAATCGGCACGCTGGCCCCTTCGACGGCAGCCAATGCATCACCAAACGCCGGATACCAGCTGACATCCACCGCGGCTTCGGTTGGACCATACAGATTGTGCAACGGCACTCGCGTCAGAGTTTCCCACTCGCGAGACAAGTCGGTCGGCAGCGCTTCACCGCTGCAGAACACGTTGCGCAGGCTGGCACAGCAGGCAATCGCCTGTTGATCATCAAGGGCCGCGACAAAGGCCGCCAGCATCGAGGGTACGAAATGCGTAGTGGTGACTTTGTAGCGGGCAAACAGTTGCTGCAGCGCTTCAGGATCGCGATGCGCCTCGGGCGGCGCCATCACCAACTGCGCGCCGACCAGCAGCGGCCAGAAGAATTCCCATACTGAAACATCGAAGCTGCTCGGCGTTTTTTGTAAAACCACATCATCGGCTTGCAGCGGGTAGCGATCCTGCATCCACAACAGGCGATTGACGATGGCTTCATGGCCCACCAGCACCCCTTTAGGACGGCCGGTAGAACCTGAGGTGTAAATGATGTAAGCACCATCCTGCGGCGTCGGCGCGCTGGACGGTTGTGGCGCAGTTGGCGTGCTATACAGCGCATCAAAATGCAGCTGATTGACCGACGCGATGGCGCAAAAGCGCGCGCTGAGTGCCGCGCAGGTGATCAGCGTTTTCGGTGCGGCATCTTCCAGCATCAGCTGCAGGCGATCGTCGGGATAGCCGGTATCGAGTGGTAAATACGCGGCGCCAAGCGAAACAATGGCCTGCAATGCCAGCGACAGCTGCACTGAGCGCGGCAGCGCTACCGCGACAATATCGCCGCGCTGCACGCCTGCGGCAGTCAAATCCGCCGCCAGCGCAAATACCTGCTGTTGCATTTGGTGATAGTTCAGCTGGTGCTGCGCATCGGCGAGCGCCGGGGCATCCGGCGTACGTGCCGCCTGCTGGGCCAACAGCGAGGCCAGCGTTTCTGCCGGCAGCGGATAAGCGGTTTGGTTAATCGCGGTAATCTGCGCGTGTTCCTCAGCAGTGAGCAGATCGAGTTCGCCACACGGGCGCTGCGGTTGCTCTGCCAACTGATTCAGCAGCAAGGCAAAGCGGCTGGCATGACGCTGCAAGGTCTGTTCGCTGTAGCGCTCGGCATTGGCCAGCAGCTCAAGGGTTAATTCACCTTGCTCACTGATATAGATAGCGATTTCCAGGTCGCGTACCGGTCCGGAAGCCAGTTGATGGGTGATGCCCTCAACGCCGGCGAAATCGAGCTGGTAATCAAACATCTTCAGGTTGATCACCGGACCGTACAGCGGATCGCCATCGCCAAGACGACCGAGATCGCGCTGCACCTGTTCGGCGTCATAGCGCTGATGACGACGCATCTTTTTCACTTCACCCGCCAGCTGCGCGGCGAGGGCGCTCAGTGGCTGCGTGGGATCGTAATGCACCGCCATCGGCAATACGTTGATCACTGGACCGGTAGCGCACAAGGCGGCGGAACCGATACGACGCATAAAGATGAAGCCGGCGGCAAAGTCGTTTTGGCCGCTGAGACGTGCCAGCCACAGCGCAACAAGGGCGAAGGCAAGATCGGCGGCGCTGGATTGCGGGTGCTGCTGCACCAGCGTTTGAAAGGTGCTGCGATCCAGCGTCACGCTGTGGCGAAGTAGATCGGTGCTGGCGGTTTGTCCGGCAAGCGGTAGCGGCGAGAGCGACGCCGGTGACGGCAGCGCCGCCCCTTTTTCGCGCCAGAACTGGCTGTCACGCGTGAACGAGGAGGATTCGCGATAGCGCTGATACTCTTCAACCACCTCGCTAAACGGGATAAACGGCGTCGGTTCGGCCGACTGCTGGTGCACTGCGGCGCTATAGAGGTTAGCGATGCGGCGCGTCAGTGCGGTAAAGCTGAAGCCATCCACCACCAAATGGTGATAGCGCTGATACCAGAACCAATGCTGCTCGCCGAGGCGGAACAGGCAGTGATGCCACAGTTTTGCGCCGCTCAGCACGCGCAGATCGCTGTTCATATCTTCGCGCATCAGCACGCGTGCTGTGGCGACGGCATCGGCCTCGCCGCGCAGATCGATAATCTGCGGCGGACTAAATTGTTGTGGCTGGAGCCACTGCAACGCTTCGCCTTCCACTTCGCCGAAGGCCATGTTTAGCGTATCGGCTTCCTGCATGCCCGCGACAATTGACTGGGCGAGTAAGGCGCTATCAATGTCACCGCGCAGCTCGACAAAGTGCGCTACCGCGTAAGCGTTGCGGTGCGGGGACAGCTGATCGGCAATCCAGATACCGGGCTGTGCCGCGACTAACGGCAGGGTTTGTTGGTCAATCATAGATTTATTCATCAGGGATTCGGACATGGATGCTCCGGTTGGTTCAACAGGGCTTGTAAGCCACTCAGCAGGCCACCGCGCCAACAGAGCGCGTCGTGCCCGCCTTCCACCGGCTGGTAATGCACCTGATAACCGGCAGCGTGCAGTTGCTGCTGTAACTGTTGATTAGCTTGCAAAATTAAGCCTTCGCGCTGGCCCGCTTCCAGCCAGAAGCGCAGCGGCTGGCGTGGTGCAAGGCCACTCTCCAGCGCCTGTAGCAGCCAACCGTGCGGATTGCCGCGTTCCGGCCACCAGAAGGAGCCGGAGAGGCTGAGCGCATTGCCAAAGGTTTCCGGCCAGTGCAGCGCGGCATAAACCGAGGCGAGGCCGCCAAAACTTTGCCCGGCGACGATGGTGCTATCGGCCTGCTGGCGATAGGGCACTGATTGGGCAATCTGCGGTAGGAGTTCTTGCTGGAGAGCTTGCCAAAACTGCGCATTGCACGGCAGCTCGTGGCTGCGGTGGTCGCGGTCGATGATATCGATAAACAGATATACCGCAGGCGGCAAGGTGCCGGCATCGGTAAGCTGCTGCAGCGGCCCGGCAATCGGCATGTTGTGCGCCCAGAACTGCCCATCCAGCAGGATCGCCAGCGGACGCTGCGCGGGATTGGCGTCGCCGGTGGTGTAAATCCACACCTTGCGGCTGTTGCCCAATATTGCGCTGTGCCATTGCTGCTGCTGCAGCTCCACGGCTGACGCCGTGCCCTTATCTACCGCTTGCCATACCTGCTGATTCGGGGCCTGCGGCAGATGCAGCGGTGAGACACTCATGCCACGTCCGCCAGACCAGCCGCGTAAATCATTCAGCGGATCGGCCTGTGCAGTGGGAAATTTATCGCGCCACCAGTTGCGCAGCGAAGACATGTCGGCTTCACCAGAAAAGTCGGTGGCCTGTTCATCGGGCATTAAACAGTAGCTGCCGCGCCAGTTAGCCGGTAGCGAAGTCTGCCAGTACCAGACGTTAGTGCCCGTCACGCGCATCAGCGACTGTGGTGGGCGGCGCTGGTGGTGATCGGTGACGCCGGTAATGTTGATCCATACGCGCTGGGTCGACGATTGTGTTTCATCACCTTGCGGGTCGCGCCAGAAGAAGGTGACCTGACATTGGCCATCGTCTGCTAACTCAATACGGGGAATCCCCTGGGATTGTTGCGCCTGCCACCAGGCTGCACTGCCGGTTACATCATTTCGCCAGGTCATAGGGCTGCCAGTCGGTGTTTACGCGGAGATTTACATAAGCTTGATGAATAATACTATTGATAATAATTTGCATTTGCAATAGGGTGACTGCGCTCAAAAATGAGCACGCTCGTTCCGTCTGATGCTTACCGTTCGGTAAGGTTGCGCTACGGATGGTTTGAAGGGTCTGGAACTGGGCGCGATAGGAACAGGGATCTTCTCACCGGCTCGCCAGTCAGCATGCAACGGCTTTTGCTGGCCATCCAGGAACGTATAAAATGAAAAGTTACTCGCGGTTATCATTAGCTATTCTTCTTGAATTGGGGCTCAGCGCCTCACTGCTCTCCAGCGGCGCCTGGGCGGCAGAGACTTCCTCCAGCAAAACCTCAGCGAGCACCACTGACGCACAATCGATGGACGGCGGCACCTTAATGGTTACCGCGCAGCAGCAGAACCTGCAGGCGCCGGGCGTCTCAACCATCACCGCCGACGAAATCAAAAAGCATCCGCCCGCGCGCGATGTATCAGAAATTATCCGTACCATGCCAGGCGTGAACCTGACCGGTAACTCCACCAGCGGCCAGCGCGGCAACAATCGCCAGATAGATATTCGTGGCATGGGCCCAGAAAATACCCTGATCATGGTGGATGGCATGCCGATCACCAGCCGCAACTCGGTGCGCCTTGGCTGGCGTGGCGAGCGTGATACGCGCGGTGATACTAACTGGGTGCCGCCGGAGATGATCGACCATATCGACGTGATTCGTGGACCTGCAGCGGTACGTTACGGTAACGGCGCAGCGGGCGGCGTGGTGAATATCATCACCAAAAAACAGACCGATCAGCAGTGGCACGGTTCATGGAACACCTATTACAACGTGCCAGAACACAAAGCCGAAGGCGCCACTAAACGCACCAACTTCAGCCTGGAAGGACCGCTGGGCGATGATTTCAACTTCCGTTTGTACGGCGGTTTAGCCAAAACGCAGGCCGATGCCTATGACATCAATGAAGGTCATGCGGCGGCGCGTACCGGTAGCTATACCGGCAGTTATCCATCGGGCCGGGAAGGCTCGGTGAATAAAGATATTAATGCATTACTGAGCTGGGCATTTGCGCCGATGCAAACGCTGGAGCTACAGGCCGGCTTCAGCCGTCAGGGCAACCTTTATTCCGGCGATACGCAGAACACTAACACCAGCGCGCTGGTGAAAAGCCTGTACGGTGATGAAACCAACCGCCTGTATCGTCAAAACGTCTCACTGAAGTGGACCGGCGCGTGGGATAACGGCGTCAGTACCAATACCTACGCGCGTTATGAGAAAACCCGCAATTCGCGCATCAACGAAGGTTTGGCGGGCGGCACCGAAGGTATCTTCTCCAACAGCGGTTTTAACACCATTCAGCTGGATGATGTGCTGCTGCACAGCGAAGTCAGTATTCCGTTTGAACTGCTGTTTAATCAAACCGCGACGCTGGGTACCGAATGGAACCAGCAGCGCATGAAAGATGGTTCATCCAACGCCCAGGCGGCGAACTACGGTGCGGTGCCGGGCATCGACAACACTGGCCGCAGCCCCTATTCCCAGGCGGAGATTTTCTCACTGTTCGCTGAAGACAACATGGAGCTGACCGACAGCACCATGCTGACGCCAAGCCTGCGTTTCGATCACCACTCAATTGTGGGCAATAACTGGAGTCCGTCGCTCAATTTGTCGCAAGGTCTGGGCGATGACTTCACGCTGAAGATGGGCATCGGGCGCGCTTATAAAGCGCCGAGCCTGTATCAAACCAACCCAAACTATCTGCTGTACAGCAATGGCCAGGGTTGCGCTGCCAGCACCGGCGCCTGTTATCTGCAAGGTAACAGCGATCTGAAAGCCGAAAACAGCATTAACAAAGAGGTGGGACTGGAGTGGAAACACGAAGGTTATCAGGCCGGTTTAACTTGGTTCCGCAACGATTATCGCAACAAGATCGAAGCCGGTTACTCGCCAGCGGGCAAAGCCTCTAACGGCACCACCGATATTTATAAGTGGGAAAACGTACCGAAAGCAGTGGTGGAAGGGCTGGAAGGTACGGTTAACGTGCCGTTCTCCGACAGCGTGACGTGGAACAACAACTTCACCTATATGCTGCAGAGTAAGAACAAAGAGACCGGCGATCGCTTATCGGTGATTCCGGAGTACACGCTGAACTCGACGCTGAGCTGGCAGGCAACGCAGGATTTGTCGCTGCAAACCACGCTGACCTGGTACGGCACACAAACGCCGAAGAAGTATGATTACAAAGGTAATGCTTCAACCGGCAGCGCGACCGATAAAGTCAGTCCTTATTCGATTATCGGCATGAGCGGCACCTACGATATCAACAAGTACGCCAGCGTCACGGTGGGTATCGATAATCTGTTCGATAAGCGTCACTATCGTGAGGGCAATGCGCAAACCACCGGCAACGCCAACACCAACTCTTATCTGTATGGTGCGGGTGCCAATACCTATAACGAATCAGGTCGTACTTACTTTATGAGCCTGAATACCCATTTCTAAGGCGAGTTAGCCAATAAGTTGATGCGGTAAATAGCAGCGGGCAATCAGTCCGCTGCTATCCTCACGATTGACCAGTTCCAGCCTGCCGCGATGCATCTGCACGATGCGCAGCACGATATTCAGACCCAGCCCGCTACCGCCGTAACGCTGATCGCGTCGACGGAATGCCTGCGTCAGCTCTTCCGCGGCGGCGGCATCAATGCCCGGTCCCTGATCCCACACTTCAATAATCACCTGCTGCTTGTCCTGCTGCATTTTCACCGCGACCTCGCTGCCCTCCGGGCTGTAGCGTGAAGCGTTCTCCAGCAGATTGCGCAGCATCAAACGTAGCAGCACCGCTTCGCCTTGCTGCGGCACATCGTTGACCTGCGGCCAGTGCAGTGTTTGCTGGCGCTGTTGCAACAGCTCCGCCATTTCCGGTTCCAGCGGCTGCATGATGTCTTTCTGCCACAGCAACTGCTGATAGTGACCGCCAGCAAGCGCCTGACCGGCGCGCGACAGCATCAGCAACTGTTCAACGGTGTGCATCAGCTGGTCGATGCGTTCGATCAGCATTCCGCTTTGCGGCACGTTCTGCTGGTGCAGCAGCTCCAGATGCAGGCGCAATCCCGCCAGCGGCGTGCGCAGCTCGTGCGCCGCGTCGGCGGTGAATAATCGCTCCTGCTGTAGCGTGTGATCGAGGCGTGAAAATAGCTGGTTGATCGCGGTGGTGACCGCCACGATCTCATCCATCTCGGAATAGACCGGCAACGGCGTCAGGTTATCCGCTGAACGGTGTGCAAGGCTGTCTTGCAGCGATTTCAGCGGGCGGATGATCCAGGTGATCGCCCAAAACGACAGCAGCAAGGTGAGGGCGACCATCACTAAGGAGGGCAGAAGCAGTGAGGCGATCGCTTCGCGAATCTCATTTTCGACACGATCGTTACGCGCCTGAGCGGAAAGCGTTTCATTGACTAAAAAACTGATCTGCTCGCGGCTCTCATGCCACAGCCAGATGGCGCTCATCACCTGGCAGGTGAGGAGAATCAGCGCCAGCATAATCAGTAACCGCTGACGCATGCTGTTCATTCGCGGAGTTCCAGACGATAACCGACGCCACGCACAGTTTTGATACGATCTTTTCCCAGCTTACGACGCAGATTGTGGATGTGAACTTCGAGAGTGTTGGATCCAGGATCGTCATTCCAGCTGTAGAGATCCTGCTGCAACGTTTCACGATGAACGTTTTGCCCAATGCGCATCAGCAAACGGGTGAGCAGTGCGAACTCTTTCGGCGTGATCTCCAGCGGATGAGCTTCCAGTAGCACCTGTTGTGAACTGAGGTTGAGCGTCAGATCGCCCTGTTGCAGCAGATTATCGCTGTGGCCCTGATAACGGCGGATCAGCGCCCGCACGCGGGCCTGCAGCTCGACCAGCGCAAACGGCTTCACCAGATAATCATCGGCGCCGGCATCCAGGCCATCAACGCGATCCTCCAGCGCATCGCGCGCGGTGAGGATCAACACCGGTACGGCAATGCCGTCGCGGCGCCACTGTCGTAGCAATGAAGCGCCATCGCGATCCGGCAAACCCAGATCGAGCACGATCAGGCTGTACTGACCGCTGCGCAACATGGCGTTACTCTCGGCGGCGGTGCTGGCGCAGTCGATAGCGTAACCTTGTGCGCTGAGCGCTTGCGCCAGACCCGATTGCAACAGCGCATCATCTTCGACAATTAGCAGTTTCATCAGTTGTTTTTATTGATATCCGTGTAGAGGCGGCTCTCAAAACGTACCAATGGAATGCGGCGCGTTTTCTGATCTTCCGGCGGCACAGCATAGCCGGACAGGAACTGCACAAAGGCCACGCGCGCACCGCTGGAGGTGGTGATGAATCCAGCCAGATTATAGACGCCCTGCAGTGAACCGGTTTTCGCCGAGACTTTGCCGTCGAGGCCTGCTTCATGCAGACCGCCACGATATTGCAGCGTGCCGTCGTAACCGGCCAGCGGCAGCATCGAAATATAATTCAGCGTCGAGTCGTTTTTCGCAATGAATTGCAGCACTTGCATCATGGTATCTGGTGCAATCAAATCATGACGCGACAGTCCTGAGCCATCCACCTGAATGCTGTTGCCCATATCGACACCGGCTTTTTCACGCAGAATGCGGCGTACCGCATCCGAACCCGCGCGGAAAGTGCCCGGCACGTTGAAGTAGTGATGGCCGATGGTGCGGAACACGGTATCGGCAATCATGTTGTCCGATTTTTTCAGCATGGTATGCAGCAGCGTGTGCAGCGGCGCAGATTGCGTTGAAGCCAGCACGGTGCCCGGCGAGGTCACTTGCGCCTGACGCACCAGATGGCCGCTGTAATCGATATCGGCGGCACGCAGTTCGGCTTTAAGGATCTCACCGGCCCACGCGGCACCGTCCTGCACGGCAAATGCCAGCGGCAGCGGCTCAGCGCGTTGACGCATACAGCCGGTTAAGGTGTAGCGATTGAGCTCGCCCGGCACCACATCCAGCTCGCAATATTGCCCATCACCACTGTTACGCCCGATAGTGCGCACCTGGCTGAACATATGTGCCGGGTAATAGGAGGCAATGCGCACGAAGGCATTTTCGCCCGGCGTATTGGCGCTATACAGCGATACTGAGAAACAGTTTTTATCGACAATCGCAGCACCTGGCGGTGCACTAAAGCACTGCGTCAAATCGTTCCACGGCCAGCCGGGCGCCATATCGTGGCTGGCGAACACCGAGGTGTCGACCACCAGATTGCCTTTAATATGCGTGATGCCCTGTTTTTTCAGCGCGGCCACCATATTGCGCAGATCCTGACGGCTCAACGTTGGATCGCCGCCGAAACGCGCGACCAGATCGCCGTTCAGAGTGCCATCATTGACCGCGCCTTTGGTCTCCATGGTGGTCTGGAAACGGAAGTCAGGACCGAGTTCCAGCAGGGCCGCCAGCGCCGTCACCACTTTCATGGTGCTGGCCGGTAATGCCATCTGTTTGCCGTGATAATCGATTATCGGGGTTGATGCGCCCACTTTTTGTACCATCAGCGCCAGGTTTGCGCCGTCTGGCAAATACTGCATGTATTCTTCAACGGGAGCTGCTTGTGCCTGCAGCATAAACGCACAGGTTAATCCGGTAACAAGTCGTGAAAATCGCATAATCTCGCGGTAACTGACGGGTGAAGGCGTCAATACTACGTCCCCGGACGGTGCAAAGTAAACGATGACCCACAGGGAACTCTGGGGTAAAATACGTATCAAAATGCAAAACCGAACCTGACCCGGAAAGCTTTCCGGGTCAGGCTTCTTTTGCTTGTGAAAAGAGGTAACGCGCCGCAGAAGCTGTTTTCTGCTGTCACCGGTCAGGATGACGCCGTTAACCAGGATAGATGACGAGGAGCCAAAATGAATCAGATTCCGATGACGTTGAAAGGCGCTGAGAAGCTGCGCGAAGAGCTGAACGAACTGAAATCCGTAAAGCGTCCGCGCATTATCGCCTCCATCGCCACAGCCCGTGAGCACGGCGATTTAAAAGAGAATGCCGAATATCATGCGGCTCGCGAAGAACAAGGTTTTTGCGAGGGTCGTATTCAGGAGATCGAAGCTAAGCTCTCCAATGCGCAGGTGATTGATATCACTGCAATGCCGAAAACCGGTCGCGTTATTTTTGGCGCAACCGTGACCATTCTGAATGTGGAAACGGATGAAGAGTTCACCTACCGCATCGTGGGTGACGATGAAGCTGACTTCAAACAGAACCTGATCTCCGTGAATTCGCCGATGGCGCGTGGATTGGTGGGAAAATCAGCGGATGATGTCGCGATTGTCAAAACCCCGGGTGGGGATGTGGAATATGAAGTGCTGAAGGTGGAATACCTTTAAGATATTGCTACGCTTTGCAATATGTCGCTGCATTTTGTAAAGAAAGGAAAAAGGCCGCATTGCGGCCTTTTATCACATGCAGGAGCGTGGCACTTTCTTTGCCCGTCGCCGCCTTTAGGGCATGATTAACGCGGAAGAGTGATTTTACGCTCTTTGGCAGGGCGATATAGCACCAGCGTGTTGCCGATGACCTGTACGTTGCCTGCTTTAGTTTCACGCACGATAGCGTCAACGATCAGCTGCTTGGTTTCACGATCTTCCGAGGCAATTTTTACCTTGATCAATTCGTGATGCTCGAGCGCCAGTTCGATTTCGGCGAGCACGCCTTCAGTTAGGCCATTACCGCCCAGCATGACAACCGGCTTAAGCGGATGGGCAAGGCCTTTCAGGTGCTGTTTTTGTTTGGTACTCAGATTCATCGTATTTTTTGCTTACTCAGGGATTGAAAACGGTTCATTCTACCGCCATCTCGGGTATATCGCCAAATCAACGCGACCATTGCGTGCTGATTTATCGCTACGATGACGATTTAATTGGAAAAATTATGACGGGTAAAAAGCGTTCGGCCAGTTCCAGTCGCTGGCTACAGGAACACTTTAGCGATAAATATGTGCTGCAGGCACAGAAAAAAGGGTTGCGTTCGCGTGCCTGGTTTAAACTTGAGGAAATACAGCAGGGTGACAAGATTTTCAAACCCGGCATGACGGTGGTTGATCTGGGCGCTGCACCCGGCGGTTGGTCGCAATATGTGGTACAGCTTATCGGATCAAGTGGTCGTATCATTGCCTGCGATCTGTTACCAATGGATCCCATTGTCGGCGTTGATTTCCTGCAAGGCGATTTTCGTGATGAAGCGGTGCTTAACGCCTTACTGGAGCGCGTTGGCGACCAAAAGGTGCAGGTGGTGATGTCAGATATGGCACCCAACATGAGCGGGACACCTGCGGTTGATATTCCACGTTCGATGTATTTGGTAGAATTGGCGCTGGAAATGTGTCGGGATATCCTGGCCCCAGGCGGCAGTTTTGTCGTGAAAGTGTTTCAGGGAGATGGCTTCGATGAATACCTGCGGGAAATTCGCTCCCTGTTTACGAAAGTGAAAATTCGTAAGCCGGACGCTTCGCGATTACGTTCGCGCGAAGTGTACATTGTGGCGACGGGGCGCAAACTTTAGCCTGAATTGCCGGAATCAAAGCAAGACGACCAATGCGTTTACTCTGATGTCTAATTCTGAGTTTCAAGGTAAACAAGCAAAATCATCCGCACTGCGATTCCAGGTATGAAGGATCTATAGTACCCTACGCTGTCTGTTAACATCGTTGTAATATGAGGTTAATCCCTTGAGTGACATGGCGAAAAACCTGATTCTCTGGTTAGTCATCGCGGTCGTGCTGATGTCTGTATTCCAGAGCTTTGGGCCCAGCGAGTCGAATGGCCGTAGGGTTGATTATTCAACTTTCCTATCGGAAGTGAACCAAGATCAGGTCCGCGAGGCACGAATTAACGGGCGTGAGATTAACGTTGTCAAAAAAGACAGCAATAAATACACCACCTATATCCCCGTCAACGATCCTAAGTTACTCGATAACCTGTTGACCAAAAACGTCAAAGTAGTTGGCGAACCGCCTGAAGAACCAAGCCTGCTGGCTTCAATCTTCATCTCATGGTTCCCAATGCTGCTGCTGATTGGCGTGTGGATCTTCTTTATGCGGCAGATGCAGGGCGGCGGCGGTAAGGGCGCGATGTCCTTCGGCAAGAGCAAAGCCCGCATGTTGACCGAAGATCAGATCAAAACCACCTTTGCTGATGTGGCCGGTTGTGATGAGGCCAAAGAAGAAGTTGGTGAGCTGGTTGAGTATTTGCGTGAGCCGAGCCGTTTCCAGAAACTGGGCGGTAAAATCCCGAAAGGCGTCCTGATGGTCGGCCCTCCGGGTACCGGTAAAACGCTGCTGGCGAAAGCCATTGCAGGCGAAGCGAAAGTACCGTTCTTTACCATTTCCGGTTCTGACTTCGTTGAAATGTTCGTAGGTGTCGGTGCATCACGTGTGCGTGACATGTTTGAACAAGCGAAGAAAGCCGCGCCGTGCATCATCTTTATCGATGAAATCGATGCGGTTGGCCGTCAACGTGGCGCCGGTTTAGGCGGTGGTCACGATGAACGTGAACAAACGCTGAACCAGATGCTGGTTGAGATGGATGGCTTTGAAGGTAATGAAGGCATCATCGTGATCGCGGCAACTAACCGTCCAGACGTGCTTGACCCGGCGCTGCTGCGTCCAGGTCGCTTCGACCGCCAGGTTGTGGTTGGCTTGCCAGACGTCCGCGGTCGTGAGCAGATTCTGAAAGTGCATATGCGTCGTGTGCCGTTGGCTACCGATATGGATCCCTCTGTTATTGCACGCGGTACGCCGGGCTTCTCCGGTGCGGATTTGGCTAACCTGGTCAACGAAGCTGCGCTGTTCGCTGCTCGCGGCAATAAGCGTGTGGTTTCAATGGTTGAGTTTGAAAAAGCCAAAGACAAAATCATGATGGGTGCAGAACGTCGCTCCATGGTGATGACCGAAGAGCAGAAAGAATCGACGGCGTACCATGAAGCGGGTCACGCAATCGTGGGTACTCTGGTTCCGGGTTACGATCCGGTGCACAAAGTCACCATCATCCCGCGTGGTCGCGCTTTAGGTGTTGCCTTCTTCTTGCCAGTGGGCGATGAGATCAGCGCCAATCGTCAGAAGCTGGAAAGCCGTATTTCAGTGGCTTACGGCGGGCGTCTGGCGGAAGAGATCATTTATGGTCCGGACTATGTTTCTACCGGTGCTTCATCTGACATTAAAATGGCGACCAGCGTAGCGCGCAACATGGTTACGCAGTGGGGCTTCTCCGAGAAGCTGGGTCCGTTGCTTTACGCTGAAGAAGAGGGTGAAGTGTTCCTTGGACGTTCAGTGGCGAAAGCGAAACATATGTCAGATGAAACGGCGCGCATTATCGATCAGGAAGTTAAACACCTTATCGATACTAACTACCAACGTGCTCGCCGCATCCTGAACGAAAACATGGACATCCTTCACGCGATGAAAGACGCGCTGATGAAGTATGAGACCATCGATGCACCACAAATCAGCGATTTGATGGCACGTCGCGAAGTACGTCCACCTGCAGGTTGGGAAGAGGCTAAGGTTGCTGTTGGTAACGGCGACTCAACTCAGGCTCCTCGCCCTGTAGATGACCCGAAAACACCGGGTTCTGATAAGATTATGTGATGGCAATCTGGCGGGACGATAACTCTACCGCTAGATTTACAGCCCACACTGCTTGTTATAATGCAAACCCCGGCCGGTCCGGGGTTTTTTTTATTTCGCGATTTAGTGGTCCCTCAAGGAGATTTTCGCCATGAAGTTGTTCGCACGTGATTCCCATCTCGATCTCTCTTTTCCCCATGTGATGGGTATTTTGAATGTCACGCCGGACTCCTTCTCAGATGGCGGAACCCACAACACCTTGGTCGATGCGCTGACGCACACCAATGAGATGGTGAACGCGGGTGCCACCATCATTGATGTTGGCGGTGAGTCTACGCGTCCCGGGGCTGATGAAGTCAGTGTGGAAGAAGAGCTGGAACGTGTCATTCCCGTAGTAGAAGCCATTGCACAGCGTTTTGAGGTGTGGATTTCAGTCGATACCTCCAAGCCAGAAGTGATCCGCGAGGCCGCGCGAGTGGGCGCTCACATCATTAATGATATTCGCTCACTATCCGAACCCGGTGCGCTGGTGGCTGCTGCGGAAACCGGTCTGCCGGTATGTTTGATGCATATGCAAGGCGAACCGCGCACCATGCAGCAGGCACCGGAATATCACAATATTGTTAGCGAAGTGGACGCTTACTTCGCTGCTCAGATTGCGCGCTGTGAAGCGGCCGGAATAAAAAAAGAGAATCTGCTGCTCGATCCTGGCTTTGGATTCGGTAAGAATCTCAGCCACAACTATGAACTGCTGGCGCATTTGAGCCATTTCCACCATTACGGTTTACCGCTATTAGTGGGAATGTCGCGTAAATCGATGGTTGGACAGCTATTAAATGTTGGTCCGGCGCAGCGCCTGACCGGCAGCCTAAGCTGTGCGGTGATCGCCGCTATGCAAGGGGCACAAATTATTCGCGTACATGATGTGAAAGAGACGGTCGAAGCGATGCGCGTCGTCGAAGCGACACGAAGAGCAAAAGGATAAAGGCATGAGTAATCGTAAATATTTCGGTACAGATGGTATTCGCGGCAAAGTCGGTGAAGCGCCGATTACCCCTGATTTTGTCCTCAAGCTGGGCTGGGCAGCAGGTAAAGTGCTGGCGCGCCAGGGCTCTCGCAAAGTATTGATTGGTAAAGATACGCGTATTTCAGGTTATATGCTGGAATCGGCGCTGGAAGCGGGACTGGCGGCAGCGGGATTGTCTGCGGCCTTTACGGGACCAATGCCGACGCCGGCTATCGCCTATCTAACGCGCACCTTCCGTGCGGAAGCGGGCATTGTGATTTCGGCATCGCATAATCCGTTTGACGACAACGGCATTAAATTCTTTTCTGCTGAAGGCACCAAGCTGCCGGATGAAGTTGAAGAAGCCATTGAGCTGGAGATGGAGAAACCTATCACCTGCGTCGAGTCCGCTGAACTGGGCCGCGCTAGCCGCATTGTTGATGCTGCAGGCCGTTATATCGAATTCTGTAAAGGTACCTTCCCGAGCGAGCTGAGTCTCAATGGGCTTAAAATTGTGGTCGATTGCGCAAACGGTGCGACTTACCACATTGCTCCCAACGTGCTGCGTGAACTCGGCGCAACCGTGATTGCTATCGGCATACAGCCGGATGGTATGAACATCAATAAAGATTGCGGCGCGACCGATTTGCGTCTGCTGCAACATCGCGTGTTAGAAGAGAAGGCAGATCTCGGATTGGCTTACGATGGTGACGGCGACCGCATCATGATGGTTGACCATCTGGGCCATAAAGTTGATGGTGACCAGATTCTTTATATCATTGCGCGCGAAGGGCTGCGTCAGGGCCAGCTGCGCGGCGGCGTGGTGGGCACGCTGATGAGTAACATGGGGCTGGAACTGGCACTGAAGCAGCTGGGTATTCCGTTCACCCGTGCAAAAGTGGGCGACCGCTATGTGCTGGAAAAAATGCAGGAAAAGGGATGGCGTTTAGGGGCGGAAAACTCCGGTCACGTCATTTTGCTGGATAAAACCACCACCGGCGACGGCATTGTGGCAAGTTTGCAAGTGCTCACTGCTGTTGTACGAAATCATATGACGTTACACGATTTGTGCAGCGGTATGAAAATGCTGCCGCAGATTTTGGTTAACGTGCGCTTTGCTGGCGAGCACGATCCGCTGGAAAGCGAGAGCGTGAAAGCAGTGACCGCAGAAGTGGAAAAAACGCTGGCGGGACGTGGTCGCGTGTTGCTGCGTAAATCCGGCACCGAACCGCTTATCCGTGTAATGGTGGAAGGTGAAGATGAGGCGCAGGTTAGCGCGCTGGCGCATAAAATTGCAGATGCAGTAAAAGCGGTGTAATTGAATTCAGGCGGAGAAATTTTGCACTTTCCGCCTGCAAAATCACCGGGATGGTGCTTTTTTCCGCAATCGAAAGCGATGGTGAAAATTGCACTTGCAGAGGTATGTGCCATTGGTTAGTATTCACACCCGCTTCTGATGGGTGATGACGAGACTCCCCATCGATATTGGTTGAAGCTTTAACTGTGCAGATAACGCGCAAGGAAACAGGTTGATTATGTACGAAGCTCTGTTAGTTGTTTTCCTTATTGTAGCGATTGGCCTCGTAGGTTTGATCATGCTGCAGCAAGGCAAAGGCGCTGATATGGGAGCCTCATTCGGTGCAGGCGCTTCTGGTACGCTGTTCGGTTCTAATGGGTCAGGCAACTTTATGACTCGTATGACCGCGGTACTGGCTACGCTGTTCTTCATCATCAGCCTGGTTCTGGGTAATCTGAACAGTAATAAAACAGCCAAAGGAAGTGAGTGGGATAACCTCACTGCGCCGGCGCAGTCTGAACAGCAGACTCAGCCAGCTAAACCGGCAACGCCGGGCAATGATATCCCGCAGTAAGATCGTCAACGCTGTAGTGCGACAAATTAGCGTCGCAGTCTAGTGATGTACCGAGGTGGTGAAATTGGTAGACACGCTACCTTGAGGTGGTAGTGCTCGAAAGGGCTTACGGGTTCAAGTCCCGTCCTCGGTACCAAATCTCAGTAAAACTTGCATTTTTTGCAAGGCCGGCGTATTATTCGCCACGTTTTCGGACGCGGGGTGGAGCAGCCTGGTAGCTCGTCGGGCTCATAACCCGAAGGTCGTCGGTTCAAATCCGGCCCCCGCAACCACTTTCCCTTAGAGTTCTTTTTCAAATATACTGTATGCATCGACGGACGCACTCATCAGTGATTTTGAAAAAAATTCTTTTGGATTGTGCTCCGAAGCCGCTATGCGGCGTACAGGGTCCAGTCACAAAAAGCCCCGAATATTCGGGGTTTTTTGTTATCAGGAAATCGACACACTGGGCTATAGGCCCTTTTTTTATGTCTTGGGGGTGGGCTTGTCCACATTAGAGCAAAAATTGACAGAGTTGATCTCTGCTCCAGTAGAAGCGCTTGGCTACGAATTAGTCGGTATCGAGTTTATTCGTGGTCGCACATCAACATTGCGCATCTATATTGATAGTGAAGAGGGTATCAATGTTGATGATTGCGCCGATGTTAGCCACCAGGTCAGCGCAGTAATGGATGTGGAAGATCCAATTACCGTGGCTTACAACCTTGAAGTTTCCTCGCCGGGTCTCGAACGTCCTCTTTTCACTGCTGAACACTATGCACGTTTTGCCGGTGACGAGGTGAGCCTGGTACTACGCATGGCCGTACAAAACCGCCGTAAATGGCAGGGTATCATCAAGTCTGTAGAAGGTGAGATGATCACGGTGACCGTTGAGGGTAACGATGAAGTGTTCGCGCTGAGCAACATTCAGAAAGCGAACCTGGTCCCCCACTTTTAAAAGTCCGGATTGAGGCTAACCAGGATGAACAAAGAGATCTTAGCTGTAGTAGAAGCCGTTTCTAACGAAAAAGCCCTGCCGCGTGAGAAAATCTTCGAAGCGCTGGAGAGCGCTTTGGCCACTGCGACCAAAAAGAAGTATGAGCAAGAGATCGAAGTGCGAGTCAGCATTGACCGTCGCAGCGGCGATTTCGACACCTTCCGTCGCTGGCAGATTGTTGAAGAAGTCACGCAGCCGACTCGCGAGATCACGCTGGATGCAGCCCGTTATGAAGACGAAGCGTTCAATCTGGGCGAATTTGTCGAAGATCAGATTGAATCTGTCACCTTCGACCGTATCACCACCCAAACTGCTAAGCAGGTTATCGTACAAAAAGTACGTGAAGCTGAGCGCGCAATGGTGGTTGATCAGTTCCGTCAACACGAAGGCGAAATCATCACTGGCGTGGTGAAGAAAGTGAACCGCGACAACATTTCACTGGACCTCGGTAGCAATGCTGAAGCGGTGATTGGACGTGAAGACATGCTGCCGCGTGAAAACTTCCGTCCAGGCGACCGCATCCGCGGCGTGCTGTACGCCGTTCGCCCTGAAGCACGTGGCGCACAGCTGTTCGTCACGCGTTCTAAGCCGGAAATGCTGATTGAGTTGTTCCGCATTGAGGTGCCAGAAATTGGCGAAGAAGTTATCGAGATCAAAGCGGCAGCGCGCGATCCGGGTTCACGCGCCAAAATCGCAGTGAAAACCAACGATAAACGTATTGATCCAGTAGGCGCTTGCGTCGGTATGCGCGGTGCGCGTGTGCAGGCGGTTTCAAGCGAGCTGGGTGGCGAGCGTATCGATATTGTGCTGTGGGACGACAACCCGGCGCAGTTCGTTATCAACGCTATGGCGCCTGCTGATGTGGCGTCAATTGTGGTGGACGAAGACAATCACACCATGGATATCGCTGTTGAAGCCGGCAATCTGGCTCAGGCGATCGGTCGTAACGGCCAAAACGTGCGTCTGGCTTCCCAACTGAGCGGTTGGGAACTGAACGTGATGACCGTCGATGATCTGCAGGCTAAGCACCAAGCTGAAGCCCATGCAGCAATCGATATGTTCACCAAACATCTCGACATCGACGAAGAGTTCGCCACCATTCTGGTGGAAGAGGGCTTCTCTTCGCTGGAAGAATTGGCTTATGTGCCAATCAACGAGCTGCTGGAAATCGACGGCCTCGATGAAGAGACCATTGAAGCCCTGCGTGAACGAGCAAAAAATGCGTTAACTACCCTGGCATTAGCGAAAGAAGAGAGCCTTGGTAATCAGGAGCCCGCTGAGGATCTTCTGAATCTTGAGGGCTTGGATCGTGCGCTGGCGTATCGCCTGGCGTCGAAAGGCGTTTGCACGCTGGAAGATCTCGCTGAGCAAGGTGTTGACGATCTGACAGATATTGAAGGGCTGGATGATGAGAAGGCCGGTGCGCTGATTATGGCTGCACGTAATATCTGCTGGTTCGGCGATGACGCGTAATAACAGGAAGGAACAGCATGACAGATGTAACCGTAAAATCGCTGGCCGCCGAAATTCAGACCCCGGTCGATCGCCTGGTACAGCAATTTGCTGATGCAGGGATCCGTAAGTCTGAAAATGATGCGGTGTCCCAGCAAGAGAAAGAAACCTTACTGTCTCACCTGAATCGTGAGCACGGTCAGACCGGTTCAAGCAAGCTGACTTTGCAGCGCAAGACGCGCAGCACCTTGAATATTCCCGTCACCGGGGGTAAAAGTAAGTCGGTACAAATCGAAGTCCGCAAAAAGCGCACATACGTGAAAGGCGACGCAGAGTCTGAGCAAGCTCAGGCAGAAGCGGAAGCCGAGGCGCAGCGTGAAGCGGAAGAGCAGGCGCGTCGCGAGGCGGAAGAACAAGCCCGTCGCGAAGCTGAACAGAAAGCGCAACGTGAAGCCGAAGATAAAGCCAAGCGCGAAGCCGCTGACAAGGCCAAACGTGAAGCAGCGGAAAAAGAGAAATTGACTAATCAACCTACCGACGTAGTAGCCAAGGCTGCGCAGTCTGATAAAGCCCGTCGTGAAGCAGAAGCTGCCGAACTGAAACGTAAAGCAGAAGAAGAAGCTCGCCGTAAGCTGGAAGAAGATGCGCGCCGCGTGGCCGAAGAAGCCCGCCGCCTGGCTGAAGAAAAAGGCGCTGAATGGGCAAAACCTGAAGAAGAGGATAAAGGCGACTATCACGTCACTACCTCTACTCATGCCCGTCAGGCAGAAGACGAGAACGATCGCCAGGTTGAAGCTGGCCGTGCACGTGCTCGCACCACCAAAGCTGCTCGCCCGGTGAAGAAAGGCAACAAGCACTCTGAAGCCAAAACCGATCGTGAAGAAGCTCGTGCTCAGGTACGTGGCGGCAAAGGCGGTAAGCATCGTAAGCCAAGCACCCTGCAGCAAGGCTTCAACAAGCCAGCTCAGGCTGTGAACCGTGATGTTGTCATCGGTGAAACCATCACCGTTGCTGAACTGGCCAATAAAATGGCAATCAAAGGTTCTCTGGTCGTTAAGGCGATGATGAAGATGGGCGCAATGGCGACCATCAACCAGGTTATCGACCAAGAAACCGCTCAGATGGTCGCGGAAGAGATGGGCCACAAAGTGATCCTGCGCCGCGAGAATGAGCTGGAAGAAGCGGTAATGGACGATCGTGATACCGATGCTGCGCAGGAAAGCCGCGCGCCAGTCGTGACCATCATGGGCCACGTTGACCACGGTAAAACCTCTCTGCTTGACTACATTCGTTCTACGAAAGTGGCTTCAGGCGAAGCAGGCGGTATTACACAGCATATCGGTGCATACCACGTTGAAACTGACAACGGTATGATCACCTTCCTCGACACCCCGGGCCACGCCGCGTTTACCGCAATGCGTGCACGTGGTGCGCAGGCAACGGATATCGTTATCCTTGTGGTTGCGGCTGATGACGGCGTGATGCCTCAGACCGTCGAAGCTATCCAGCATGCGAAAGCAGCCGGTGTGCCAGTGGTTGTTGCAGTCAACAAAGTTGATAAGCCTGATGCAGATCCAGATCGCGTTAAGAATGAACTGACCCAATACGGCATCCTGCCGGAAGAGTGGGGCGGTGAGAACATGTTCGTTAACGTCTCTGCGAAAGCCGGTACCGGTATCGACGACCTGCTGAATGCGATTCTACTGCAAGCTGAAGTCCTGGAACTGTCTGCAATCCGTGAAGGTATGGCGAGCGGCGTGGTGATTGAATCGTTCCTCGACAAAGGTCGTGGTCCGGTTGCTACCGTGCTGGTACGTGAAGGTACGCTCAATAAAGGCGATATCGTGCTGTGCGGCTTCGAATATGGCCGTGTTCGTGCGATGCGTGATGAATTGGGTCGCGAAGTGTTTGAAGCGGGTCCATCCATTCCAGTGGAAATCCTCGGTCTGTCCGGTGTGCCGGCAGCGGGTGATGAAGCGACCGTGGTACGTGACGAGAAGAAAGCACGTGAAGTTGCACTGTATCGTCAGGGCAAATTCCGTGAAGTTAAGCTGGCGCGTCAGCAGAAGTCTAAGTTGGAGAATATGTTCGCCAACATGACCGAAGGTGAAGTGTCTGAGCTGAACATCGTGCTGAAATCCGACGTACAGGGTTCTGTGGAAGCGATCTCCGATTCCCTGCTGAAACTCTCTACCGACGAAGTGAAAGTGCGGATTATCGGTTCGGGTGTAGGTGGAATTACCGAAACCGACGCAACGCTGGCTGCAGCTTCCAACGCGATCATCCTCGGCTTCAACGTACGTGCTGATGCATCAGCTCGCCGCGTCATTGATTCTGAAAACGTTGACCTGCGTTACTACTCTGTCATCTATAATCTGATCGACGAAGTGAAAGCAGCAATGAGCGGTATGCTGGCGCCTGAGTTCAAACAGCAGATTATCGGTCTGGCTGCGGTGCGTGACGTGTTCAAATCACCGAAGTTTGGTGCTATCGCGGGCTGTATGGTTACCGAAGGTAACATCAAACGTCACAACCCAATCCGTGTACTGCGTGACAACGTGGTTATCTATGAAGGCGAGCTGGAATCTCTGCGTCGCTTCAAAGATGACGTTAACGAAGTTCGTAACGGCATGGAATGTGGTATCGGCGTGAAGAACTACAACGACGTTCGCGTTGGCGATATGATCGAAGTCTTCGAAGTGATTGAAATTAAACGCACCATCGATTGATCATCATTTGATGTGTTGCAATTTGGGAGGCCTCTGGCCTCCCGAATTATTTGGGAGAAAGAATAATGGCAAAAGAATTTGGCCGCCCACAGCGCGTTTCCCAGGAGTTGCAGAAAGAGATTGCAATCATCCTGCAGCGCGAAATTAAAGATCCGCGTCTCGGTATGATGGTGACGGTTTCGGGCGTAGAAGTGTCCCGCGATCTGGCTTATGCCAAGGTGTTTGTGACCTTTCTGAATGACAAAGATGAAGAAGCGGTGCAAAACGGCCTGAAGGCGCTGAAAGAAGCCTCTGGCTATATCCGCACGCTGGTAGGTAAAGCGATGCGCTTACGTATCGTGCCGGAACTGACCTTCTTCTACGACAATTCGCTGATCGAAGGTATGCGTATGTCGAATCTGGTCAGCAACGTTATCAAGAGCGATGTTGAGCGTCGTGGCGATAGCCCGGCGGAAGATGACAAGGAGGACTAATGAGTCGTCCTCGTCGTAGCGGTCGCGACGTCCACGGTGTGTTTCTGCTGGATAAGCATCAAGGCGCATCCTCCAATGATGTGCTGCAGAAAGTAAAACGTCTGTTCAATGCGAATAAAGCGGGCCACACCGGCGCACTCGATCCGCTAGCAACCGGCATGCTGCCGGTGTGCCTCGGCGAAGCCACTAAGTTTTCGCAATATCTGCTGGATTCTGACAAACGTTATCGCGTGATAGCTCGTCTTGGTGAACGCACCGATACGTCAGATGCCGATGGCAATATTGTTGAAACGCGTGAGATTACTTTCAATCAGGCTGAGCTGGATGCGGCGCTGGAGTACTTTCGTGGTGACACCATGCAGGTGCCGACCATGTTCTCCGCGCTGAAGTATCAGGGGCGTAAGCTGTATGAGTACGCGCGTGAAGGCATTACCGTGCCGCGAGAAGCGCGTCCGATTAAAGTGTTCGAACTGCAGTTTATTCGCTGGGAAGGGGATGAGCTGGAGCTAGAGATTCACGTCTCCAAAGGCACTTACATTCGCACTATCATCGACGATCTCGGTGAGCGGCTGGGCTGTGGCGCGCACGTTATCATGCTGCGTCGTCTGCAGGTGGCACGTTATCCAATCGAAAAAATGGTGACGCTGGAGCAGCTTCAGGAAGTGGCGGCCACCGTCAATATGGCGGAAACACCGGATTACAGCGCGCTTGATGCGTTATTGTTACCGATGGATAGCCCGGCAGAAGAGTTCCCTATCGTGAATTTACTGCCTGCCGTGGCGGCTTATTTCAAACAAGGTATGCCGGTTCAGGTGGCCGATGCGCCGGAACAGGGATTGGTGCGTGTGACCGAAGGTGATGAGCACAAATTCATTGGTATGGCCGAAATCGCTGATGACGGGCGCGTGGCGCCGCGTCGTCTGGTGGTAGAATTTCCTGCATAATCAAGCGACTCACATCTGACGTAACGGCGCATTTGCGTTGCTATCAGGCGAAGAGTAGAATGGCGCGGCTTTAAAAGCGGGCTGCTGAATTAGAGATCGGCACCCATACATTCATTTATTACTGGAGTTTATTATGTCTCTAAGCGTAGAAGCTAAAGCAGAGATCGTTGCTAAATACGGTCGTGGTACCAACGACAGCGGTTCAACTGAAGTTCAGGTTGCTCTGCTGACTGCTCAGATTAACCACCTGCAGGGTCACTTCTCTGAGCACAAGAAAGATCACCACAGCCGTCGCGGTCTGCTGCGCATGGTATCTCAGCGTCGTAAGCTGCTGGACTACCTGAAGCGTAAAGATGTTGCACGTTACACCGGTCTGATCGAAAGCCTGGGTCTGCGTCGCTAAGTCTGAAGAATCTGATCAAGGGTGTAGCGCATGCACTATGCAAAAAAACGCATCTGACGATCAGATTTGTGCGAGTTTCGCGAAAAGGGGGCCTTTATGGCCCCTTTTTTCGAGCAATCCGCAGCAATCCGGACCAAACTCATGTATTGTTGCAGAGAGTGATCTTTGATTGCAGAGGTTCGCGCGGCTAATGAGAGGCTTGACCGCATGGGTGGTTAAGATTGTCATTAGTCGCGAGGATGCAACTGAAGATCGGTAATCCCCGGCGCGCCAGAATGGGCTGCGCCCCTCGAATTTAAGGACTTAAATTTTGCTGAACCCGATCGTACGCAAATTCCAATATGGTCAGCATACCGTCACGCTGGAAACCGGTATGATGGCGCGCCAGGCCACCGCGGCAGTTATGGTGAGCATGGATGACACTGCTGTATTCGTGACTGTTGTTGGCCAGAAAAAAACTAAACCAGGTCAGGACTTCTTCCCGCTGACGGTTAACTATCAGGAGCGTACTTACGCTGCTGGTCGTATCCCGGGTAGCTTCTTCCGTCGTGAAGGCCGTCCAAGCGAAGGCGAAACCCTGATCTCACGTCTGATTGACCGTCCAGTACGTCCGCTGTTCCCGGAAGGCTTCATTAACGAAGTTCAGGTAATTGCGACCGTTGTGTCTGTTAACCCACAAGTTAACCCGGACATCGTTGCAATGATCGGTGCATCTGCAGCGCTGGCTTTGTCTGGCCTGCCGTTCAATGGTCCAATTGGCGCAGCGCGCGTAGGTTATATCAATGACCAATACGTACTGAACCCAACTGCAGATGAAATTAACGAATCTCGTCTGAACCTGGTGGTTGCTGGTACTCAGAACGCGGTGCTGATGGTTGAATCTGAAGCTGACATTCTGACCGAAGAGCAGATGCTGGGCGCCGTAGTATTTGGCCACGAGCAGCAGCAGATCGTTATCGAAAACATCAATGCGCTGGTTGCCGAAGCGGGTAAACCACGCTGGGATTGGCAGCCACTGCCAACTAACGATGCACTGATTGCACGCGTTACTGCCTTGGCGGAAGCGGGCATCAGCGATGCGTATCGCATCACTGATAAGCAAGAGCGTTACACGCAGGTTGGCGCCGTTAAAGATGCCACTATCGCCGCTCTGCAGGCTGAAGATGAAACTTTGGATGCTGGCGATATCGCTGACATCGTGCATGACCTCGAGAAGAGCGTTGTTCGTAGCCGTATTATCCGTGGCGAACCGCGTATCGATGGTCGTGAAAAAGATATGATTCGTGGCCTCGACGTGCGCACTGGCGTACTGCCACGCACGCACGGTTCTTCACTGTTCACCCGTGGTGAAACGCAGGCGCTGGTTACCGCGACCTTAGGTACCGCACGTGACGCGCAAAACCTGGATGAGTTGATGGGCGAGCGTACCGATAGCTTCCTGTTCCACTACAACTTCCCTCCATACTGCGTGGGCGAAACCGGCATGGTTGGCTCTCCAAAGCGTCGTGAGATTGGTCACGGTCGTTTGGCTAAGCGTGGCGTGCTGGCAGTGATGCCTAAGCAAGCTGATTTCCCATACACCGTACGTGTGGTGTCAGAAATCACCGAATCTAACGGTTCTTCTTCAATGGCTTCCGTGTGTGGTGCTTCTCTGGCACTGATGGATGCAGGCGTACCGATCAAAGCAGCCGTTGCCGGTATTGCGATGGGTCTGGTTAAAGAAGCGGACAATTTTGTTGTTCTGTCAGACATTCTGGGTGACGAAGATCACCTCGGCGACATGGACTTCAAAGTTGCAGGTAGCCGCGACGGTATCACTGCACTGCAGATGGATATCAAAATCGAAGGTATCACCCGTGAAATCATGCAGGTTGCCCTGAATCAAGCTAAGGGTGCACGTCTGCATATCCTGAGCGTGATGGAACAGGCAATCAGCACGCCGCGTCAGGAAATTTCTGAATTCGCGCCGCGTATTTACACCATCAAAATCAGTTCAGACAAGATCAAAGATGTCATCGGTAAAGGCGGCTCGGTAATCCGTGCGCTGACCGAAGAAACCGGCACCACCATCGAAATCGAAGATGATGGCACCGTGAAGATCGCTGCAACTGATAGCCTGAAAGCTAAAGAAGCCATTCGTCGCATTGAAGAGATTACTGCTGAGATCGAAGTGGGCCGCGTTTACTCAGGCAAAGTGACACGTATCGTTGATTTTGGTGCCTTCGTGGCAATCGGCGGCGGTAAAGAAGGTTTGGTTCACATCTCTCAGATCGCTGACAAGCGCGTAGAGAAAGTGACCGACTATCTGCAGATGGGCCAGGAAGTTCCAGTTAAAGTGATGGAAGTGGACCGTCAGGGCCGTGTACGCCTGAGCATCAAAGAAGCGACAGAGCAGAAACCAGCGGAAGAAGTTGCTACCGCTGCAACTGATGCATCTGACGCCGAGTAAGCGTTTACCGATTGGCCTCTCCCTGCTCTGTGGGGAGAGGTATTTAGATCATCGCGAGGGCGGGAATCCTTGTGCACAGCAGGAGGATGACAGGATGGTTGTCCCAATGTTTGTATTCGGGAGTGGGAAATGAAGCCTTTTTTGCGCTGGTGTTTTGTTGCGACAGCTATCACGCTGGCAGGATGCAGCAACTCCAATTGGCGTAAGAACGAAGTTCTGGCAGTACCTTTGCAGCCCACACTGCAGCAAGAGGTAATCCTGGCACGCATGGAACAAATTCTTGCCAGTCGTGCCCTGACCGATGATGAACGCGCACAGCTATTATATGAGCGCGGAGTGTTGTATGATAGTTTGGGTCTGAGGGCATTAGCGCGGAACGATTTTTCGCAAGCGCTGTCTATAAGACCAGATATGCCTGAGGTATTTAATTATCTCGGTATATACTTAACGCAGGCAGGCAACTTTGATGCTGCCTATGAAGCGTTTGATTCTGTACTTGAGCTTGATCCAACTTACAACTATGCGCATTTAAACCGTGGTATCGCCCTCTATTACGGCGGTCGATACAAGTTAGCGCAAGATGATCTGCTGGCGTTTTATCAAGACGATCCTAACGATCCTTTCCGCAGCCTTTGGCTCTATCTCGTTGAAAGCGAAATGGACGCCGACAAGGCAAAAGTTACGCTGAGACAGCGTCATGACAAAGCGGTCCGGGACCAATGGGGATGGAATATTGTCGAGTTCTACCTTGGCGACATCAGTGAAAAAACATTGATGGAACGTCTCAAGGCGGACGCAACGGATAACACCTCGCTCGCTGAACATCTCAGTGAAACCAACTTCTATTTAGGTAAGTACTACCTAAGTCTGGGGGAGAAGGACGACGCGAAAGCGTTGTTCAAACTGGCGGTGGCCAACAACGTAAACAACTTTGTTGAACACCGATACGCATTGTTGGAACTGGCGCAACTCGGCCAGACACAAGACGATTTATCAGAATCTGACCAGCAATAGCTGACGAACTTTTATTGCCTGAATACCTGTAAAGTCATCATCTTCAGAGATGAGGGCTTTTCTGTTCGTCAAAACTTCTAATTTGAGCCGGTTCACACTTTTTGATGAAAATGACTGAAAGTTTTCACGACGAGTTATGTAGACTGGCCGCCGCAATCTAAGAGGCACGTGTACTACATGACTGATATTCAAACCACTTTTGCTGACCTTGGCCTGAACGCCGACATCCTCGAATCACTGAACGGTATGGGCTACGTTAAGCCTTCTCCAATCCAGGCTGAGTGTATTCCTCACCTGCTGGCTGGCCGTGATGTGTTGGGTATGGCGCAGACCGGTAGTGGTAAAACCGCGGCATTCTCGTTGCCGCTGCTAAACAACATTGATCCTACTGTTAAAGCACCGCAAATTTTGGTGCTGGCACCTACCCGTGAATTAGCGGTGCAGGTTGCAGAAGCCGTCACAGAATTCTCTAAACACATGCGTGGCATTAACGTTGTAGCCCTGTACGGCGGCCAACGTTATGACGTGCAGCTGCGCGCACTGCGTCAGGGACCACAAGTCGTTGTGGGTACGCCTGGTCGTCTGCTGGATCACCTGAAACGCGGCACGTTAGATCTTTCTAACCTGCGCGGTCTGGTACTGGACGAAGCTGATGAAATGCTGCGTATGGGCTTCATCGAAGACGTTGAAACCATCATGGCGCAGATTCCAGACGGTCATCAGACCGCGCTGTTCTCAGCCACCATGCCAGAAGCGATTCGTCGTATTACTAAACGCTTCATGAAAGATCCGCAGGAAGTGCGCATCCAGTCAAGCCTGACTACGCGCCCAGACATTTCTCAGTCTTACTGGACCGCTTACGGCCGTAAAACTGATGCGCTGGTTCGCTTCCTGGAAGCTGAAGATTTCGATGCAGCTATTATCTTCGTGCGTACCAAAAATGCCACGCTGGAAGTGGCCGAAGCGCTGGAGCGTAGCGGTTATAACAGTGCAGCATTGAACGGTGACATGAACCAGGCACTGCGTGAGCAGACGCTGGAGCGCTTGAAAGATGGTCGTCTCGACATCCTGATCGCTACCGACGTTGCCGCACGTGGCCTGGACGTTGAGCGTATCAGCCTGGTTGTAAACTTTGATATCCCAATGGATGCAGAGTCTTACGTTCACCGTATCGGTCGTACTGGCCGTGCAGGTCGTGCAGGTCGTGCATTGCTGTTCGTTGAGAACCGCGAGCGTCGTCTGCTGCGCAACATTGAACGTACTATGAAGCTGACCATTCCAGAAGTTGAGCTGCCTAATGCAGAACTGCTGGGTGAGCGTCGTCTGGCCAAGTTCGCGGCTAAAGTACAGCAGCAGCTGGAAAGCAGCGATCTGGACCAATATCGCGCACTGCTGAGCAAAATGCAGCCGGGCGAAGATCTGGATATCGAAACTCTGGCCGCAGCACTGCTGAAAATGGCTCAGGGCGAACGTCCACTGATTCTGCCACCAGAAGCACCGCGTCCAGCGCGTCGTGAATTCAGCGATCGTCCTGAGCGTAGTGAACGTCGTGATTCACGTGATTCTCGCGGCCCACGCGAAAGCCGTGACAGCCGTGATGGCGATCGCCCACGTCGTGAACGTCGTGATGTTGGTGAAATGCAGCTGTACCGCATTGAAGTTGGCCGTGATGATGGTGTTGAAGTTCGTCACATCGTTGGCGCGATCGCTAACGAAGGCGATATCAGCAGCCGCTATATCGGTAACATCAAGCTGTTTGGCACGCACTCAACTATCGAGCTGCCGAAAGGCATGCCGGGCGAAGTTCTGCAGCATTTCACTCGCACGCGTATTCTGAATAAACCGATGAATATGCAGTTGATGGGTGATGCACCAGTGCATGAGCGTAGCGAACGCCGTGGTAGCGGTGCTCCGCGTGATGGCGCACCACGTGGCGAAGGCGCTCCACGTCGCTTCTCCGAACGTCGTGAAGGTGGCCGCGAAGGCGGACGCTTCAGCCGTGAAGGTGGTCGTGGCCCACGTCGTGAAGAGGGTGCAGCTGCTGCACCACGTCGTCGTGACGCATAAGCGATAAACGCTAAAGAGTAAAAAGGGACGCTGATGCGTCCCTTTTTTTATGCTGGTGGAAACTAAATTTTACACGCCACCGGCAATCAGCACGCGCTCGCCGCTAACGTAAGCTGACTCTTCTGAAGCCAGGAACAGCGCCACCTGCGCCACATCTTCTGGCAGGCCAAAGCGTCCTAATGGCGTTGCCGCAATCAGCTGTGCTTTTAATTCCGGATGCATCTTCTTCGCTGCCAGCAAGCCTTCGGTCAAAATGATGCCAGGCGCTAACGCATTGACGCGAATATTACGCGGCCCCAATTCCCGTGCGAGACCCTGGGTCAGCGTATCAATTGCGCCTTTAGTTGCCGCCCAAAGCACTGAACCGGGCGTGCTGCGTTGGCTGTTAAGGGCGCTGAGGTTAATGATTGAACCGCCACGAGCCGGGAAATATTTTGCCGCCAACTGACAAACCAGCAAAGTGCCAAGCAGATTCACATTCAGCTGCTGTTGCATCTCGCTGATGCTGAGATCGCTGAAGTCGCCGTGGTGAAAAATACCGGCATTGTTCACCACAATGTCGGGTGCGCCAAACTGCTCAATGCTGCTAGCGAACAGGCGCTGCACATCGGCCTCGCGCGAGATATCTGCCTGTACAGCGATGGCGTCACTACCCAGCGCCTGAATGTCAGTGACCACATCCGCGGCGCCCACTTCATCCTGAAGATAGTTGACCACCACACGAGCACCGGCCGCCGCGAAAGTCATGGCGATGGCAGCACCAATGCCTTTCGAAGCGCCCGTCACCAGCGCAATTTTGCCTTCAAGTGTTTTCATCGTGTCTCTCCACCTGAGATTTCGGGGAAGATAAAGCATGCGCTGCCCGTACAATTTTGTGGTAGCGCAATCCTGCAAGCTTTTTGCACAATCCTGCAAATCTGCTGTGCAAGGACTAGGCGTAATTCCTGCGACAAGCGAGAATATCAGCTTAGTGATTTCTTATCGCGGAGCGCATATCGCATGATTCATCAGCAGCAATGGCAGCAGTTAGTGGCGATTATCGCCCGTCATGCGCCGGAAGATGGTCGCCATAATAGCCCGATCGATTTTCTCTCATTTGGCCGCAGTTCCAAGCCCACCAGCTTAACGCACGTAGCGACCTGGGCCAGTTTCGCGCTGGTAGCGCAAGGACAGAAAGCCCTGCGCATGGGCGATGATGTGATGCATTACGGACCGGGCGATTTGCTGCTGGTGACGCTCGATATGCCGGTGCAATCCTGCGTAGTAATGGCGACGCCAGAAAAACCGAATCTCGGCGTGGGCATCACCATCAACGAAACGCGTCTGATGCGTTACCTTGAGCATTTTCCACATCATCATGTTGGTAGCAGTGCCATCAGCGAACGCGGCATTGCCGTGCATAAAGTTGCGCCACCGTTGGTCGATGCGGTGATGCGTCTGGTTGAATTAGTGGATCAGCCACAGGATATAGCCGCACTGGCGCCGTTAATTGAGCAGGAAATTTTCTATCGTTTGCTGACCGGACCAGAAGGACCGCGCATTCTCAACATGGCGCTGACGGAACGACCAGGCAACAAAGTGGCGCGCGCAGCACGTTGGCTACGTGAAAACTTTCATCAGCCACTAAAAATGGATCACCTGGCGAGCAGCGTAGGAATGAGCATTTCGTCGTTGCATCACCACTTCAAAGCGGTGACGGCGATGACGCCGATGCAGTATCAAAAGCAGCTGCGGCTGAATGAAGCGCGGCGCCTGATGTTAATTGAGAAGCTGGATGCCGGAACGGCGGGCTATCGGGTGGGGTATCAAAGTGCATCGCAGTTCAGTCGCGAATACAGCCGTTTTCACGGCCAGTCTCCGGCGCGTGATGTGCGAACCATTGCGGTGGGTCAGGAGTGGTTAAACCCACCGCAATAACCGTTACAGCGAGCGCGCGGCTTCCATTGCCAGTGCGAAGGAGCGTAGACGAGCCTCTGAGTCGTAAATCTGGCCGTTAACCATGATCTCATCCGCCTGAGTTTCACGTACCAGCGCTGCCAGTCCGTTACGTACTTTTTCGCTGTCGCCGACAATCGACATGCTCAGCGCTTGCTGCACGCCATATTGTTCAGACGGTGACCACAGATTATCCATGTTCTCCACCGGCGCGGGTAGCGGACCCGGCTTGCCACGACGCAGATTGATAAACTGCTGCTGCATTGAGGTAAACAGGAAGCGCGCATCACGTTCGCTATCGGCCGCGACGACGTTAACGCACACCATCGCATACGGTTTCGCCAGACGCGCGGAAGGTTTGAATTTCTCACGATAGAGATGCAGTGCCTGGAACAGCAGGTCTGGCGCAAAGTGCGAGGCAAACGCAAACGGCAAACCAAGCTGAGCGGCTAGTTGTGCGCTGTACAGGCTGGATCCCAGTAGCCACACCGGAATCTTCAGGCCTAAACCTGGCACCGGCTGAACGGGTGGATGTTCGCCTTCTTCGGCGTCAAACCAGCGAATCAGCTCAGAGACATCTTCCGGGAAACTATCTGCCTGGCCGCTGGAAAGATGACGACGCAACGCCAGCATGGTGCGTTGGTCCGAACCTGGCGCGCGGCCTAATCCCAGATCGATACGGCCAGGATAAAGCGATTCGAGGGTACCAAACTGTTCGGCGATCACCAGCGGCGCATGGTTTGGCAACATGATGCCACCCGAACCAAGACGCAGGGTTTCGGTGTTTGCCGCTAAATAGCCAATCAGTACCGACGTGGCAGCGCTGGCAATGCCGGTCATATTGTGGTGTTCGGCCAGCCAATAGCGGTGGAAACCAAGCGCTTCAGACTGACGCGCCAGCGCCAGCGAGTTATGGAACGCGTCGCGCGCAGATGAACCTTGTGGAATAGGGGCCAGATCCAACACGGACAGGCGAACAGTTTTTTTCTCAGACATTGGCACTCCAAATAAGGATGGCGCAGGTGTTTAATCGGACCTGCGTCTGTGAGTATTACTCATCGTTACCTATATTAAAACTGCTAATAACAGCTGGAATATAGCCGGAATGTGCCTTTATCCGCCGCCTTCCAGTGCCATTCCGGCCAGGCGACGCCAATAACCGTTACTATCACTGCCACGCGCCATCATCAGCGGTGCCTGGCCGGCTTCATTGGCACGAAATCTATCGACTTCTGCCAACGTGCTTTCGCCTTGGGGTGACAGGCGCACAATGTCGACCCAATTATGCATGCCGCTCAGATCGTTGCCGAGGTTGTAGCAATAGCCGCTCATGGTTTGAATGCCGTTTAGCACAAACACCTGCTGGCCCTCCTGCGACAACACACGACGCCCGGTTGGGTAGTTAATACAGCAGGTTTGGCAGTCATCTTTGGCACGATTCTCAGCGCGGGCAGTAAAGCAGCGCGCCGACAGCGCCAGCGGCAGATGCCCATAACCGAGCACCTCCACCTCAAACTTATCGCGGACGCCTGCTGCATCGCACTGTTGCAGCAGTTGAATCAGCCAGTCGCGCGACATCTCCACCGGAATGCACCAGCGCGTCATGCCCTCTTTTAATAATAGTTGCAGCGTCTGTGCGTTATACACATTGAGCGTCGGGCCCGCGACAAACGGCAATCGGCGCTCCGCCGCCATATTTACCGTACCCATATCGTTGGCTTCCAGCAGGAATTCGCCGTTTTCGACATAACGACGCAGCTCTTTCACTTCCGACGGCGACTGCAGCAATGCCAGCGTACTGAGCACCACTTGCTTGCCGTGCTGCGCCAGCAGGCGGGCGATTTCCATCCATTGATTTAATGAGGTGGCGCGACGTTTACTGCACACCGCTTCGCCGAGATAGACGATCTCGGCGCTGCTTGCGGCAGCATGTTGATAAAAGTTTTCCAGCGTTTCAGTTGGCCAGTACCACAGCACCGGCCCAAGGGCGTATTTCATGCGATCTCCTTATTGCCAGTCGCGGTGATAAGCACCAAGCGTGGTTTGGCTGCCTTCAGACAGTTCACCCAGCGCCTGCATCCACGGTTCCTGCACCGCATAGTGCTCCGGCGCGGCCATACAGCGGTCAATTGCCTGACGCCACACTTTTGCCACCTGGGCCACATAGGCCGGACTGCGCTGACGCCCTTCGATTTTCACCGAGGCGATATTGGCGCGCAGCAACTCGGGCAGTAGCGACAGCGTATTCAGACTGGTGGGCTCTTCCAGCACGTGATAAAGCTGGTTATCCACTTCGTATCGGCCTTTGCACAGCGTGGGATAGCCAGCGCTTTCGTTGGGTGCGTATCGATCAATCAGCACTTCGTTCAGGCGCGACTCCATCCCTTTTGGCGTTTGCTGCCAGCGGACAAATTTGGCCGGGGAGCAGGCTCCAGCGCTATTCGGCGATTCGCCGGTCAGCCAGGAAGAGAGGTAGCAGCGGCCTTCGGCCATAATGCACAGGCTGCCAAAGGCGAACACTTCAAGCGGTACCGGCGTCTCTCGCGCCAGCTGTTTTACCTGATGCATTGACAGCACGCGCGGCAGTACCACGCGGCTAAGTTGAAAATGCCGATGATAAAAATGGATGGCCTGCAAATTAGTGGCAGAGGCCTGCACCGAAAGATGTCGCTCAACCTGTGGATAGTGTTTGGCCGCGTACGCCAGCGTGGCGATGTCAGCCAGAATCAGCGCATCGGCACCGTTCTGCGCGGCAACGTCAATCGCCGTCTGCCAGCGATTCATACCGTCAGGATGGGCAAAGGTGTTGATTGCCACATGCAGCTTACGGCGATGCTGGTGCAGATAGCGCGCGGCCTCGGCCAGTTTCTTGTCGGTAAAATTGAGGCCAGCAAAGTGGCGGGCATTGGTATCATCTTTCAGGCCGACATACACCGCGTCAGCACCATGCTCCACCGCCGATTTCAGCGCAGGTAAATTCCCCGCTGGACACAGCAGTTCCATACGTTTTCCTCCCCGGATTCTGAAGCCGAAGAGTGTAGATAACTGACTCGCCAGCAATGTTGATTTAAGGCAGTGAAAGCGCCATTGATGATGCGGAGTGCAGCATTTTCGTCCGACCGGGTAGTGATTTCCTTGATCTCAGTGGAGGCGATGCCGGGCAGATGTGGCAAAATAGATGAAATTTTCTGAAGGGAATGTCGATAATGTTTGCGCGCTTACGTGGCCTGATGGTTGAAAAAGGTCCAGAATTCCTGGCTTTACCGGTTTCAATTACCCCTTTCCCGCTGAAAAAAGTTATTCTGCAACAACTCCTAAACTGGCAATTTCGTCATGCTTTGTCTGAAGGTGAGTTAGACTTTCTGGAAGGGCGTTATCTGGGGATTGAGATTGCCGATGTGAATCTGCGCTGGATCACTACCCTGCAAGCAGGACGCCTGACCGTTTCGCGCGACACCGAGGCTGATGTCTGGTTTCGCGGTGAAGCCAACGATCTGTTGCTGGTGGCAGCACGCAAAGCGGATCCCGATATGTTGTTCTTTCAACGCCGCCTGGTGATTGAGGGTGACACGGAGCTGGGACTTGAGGTGAAAAACCTAATGGATGCCATTGAACTGGATGCCATGCCCACGCCATTACGCACGGGATTGCAGCAGCTCGCTGCTTTTATTGAGGCAGGAATGAAACAGGACGCGAAGGCCGCTGAGGCGCGCGCGGAGATCTCATGTTAATTCGTACTGAAATTGGCGTTGATGCAGCAGGCATCGATAGCCTGTTAAAGCGCAGTTTTGCTACCGCCGCCGAAGCGGAACTGATACAGCAACTGCGCGAAGATGGCTTACTGACTCTCGGTGTGGTGGCCACGGATGATGAAGGCCAAGTACTGGGTTACGCGGCGTTTAGTCCGGTAACCTTGCAAGGTGAAGACCGCAACTGGGTCGCTTTGGCACCGCTCGCCGTGGATGAATCGGTGCGCAAGCAAGGGCTTGCTAAAAAGCTGGTGTATGAAGGGCTGGATTCACTCAACGAGTTCAGCTACAGCGCTGTGGTGGTGCTGGGCGATCCTGAGTTCTATAACCCGCTCGGCTTTGAGCCCGCTGCGCGCCATGGCTTGCACTGTCGTTGGTTAGGCAGCGAAGCCGCCTTTCAGGTGTACAAACTGGCAGACGACGCGTTTGTCGGCGCGGAAGGGCTGATTGAATTCGCGTTACCGTTTAATCGTTTCGACTAAACCAGGTCGTTAAGCAGGGCGGCTGCTGAGCAACTAGCCGCAGCTTTTGCGCGCGGCTAAGTTGTTTCACCTGGTATTCCAGACGTGACGCCGCAGCCCGATCGCCCGCATCACAGTGAAACACCAGCGTCAGCGGGCCTTTGCCGCGCAGTGAGCGCGCGCCGCGTCCCTGCTGATGCTGCTGCAGGCGGCGGTTAACATCCGTGGTGATGCCGGTATAAAGCATGCCTGCGGCGGTTTGGAGCAGGTAAAGCTGCCAGCCTTGTTCCATCTTACTCATCTCGAAAAATAGCTGGCAGGCAGTGTAGCGCGCTTAAGTCCGCACTGCTATTCGCCGTACGGAGTTGCACTTTGTCTGACCATCCCCATCTGATTCGTTATTTAAAAAAACAGCACGTGCTTTCGCTATGCACAACCGATGGCAACGACATCTGGTGCGCTAACTGCTTTTATGTGTTTGATGAAACTAGCATGGCATTTTGGCTGATGACCGAGCCCAACACGCGTCATGGCGCATTAATGCAGAGGAATCCGCGCATCGCGGGTAGCGTCAACGGCCAGCCGAAAAGCGTGCTATTGATCAAAGGCGTGCAGTATCGGGGAGTGATTCAGCGACTCGACGGAGAGCGGGAAACGGTGGCGCGTAAAGCCTATCAAAAGCGTTTTCCGGTAGCGAAAAAAGTGACCGCGCCGCTGTGGGAGATTATTCTCGACGAAGTGAAGATGACGGACAATGCGCTGGGTTTTGGCAAAAAGATTGTCTGGACTAAGCCGTTGTAAGGTCGCCACTGATGGCGACCACAATGCGAAAGGCGAGATTAGGCCGCGTTCAAAATCCGCAGTGCTTCGTGATTAAACGCGGGCAGATCTTCTGGCGTGCGGCTGGTGACGAGCTTGTCATCATCGACCACCACTTCTTTATCGTAAAAATCCGCGCCAGCATTGCGCAGATCAATGGCAATCGCTTTTACGCAGGTCATTTTGCGGCCGCGCACGCCGTTAGCGCTGATCAGCAGCTGCGGGCCGTGACAAATGGCGAATATCGGCTTGCCGCTAGCCACAAATTCTTTGGTGAAGCTGACGAAGCGATCGTCACCACGCAGGGAATCGGGGGAGTGTCCACCAGGTAGCAGCAGCGCATCGAACTCCGCCGCGCTGACATCATCAATGCCCTTGTCGATTTTAACCTCAGCCTTACCCTGTTTCCCTTTAATGACGTTACCCGCCTTAAACTCAATGGTGACAACCTGATGGCCCGCTTTGGTGTAAGCCTCGGCCGGCGAGGTAAACTCTGAGTCTTCAAATTCATCGGTAATCAGTACCGCTATTTTCTTGCTCATCTTTTTCCTCCTTGCTGATTACGAACGGGTGTTCGTTACACATCTAACCATCAAGTCTGGTTGCCATGACGCAAAATGCAAGCCAGGCGGCTGCGCGCAATCGGGTTAAATTTCCGAGATGGATCAAGTTTGCGTCGTTTCGACATAGCAGATTTTATTGACCTGAATAACAATGCGGTCTTTCCGCTGCACCCTCCGGCGCGGCACTCGTTATTCAGTTGAATACGGAATTCGTGATGAATCAACTTACCTCGCCTACATCAGCGATGCGCTTCGTCTGGTGGAAACCGCTGCTGTTCCTTGCCGTGGTGGTCGCCGGCCTGTGGTATGTGAAATGGCAGCCTTACTACGGCAAAGCCTTTACTGCCGCCGAAACCCATTCTATCGGCAAATCGATATTGGCCAACGCGGCTGACTCACCGTGGCGGGCGGCGCTCGATTACGCCATGATCTATTTTCTGGCCGTATGGAAAGCAGCGGTGCTCGGTGTCATCCTGGGTTCGCTGGTGCAGGCACTGATTCCGCGCAACTGGCTGCTACGTTTGATGGGAAGCTCGCGCTTCGGCTCCACGCTAATTGGCACCGGTCTGGGTTTGCCGGGCATGATGTGCAGCTGCTGTGCGGCACCGGTGACTGCCGGCCTGCGTCAATCGCAGGTTTCGAGTGGTGCAGCAATGGCCTTTTGGCTGGCGAATCCGCTGCTCAATCCCGCTACGCTAATTTTTATGGGCTATGTTCTCGGTTGGAATTTTGCCGCCATTCGGCTGGTGGCCGGTCTGATGATGGTGTTGGGGATCGCCTGGCTGGTGCAGCGCAGTGTGCCCGATCAAGCCGTTGTCGCTCCCGTCAATGTTACTCACGATGAACAACCGTTTCTGATACGCTGGCTGCGGGTGATGTGGCGCTTGTTCTGCAACACGATTCCGCTGTATATCGTCGCGGTGTTGTTGCTGGGAGCCGCGCGCGTTTGGCTGTTCCCGCATGCCGATGGTGCGGTAGGCAATACGCTGTTTTGGGTGATGTTGATGGCAATTGCCGGCTGCTTGTTTGTGATCCCCACCGCAGCGGAAATCCCCATTGTGCAGACCATGATGCTGGCGGGCATGGGCGTTGCGCCCGCGCTGGCACTGTTAGTGACGCTGCCCGCCGTCAGTGTGCCATCGTTATTGATGCTGCATCGCGCATTTCCCGCCCGGGCGTTGTGGATCGCGCTGTTCGGCGTGGCCTTCAGCGGTATGCTGCTGGGCGTGCTCGCCCTGTGGCTGGCGTAGCGTCCAAATCTTCTGATTGCGGCTGCCGCGCCACAGCAGCCGCGCATCTTTTTCCGCTTCAATAAAGCGCCCGTCAATCAGCACATCAATCTCATTCACCACCTCGCGCTGCGCATCACTCAGCTCCGCCATTTCGTAGCCGGTCCACAGCCAGATATCCTTACCCGGGCATTCTTGCCGCACGCGTTTCACCAGGCGACGAATATGCGGCACGTTGTGCGGATGCAGCGGATCGCCGCCGCTCAGCGATAAGCCCTGACGTGGTATACGCCGATCGTTGAGATCGGCGATCAGCTGCTCTTCCCGCTCCAGCGTAAAGGGCTCGCCGGAATCCAGCCGCCACGTGCTCTGGTTATAGCAGCCGCGGCATTGATGTTCACAGCCCGCAACAAACAGCGTGCAGCGCGTGCCGGGACCGTTAACGATATCGACCGGATAATAGCGGTGAATACGCATCATCCCAGTGGTCCCGTCTCCAAATGCTTAACCCGGCGCTGCACCTCTTCCTGCTTACCGGCGTTAAACGGGCGTGCATCCGGGCTGCCGAGATAGCCGCACACGCGGCGCGTCACCGACACGCGCGCCGGATCGTGATTACCGCAGCATGGGCAGGTAAAGCCTTTGCTGGTGCAGCTGAACTCGCCGCTGAAACCGCATTCGTAGCACTCGTCTATCGGCGTGTTGGTGCCGTAATACGGCACGCGGTGATAGCTGTAATCCCACACATCTTCCAGCGCCTTTAGGTTGTGCTGGATGTTGGGGTATTCGCCGTAACAAATAAAACCGCCGTTAGCGATGGCTGGATAGGGCGCTTCAAAGTCAATCTTGTCGTACGGATTGACCTTCTTCTCGACGTCGAGATGGAAGCTGTTGGTGTAATAGCCTTTATCGGTAACGCCCGCCACCACGCCAAATTCGGCGGCATCAAGGCGGCAGAAGCGGTCGCACAGATTCTCGCTCGGCGTGCTGTACAAGCTGAAGCCGTAGCCGGTCTCTTCTTTCCAGGCATCAACTGCGTTTCGCAGATGCGTCACAATCGCCACGCCTTTTTCACGCAGATAATCGGCATCGTAAGGATGCACTTCGCTGCCGCTCAGCGCATTGAGCGTCTCATGCAGGCCGATGTAGCCGAGGGAAATCGAGGCGCGGCCATTGCGGAAAATGGATCCTACTTCATCGTCGGCCTTCAGCCGCACACCGCAGGCGCCTTCCATATAGAGAATGGGTGCCACGCGCGCTTTGGTCTTTTCCAGCCGGGCGATGCGCGTCATTAAGGCGCGTTTCGCCAGCGCCAGGCGTTGATCCAGCCGCTGCCAGAACTGCGCTTCGTTGCCTTGCGCTTCCAGCGCAATGCGCGGCAGATTGAGGCTGATCACGCCAATGTTGTTGCGACCTTCGTGAATCTGCTCACCGTTCTCTTCGTAGACGCCAAGGAAGCTGCGACAGCCCATTGGCGTTTTAAATGAGCCGGTCACTTCAACCACTTTTTCGTAGTTAAGGATATCCGGATACATGCGCTTGCTGGCGCACTCCAGCGCCAGCTGTTTGATGTCATAGTTAACATCACCCGGACGCCGATTAACGCCTTCACGAATAGCAAACACCAGTTTCGGAAACACCGCCGTTTTGTGATTTTTACCCAATCCGGCGATGCGATTGCGCAGAATGGATTGCTGAATCAGGCGCGCCGCCCAATCGGTGCCGAGGCCAAAACCAAAGGTGACAAACGGCGTCTGGCCGTTGGCGGTGTGCAGCGTATTTACTTCATATTCCAGCGACTGAAATGCGTCGTAGCACTCTTTCTCCGTGCGCACGCGCGCATAGGCTTCCGCATCAGGAATCTGCCACTCCTGCGCCACCGTGCGGTGCTTTTCCAGGCTGAGATTCACAAAAGGAGCCAACACTTCATCAATGCGATTAATGGTGGTGCCGCCGTAAATATGGCTGGCGACCTGAGCAATAATCTGCGCGGTGACCGCCGTGGCGGTGGCGATCGATTTGGGCGGTTCTATCTCGGCGTTGCCCATTTTAAAGCCGTTGGTCAGCATGCCCTGCAGGTCGATCAACATGCAGTTAAACATCGGGAAAAATGGGGAATAATCGAGATCGTGATAATGAATTTCGCCACGCTCATGCGCCAGCACCACATCGCGCGGCAATAGTTGCTGCTGGGCATAATGTTTAGCGACGATGCCGGCGAGTAGGTCGCGTTGGGTGGGAATGACCTTGCTGTCTTTATTGGCGTTTTCGTTGAGCAGCGCCGCATTGGTTTGTTCCACTAAACCCCGGATGGCGTGATGCAGTTTACCGCGCTGTTCGCGCGCCAAATCGCGATCGTGACGGTATTCGATATAGGTGCGCGCCAGCTGTGGCCAGCGTCCGCTCATCAGCGTCTCTTCTACCGCACACTGAATATCGCGGATATCCACTTCGCGGTGCTCGGCCATTTGCTCACCGACCTGCGCCGCTACCTGTGCGCACCATGCGGCATCATCAATCTGTGCCGCCTGTGCGGCAGCACGTACCGCTGCCTCAATTCGCTGCGCATCAAACGGCACTCTGCAACCGTCACGCTTAATCACCACCGTCGCCATTTTCTCTCCGTGAAACTACATATGGATATTTTTAAGGAGTTTAACCGCTATATGTGGTGCTATGACGTGAATTAATTCGCCACTGTTTGACCTACAGCAAAGAAGCCACGACCAGGATTGAAAGCCGCGCAATGGTTAATCCGGCTAAACTACAAAAGTTTTAAGCCGACTTGATTTCAGCCGGTCGCTACTTGCTTTGCAATGCGAAACAGGTTTAATGGGCCTTTTGCCCATTTTGGTCCGCCGTTTCATTTACAAGGATGCCCGCATGCTTTTGCAGAGAACGTTGCTTGCCTGTTGTATATCCATGACTTTTTCCGCCTTTGCCGCCCCCGCGGGTGATTTACCACTCATGCCGTGGCCGCAGAAAGTTGAGCTGCCGGGCGGTGGCGGCGCGTACTCGCTAACGCCACAGCTCACCTTGCATATTGCCGGCGACCATCTGGAAGGCGCAGAGTCGCGCTGGCGAGCGCGCATTGCGCGTCAAACCGGCTGGCCGCTGTTGCCGGCCAGCGCATCCAGCGACCATCCCAATATTCAGGTGCAGATCGCTCAGGCTGTTGATCCGATTCCGCAGCCGGACAGCGATGAAAGTTATCACCTTGTCGTCAACAGCGATGGCGTTTTGCTGCAAGCGAATACACGCTTTGGTGCGATGCGCGGCATGGAAACCGTGTTGCAGCTGATTGAAAATACGGAGAATGGCACGGAAATCCCTTACGTCACCATTGACGACAAACCGCGTTTTCCGTGGCGCGGGGTGCTGATTGATTCGGCACGTCACTTCCTGCCGATTGAAACCGTAAAACGACAAATCGACGGCATCGCCGCCGCGCGCATGAACGTGTTTCACTGGCACTTAACCGACGATCAGGGTTGGCGCTTTGCCTCCAGCCACTATCCGCAACTGCAGGAGAAAGCCAGCGACGGCTTGTACTATACGCAGCAGCAGATGCGCGATGTGGTGCGCTATGCCACGCAGCGCGGCGTGCGCGTGGTGCCGGAAATCGATCTGCCGGGCCATGCATCGGCGATTGCGGTGGCGATGCCAGAGTTAATGAGCGCGCCGGGGCCTTATCAAATGGAGCGCGGCTGGGGCGTGTTTAAACCGCTGCTCGATCCCAGCAACGAAGCGGTATTTCGCTTTATCGACACCTTAATGGGTGAAGTGACGGTGATCTTCCCGGATCCCTATATCCACATCGGCGGCGATGAAGTCGATCCCACGCAGTGGAATGATTCGACGCGCATTCAGCAATTTATGCGCGATCATGGCCTGAAAGACACGCATGCGCTGCAAGCCTGGTTTAACCAGCGCGTCGAGAAAATTCTTGAAGCGCACCAGCGTCGCATGATCGGTTGGGATGAGGTTTACCATCCGGACCTGCCGAAGAGCATTTTGATCCAATCCTGGCAGGGGCAGGATGCGCTTGGTACCGTGGCGAAAAATGATTTCCGCGGCATTCTCTCCACCGGTTTCTATCTCGATCAGCCGCAGACCGCCGCTTATCACTACCGTAATGAACCCTGGCCGCAAGGCCTCAACGGCGCGGATCAGGTGCAATCCGGCGAACAGACGCAGAGCTGGCAGTTCACCATGCCACGCCTGAAAGGCAGTGCGCTCAAAGGCAGCTTTACGCTGATTGAAGGCAAAAATGGCTGGCGCGGTTTTATTGATTTCAGCGGTAAAGCGCGCCGCATGGTCAGCGATGTGCGCTGGCTTTCGCCGACGCAGCTGACGTTCAGCGTCGATACGTGGATGGGGCCTTTTCAGCCGATGGTGACGCTGACGCAAGACAAATTGACCGGATATATGCTGGTGGGCAACGTGCGCTATCCCACCGAAGGCAGCAAGCTGGCGCAGGTGCCAAAAGGCATTGCGCCATCGCTGCCCACGCCAGAGCAGATGAAAAATAACCTGATTGGCGGCGAAGCGGCACTGTGGGCGGAGAACGTCAACAGCCGGGTGATCGACACACGTTTGTGGCCGCGCGCTTTTGTGGTGGCCGAGCGTTTATGGTCCGCGCAGGATGTCACCGACAGCGACAACATGTATCAACGCCTGAGCGCGGTGGATCGCTGGGGCACCATTTCGGTGGGCTTGCAGCAGCATCAACAGGCTGAAGTGCAGATGATGCGGCTGGCGAATAGCAGCGACATCACGCCGCTGCGTGTGTTGGCCGAAGTGTTAGAGCCGGCGCAGTATTACACGCGTCAGCACCTGAAATTCCAGGCAGGACATTACGACTATTTTGAGCCGCTGAATAGGTTAGCGGATGTGTTGCCTGCCGAGAGCAACGCGGTGCGTTTGCTGGACAAGCAGATTGATCGACTGATTGCCAATCGTGCCGATCACGCGGCGGCACATGCTATCCGCCAGCAACTGCAGCGCTGGCAGAATAACAGCGATGCGGTGATGCCGCTGATTCTGGGCAATTATCAGCTCAAGCCGTTACAGCAGCAGGTACAGCAAGTGGCGCAACTCAGTCGTATGGGGCTGGATTTGGTTAACGCACTGGAGCGGAATCAGGCTTACGGGGCGGGGGAGGTGGCGCAGATGCATGCACAATTGGATGCCGCAGCGCAGGTGCAGGATGAAACGGTGCTGGCATTGGTGAGGCCGCTGGAGAAGTTGCTGCGATCGTTTAAATAGGATTGTGCTCGTTGTCCCCCATCCCGGCCTTCCCCCGCAAGCGGGGGAAGGAGATGCTGCCACATGCAGCTTCATAACTCACATATGGCAGCATCTTCCTCCTCCATTTATGGGGGAGGACCGAGGAGGGGGACAGCCAGCACCGGTCAGAAAGTGACAGTCAGCCCTACTAAATCAACGACGTACCGCGATCGCCTCGATCTCAATCTTCACATCTTTCGGCAGACGCGCCACTTCCACACAGGAGCGCGCCGGGAAGCTGGCGTTATGCTCGGTAAAGAACGCTTCATAAGTCGCGTTTACCGTGGCGAAATCATTCAGATCTTTGACGAACACGGTAGTTTTCACAATGTCGCCCACTTTCAGGCCTGCAGCTTCCACAATCGCCTGCACATTTTCCAGTGACTGACGCGCCTGAGCAGACACATCGTCGGCCACGGCGCCGGTAGCAGGATTAACCGGAATCTGGCCAGAGGTGATGATCATGCTGCCGAGATCCACGCCCTGTACGTAAGGGCCAATCGCTGCGGGTGCGTTTGAAGTACTGATTTCGCGAGACATTGTTTCTCCTTAGAAGTGCGCGGCCGACCGTTGTCCGCCGCGAAATGAATCGTCCCATTATAGGGACGACGTGGGCGATTACCAGTGACCAAGCACCACGTGGCGCGCGAACTCTTTCTCGCAATATTTGCACTTCAGATGCACATCATCTTCGCGCTTTTTCACCGCAAAGCTGGTAAATACCGGCTCGTTACGGCTGATGCAGTTACTGTTCGGGCAGGTCAGCACGCGGTCGATACGATCCGGCAAGGTTGGGGCGATCTTCGCCACCACTTCGTAGTCGTCAATACGGTTCACCGTGGCGAGCGGCGCATACACCGCTAGCTGGTTGATCTGATCGTCTGTCAGGAAGGTATTCTCGATTTTGATCAGATCCTTGCGCCCCATTTCACCCGAGGGCAAATTGAGGCCGATGGTGATGCGCTGATCGGTTTCGGTCAGGCGAAACAGGGACAGTAATTTAAAGCCAACCTGCGCCGGGATATGGTCAATCACCGTGCCGCGCTTGATGGCTTCAACCTGCAATTTATTATCGTGAGTCATCGGGTTGCTCCTTACAGGGCCAGTTCGCTATTCAGTACCAGTGCCAGCAGTGCCTGGCGGGCGAAGATGCCGTTACCGGCCTGCTGGAAATACCAGGCATGCGGCGTGCTATCCACGTCGGTGGTGATCTCGTCGATGCGTGGCAGCGGATGCAGCACTTTCATGTTGTCGCGCGCACCCGCTAAATCGGCGGCGCGCAGGATGAATTGCGCTTTGACGTTGGCATATTCCGACGGATCGAGGCGCTCTTTCTGCACGCGCGTCATGTAGAGAATGTCGAGTTGTGGCATCACTTCTTCAATGGTGTCATGGCGCGACCAGGCAATATTCTGCTCATCCAGCATATCGGTGATGTACGACGGCATCGCCAGCGCATCGGGCGCGATAAAGAAGAAACGGTTGCCGTCAAATTTCGCCAGCGCCTGCGTCAGTGAATGCACGGTACGGCCATATTTCAGATCGCCGACCATCGCCACATTCAGGTTATCGAGGCGATGTTGCGTTTCGCGGATGGTGAAGAGATCGAGCAGCGTTTGCGTCGGATGCTGGTTCGCGCCGTCACCGGCATTAAGTATCGGAACGCCGCCGGAAAATTCGGTCGCCAGACGCGCCGCGCCTTCCTGCGGATGACGCATCACGATGGCATCCACGTAGGTACCAATCACCGAAATGGTATCGGCGAGGGTTTCGCCTTTCTTGCCAAGCGAAGTGTTGCTGCCATCAGCGAACCCCACCACCGACGCACCGAGACGATGCATCGCCGTTTCAAACGACAAGCGCGTGCGCGTTGAGGCTTCAAAGAAGCAGCTGGCGATAACGTTATGCTTCAGCAACTCCGGCTGGGGATGGGCTTTCAGCTGGGCGGCGGTATGCAGCACCAGCTCCAGCTCGTCGCGGTTGAGATCGTTAATGGAAATGATGTGCTTGCGATATAGCGGGTTGGCCATAGCGTTCTCCTCTGCGCTGCCGGATTGCGGACAAAAAAAAGCCCCTGCTTAAGGGGCTTTTTTTACGATCGATTGATGACGGAAAGAAACAGGTGCGCCGCCCGCTGTCAGGCGTCGTTGAGCGTCAAATTGTGCGCTGCGCTGTTGCATGTTTCCTCCGGCAAATTGGGCCGCATTATACGCATTCACTGATTTGCAGCAAGCAAATATCGCGCGCGAGGTAAACGTTTGCTTCGCTATATTTATCGCTTACCTAAGGTGGCGACCATCACCGCTTTAATGGTGTGCATGCGGTTTTCTGCCTGATCGAACACGATGCTGTGTGCCGATTCAAACACTTCATTGCTCACTTCCATGCCATCGTGCAAACCATACTGTTCAGCCATCTGGCGGCCGAGCGTGGTTTTATCGTCATGGAAAGCCGGCAGACAGTGCAGGAATTTCACCTGCGGGTTACCGGTCAGGGCCAGCATCGCGCTATTCACCTGATAAGGACGCAGCAGGGCGATGCGATCTTCCCACACCGATTTGGCTTCGCCCATTGACACCCATACATCAGTGTAGATGAAGTCGGCACCTTGCACGCCTTCGGCGATATCTTCGGTCAGCGTGATTTTGCCGCCGGTTTGCTGCGCGGCCACGCGGCATTGTTCTACTAATTCAGCTTCTGGCCAGCAGCCTTTCGGTGCAACCAGACGCAGATCCAGCCCCACTAGCGCTGCAGCTTCCAGCATGCTGTTGCCCATGTTGTTGCGCGCATCGCCCACATACACCAGCGTCATTTGATTCAGCGATTTGCCGGGCAGATGTTCCTGCATGGTCAACAGATCGGCCAGCAGCTGCGTAGGGTGAAATTCGGTGGTCAGGCCGTTCCACACCGGCACGCCAGCGAACTCCGCTAAGGTTTCCACCAGTTCCTGACCGTAGCCGCGATATTGAATGCCGTCATACATGCGGCCCAGCACACGAGCGGTGTCTTTCATCGACTCTTTATGGCCGATTTGGCTGCCGCTCGGGCCGAGATAGGTGACGTTAGCGCCCTGATCGTAAGCGGCAACTTCGAAAGAGCATCGGGTACGAGTCGAGTCTTTTTCGAAGATGAGCGCGATGTTTTTGCCTTTCAGGTACTGCGTTTCGCCGGCATTTTTCTTTGCGTGTTTTAATTCACCTGCCAGACTCAGCAGAGAATCGATTTCGGCCGGGGTGAAATCCAGCAATCTCAGGAAATGTCTTTGATACAGCTGACTCATACAGCGCTCCAGTTGCCCACATGAAATGAATTAAAATTCAATCTAACCGTATGAATATGCATTTTCAACCCCAGCGTTAAGAAACTTGTTGTTTTGTGTAGTGGCGCGCGAGGCAGTGTGGGAAAATAATCTTATTCAGCCGAATATTTTGAGGACACACCCATGGCATATGAAGCATTGCTGGAAGAACAGCGCGAAGAGACGCGACTGATCATTGAAGAGCTGCTGGAAGACGGCAGCGATCCCGATGCGCTTTACACTATCGAGCATCATCTCTCCTGCAACAATTTCGACTCGCTGGAGAAGGTGGCGGTTGATGCCTTCAAGCTGGGCTATGAAGTGAGCGAGCCAGAGGAGCTGGAGCTCGAAGACGGCAGCACAGTGATGTGCGTTGATATCCTGAGCGAAGGCGCGCTGAAGCCGGAGCTGATTGACGCGCAGGTTGAGCAGTTGGTGAATCTGGCGGGCAGCTACAACGTCGATTACGACGGTTGGGGCACCTACTTTGAAGATCCCGATGCCGAAGATGAAGACGACGATGGCGAATTCATCGACGACGAAGAAGACAACGGTGTACGCCACTAAGCCTTCCTTAACGGGCGGCGCTCGCCGCCCCGATTCCTTCTCCCCGTAAGACAAAAGATTGCCCATGAATTACGCTCCGCTATTAGAACCGATCTATCAATTCCTGCATTGCCGCACGCCGCACGCGTGGATTGATGAAGCGCGCAAGCCGGAAAATCTGACGCTGCTGCTCACCGATCATATGGTTTGCGAATTGAAGGCCGCGCAAACCGCGGTGTTTATCATCCGTAAATACGTGGCGGATAAGCCGAGTGGCGATGCCATTCTGGCGTGGCTTAAGCCGTATGAAGATTTTATCTACCGCGATGAACCGGACAGCAACTTTATCAACGCCCACAAAAATCTGACCAAAAGTATCATTGTTCGCAATGAGCTGCCGTGGGCCGACGATTTGGTAGAGATGATGGTGCTGCTGATCAAAGAAGAGTTGCATCACTTTTATCAGGTGTGGGAAATCATGCAGTCGCGCGGTTTGCCCTATCGTAAAATCACCGCCAGCCGTTATGCCAAAGGGCTGATCCGTGAAATCGCCACGTATGAGCCAGATGCGCTGGTGGATAAGTTGATTTGCGGAGCGTACATCGAAGCGCGATCCTGCGAACGTTTTGCCAGCCTGGCGCCGTATCTGGATGAGCAGCTGGAGAAGTTCTACATTTCGCTGTTGCGATCGGAAGCGCGTCATTACCAGGATTATCTGAAGCTGGCGCAGCAGATTTCGCCGAAGGACATTGCGCCACGCGTACAGGCGTTTGGTGCGACAGAAGCGCGCTTAATCAGCGAGCCGGATGGCGAATTGCGTTTTCATAGCGGTGTGCCTTCGATTTAGATATGTGCTCGCAGTCCCCATCCCGGCCTTCCCCCGCTTGCGGGGGAAGGAGATTCTGCCACATGCAGCTCCCAACCCACATATAGCAGCTCTTCCTCCCCCATTTATGGGGGAGGACCGAGGAGGGGGACAGCGAGCACATCACAGCGAGCACATCAAATCACAACACCTTCAACATCCGCACTTCGCAATCCACGTGCCCGGTACAGCCCATCGCGCTGTCAATCAGCTCAAAGCCCAACGACTCATATAATTTAATCGCGCGCGTCAGGCTGCCGGTGGTTTCCAGATAACAGCGGCGAAACCCCTTTTGACGAGCATGTTCCATGGCGCGCAGCGCCAGATCGCGCGCCAGACCTAAGCCACGCACCTGCGGCAGGAAATACATTTTCTGCAGCTCGCAAATATCCGGTGCGCTACAAGCCAACGGAGCAACGCCGCCGCCGCCCACCACTACGCCTTCATGTTCAACAATCCAGTAGGCGCTATTGGCTTCACTGTACAGTTCGAACAGGCGATCCAGATTGGGATCGGACACGGTGTAACCTTTGTCCGCCGTCAGCCCAAATTCAGCTGACACATCGCGGATTACCTGCGCGATCAGCGGATTATCGGCGGCTGTAATCGGGCGCACCTTTAAATTGATGGGGGCGTCGGTGGTCATCATTATCTTCCGGTATAAAAAAGCCGGGCAGTGCCCGGCTTCGATTAAGCAGTTGGACTGAAGCGCTTACAATGCCGCAATCACGCCCTGCTGTTCAAACAGTTTTGCTTTAGATTGCTCAAGCTCGGCTACGCGCTCACGCTCTTTGGCAACAACCGCTTCCGGTGCACGTGACACAAAGCCTTCGTTGGCCAGCTTGGTCTGGATCTTCTCGATTTCCACATCGAGTTTTACCAGCTCTTTCGCCAGACGCTCCAGCTCGGCTTCTTTGTTCACCAGATCCGCCATTGGGAGCAGCAACTCAGCGCCTTCAACAATCTTCGTCACCGAAACCGGGCCTTTCTCGCCCGCAGGCAGAATGGTCAGGCTTGCCAGACGCGCCAGACGCGCCAGGAAAGTACGGTTCTCTTCCACGCGACGCTGCGCCGCAGCCGAGCAGTCACGCAGCAGCACATCGAGCGGCTTACTTGGCGCGATGTTCATCTCAGCGCGAATATTACGTACCGCGACGATCGCCTGTTTCATCCACTCGATATCAGCTTGCGCCTCGGCATCTTCCTTCGCCGCTTCATACTGCGGGAACGGCTGCAGCATAATGGTATCGTGATCGATGTTTTTCAGGCCTTTCACACGCTGCCAGATGGTTTCGGTGATGTAAGGAATAATCGGGTGCGCCAGACGCAGCAGCGCTTCCAGCACGGTGACCAGCGTATTACGCGTGCCGCGCAGTTCCGCTTCGCTACCGCTGGTCATGACCGGCTTCGTCAGCTCCAGATACCAGTCACAGAACTGGTTCCAGGTGAAATCGTAAAGAATATTGGCAGCAATATCAAAGCGATAGCTATCCAGCGCTTCACGATACGCCTTCACGCTGCGGTTGAATTCGCTCAGAATCCAGCGATCAGCCAGCGACAGCTTCATTTCGCCGCCGTTTTGTCCGCAATCCTGCTCTTCGGTGTTCATCAGCACGAAGCGGCTGGCGTTCCACAGCTTGTTACAGAAGTTGCGGTAGCCTTCAAGGCGCTTCATGTCCCAGTTGATGTCACGACCGGTAGAAGCCAGCGCGGCGAGGGTAAAGCGCAGCGCATCGGTACCTGATGGCACGATGCCGTCCGGGAACTGCTTCTCGGTACGTTTGCGGATCTTCTCAGCCAGCTGCGGCTGCATCATGTTGCCGGTACGCTTCTCCAGCAGATCTTCCAGCGAAATACCGTCAATCATATCCAGGGGATCGATGACGTTGCCTTTCGACTTGGACATCTTCTGGCCTTCTTCATCGCGGATCAAACCGGTCATATAGACGGTTTTAAACGGTACCTGCGGCTTGCCGTTTTCATCTTTGATGAAGTGCATGGTCAGCATGATCATGCGCGCAATCCAGAAGAAGATAATGTCGAAGCCGCTCACCAACACGCTAGTAGGATGGAAAGTACGCAGCGCATCGGTGTTCTCTGGCCAGCCAAGAGTAGAGAACGTCCACAGACCGGATGAGAACCAGGTATCCAGGACGTCGTCATCCTGGCGCAGCGCAACGTCGGCGGCCAGATGGTTTTCCTGACGCACTTCGTCTTCGGTGCGGCCAACGTAGACGTTGCCGTCGTTGTCGTACCACGCCGGAATGCGGTGTCCCCACCACAGCTGACGCGAAATACACCAATCCTGAATGTCTCGCATCCACGAGAAGTACATGTTTTCGTACTGTTTTGGCACGAACTGGATGTCGCCATTCTCAACCGCTTCAACCGCAACTTTCGCCAGCGGGGCGGTGCGCACATACCATTGATCAGTCAGCATTGGTTCAATCACCACGCCGCCGCGATCACCGTAAGGAACGGTCAGGTCGTGCGGTTTGATCTCTTCCAGCAGGCCGATTTCGTCGACGGCAGCGACAATCGCTTTACGCGCAGCAAAACGCTCCATTTTCTGGAACTGTGCTGGGATATCGTCGGCACACTCGTCGCTCACTTCGCCATTAGTATCGAACACTTCCGCGCGCTCGCGGATATCGCCATCGAAGGTCAGAATGTTGATCATTGGCAGCTTGTGACGACGACCGACTTCGTAGTCATTGAAGTCATGCGCTGGCGTGATTTTCACGCAGCCGGTGCCTTTTTCCATATCGGCGTGTTCATCGCCAACGATCGGAATACGACGGTTCACCAGCGGCAGGATCACTTCTTTGCCGATCAAATCTTTGTAGCGCGGATCTTCCGGGTTAACCGCGACGCCGGTATCGCCCAACAGGGTTTCCGGACGGGTGGTCGCCACCACCAGATAATCTTTGCCTTCCGCGGTTTTCACACCGTCAGCCAGCGGATAGCGGATATGCCACATCGAGCCTTTGCTCTCGCGGTTTTCCACTTCCAGATCGGAGATGGCAGTACGCAGTTTTGGATCCCAGTTTACCAGGCGTTTGCCACGGTAAATCAGGTTCTCTTTGTACAGGCGGACAAACACTTCGCGCACCGCGTTGGACAGACCGTCATCCATAGTGAAGCGCTCGCGCTCCCAGTCAACTGAGTTGCCGAGACGGCGCATCTGGCGGGTAATGGTGCCGCCGGATTCCGCTTTCCACTGCCAGATTTTGTCGATGAACGCATCGCGACCGTAATCCTGGCGTGTTTTGCCCTCTTCAGCGGCGATCTTACGCTCAACGACCATCTGCGTGGCGATACCGGCGTGATCGGTACCGGCCTGCCACAGGGTGTTTTTGCCCTGCATACGCTGGTAACGCACCATGGTGTCCATGATGGTTTGCTGGAAAGCGTGACCCATATGCAAGCTGCCGGTGACGTTCGGCGGCGGGATCATGATGCAAAAGCTTTCCTGGCTGGTGTCGCCATTCGGTTTAAAGTAGCCCTGCTGTTCCCAGTGCTCGTAGAGCGGCTGCTCGATATCTTGCGGGTTATATGTCTTTTCCATTTCTACACTGTCGTTTGCGGCGAGGGTGGCGTCGCCGTATTCAATTGGAAACCAACGCTGCGATAGGCTTTATAGCGATCGCGCGCCAGTTGTTTTAGGGATTCTTCATAAGGTACGAAGTCTATCACTTCATGGAAAGCAGTAGCAAAATCTGCGAACTGTGGCAGCAGGCTGATCAACAGATCGCGCGGCGAACTGCCACGGCGCTGCGGCCAGGCCAGTTCAACCGGTGCGCCATAGCGCGGGCCTTCGCCGGCCAGATTGTGCGGCACAAAGGCGTTAGCCGGCAACTGCCAGAGTGCTTCATCCAGCCGATTGGCTTGTTCTTCATTTTCGCAGGCAATCAGAATGCGTTTGCCGTCACGCCAGCGTGTTTCGGCAAGAGAGCATACCAGGGCTTCGATGGCGGTTAAGCCGTCGCCTGCGCTCTCAGACTCCATCACATAGAAAGTGGCGTTTTTCATGGGATCCTTTGGATGAGAGGGGGGCTCGCTGTCCCCCATCCCCGCCTTCCCCCATAAATGGGGGAAGGAGATGCTGCTACATGCAACTTCACAACTCACATAGGGCAGCATCTTCCTCCCCCACTTGTGGGGGAGGACCGAGGAGGGGGACAGCCATCACCAAATCAATCGTCGCCGTTCAGTCCAGCACGGTTCAGCAGGAACTGCGACAGCAGCGGCACCGGACGACCGGTTGCGCCTTTGGCTTTACCTGAACGCCATGCGGTACCGGCGATATCCAGGTGCGCCCAGTTGAACTTACGTGCAAAGCGCGCCAGGAAGCAGGCTGCGGTAATCGCGCCGCCAGGACGGCCGCCAATGTTTGCCATATCGGCAAAATTGGATTCCAGCTGTTCCTGATACTCATCCGCCATCGGCAGACGCCAGGCACGATCGCCTGATTGCTCAGACGCGCTGATCAGCTCGTGCGCCAGCGGATTGTGGTTCGACATCAAACCGCTGACATGATGGCCCAGCGCAATCACGCAGGCACCGGTCAGCGTTGCGACGTCAATCACCACTTCTGGCTCGAAACGCTCGACATAGGTCAGCGCATCGCACAGCACCAGTCGGCCTTCAGCATCGGTATTCAGCACTTCCACGGTTTGGCCGGACATAGTGGTTAACACGTCACCCGGACGCATTGCTTTGCCGTCTGCCATGTTTTCACAGCCTACCAGCACGCCGACGACATTCAGCGGCAGATTCAATTCTGCCACCATGCGCATCACGCCGTACACCGAGGCCGCGCCGCACATGTCGTACTTCATCTCATCCATCGCTTCGGCTGGTTTAATCGAAATACCGCCGGAATCGAAGGTTAAGCCTTTCCCCACCAGCACGATGGGGCGCGCTTCGGGATCGTTATTGCCTTTGTACTCAATCACCGACATCAGCGATTCATTATGTGAACCGGCTCCGACCGCCAGATACGCGTTCATGCCCAGCTCTTTCATCTGCTGTTCGCCGATGACGCGCGTGGTGACATTTTTGCTGTACGCATCCGCCAACTGACGCGCCTGTGACGCCAGGTAGGCGGCGTTACAGATGTTTGGCGGCATATTGCTGAGATCTTTGGCCGCTTTCACGCCTGCAGCCACGGCCAAACCGTGCTGAATGGCGCGCTCGCCGCTGGTCAGTTCACGACGGGTTGGCACGTTGAACACCAGCTTGCGCAGTGGACGGCGCGGTTCAACTTTGTTGCTTTTCAGCTGATCAAAGTTGTAGAGCGCTTCTTTCGAGGTTTCGACCGCCTGGCGCACTTTCCAGTAGGTATTGCGGCCTTTTACGTGCAGTTCTGTCAGGAAGCACACCGCTTCCATCGAACCGGTGTCATTCAGCGTATTGATCGTCTTCTGAATCACCTGCTTGTACTGGCGCTCATCCAGCTCGCGCTCTTTACCGCAGCCGATCAGCAGGATGCGTTCGGAGAGGATATTTGGCACATGGTGCAGCAGCAGCGTTTGGCCCACTTTTCCTTCCAGTTCACCGCGGCGCAGCAGGGCGCTGATGTAGCCATCGCTGATCTTATCTAACTGCTCAGCAATGGGTGACAAACGGCGCGGTTCGAAAACGCCAACAACAATGCAGGCGCTACGCTGTTTTTCCGGGCTACCGCTTTTTACACTGAACTCCATGCACTCTCCTGAATCTTAAAGACAACGGCCTTAGCTGTCGTTAGAATGTAGCGCGTTCGTAACCCATTAATTTGTTGCGACGCCATGACAATTCAGCGCCGGTAGTCATAATGAGTTGTGGTGACAATATGTTGTTTTTTCACCACGCTAACGCGTTCGTCATACTATTTTAGCTACGATGACGGCCATTGATGAAGAAAAATGGCTGATAAGCGTTGAAACTAGCGATTTTCCTGCAAAAAGACAAGTTATCACAGGCGTACTAAGCGTGATCATCATTAGATATCTGGTTCGGGAAACGCTCAAAAGCCAGCTGGCTATCCTCTTCATCCTGCTACTGATCTTCTTTTGTCAGAAGTTAGTGCGGATTTTGGGAGCTGCGGTGGATGGCGAGATCCCAACAAACTTAGTTCTGACATTGTTAGGACTTGGCGTGCCTGAAATGGCACAACTTATCCTGCCCCTAAGCCTATTTCTGGCGATTTTAATGACCCTTGGGCGGCTGTACACCGAAAGTGAAATCACGGTGATGCATGCCTGCGGCCTGGGTAAAAGCGTGCTCATTAAAGCCGCGATGATCCTGATGCTGTTCACCTCGCTGGTGGCGGCGGTCAATGTCATCTGGTTAGGGCCGTGGTCGTCGCGTTATCAGCAAGAAGTGACGCAAAACGCCAAAGCGAATCCGGGTGCGGCAGCGCTGGCGGCTGGACAGTTCCAGACGTCCAGTGACGGCAACGCGGTGCTGTTTGTCGAAAACGTGAAAGGCAATACCTTCGGCAACGTGTTCCTGGCGCAGCTGCGTCCGAAAGGCAACGCGCGTCCCTCGGTGGTGCTGGCAGACAGCGGTCACATGGAGCAGCGTAAAGATGGCTCGCAGGTGGTCACGCTGGATAAAGGCACGCGCTTTGAAGGTACCGCCTTGCTCCGCGATTTCCGCATTACGGACTTTGTGAACTATCAAGCGCTGGTGGGCTACAAAGAAGCCACGCTGGATCCGAACGATGCCGACCAGGCGGATATTAGCGCGTTGCTGCAAAACAAGACGCCGCAGTTCCAGGCAGAATTCCACTGGCGTTTGACGCTGATCTTTGCGGTGCTGGTGATGGCGTTAATGGTGGTGCCGCTTAGCGTGGTGAACCCGCGTCAGGGGCGCGTGCTCTCAATGTTGCCCGCCATGCTGCTGTATCTGATCTTCTTCTTGCTACAGAGTTCTCTGCGTTCCAACGCAGCGAAAGGCCGGTTCGACCCTGCCATCTGGATGTGGGTAGTGAACTTCGCCTATCTGGCACTGGCGGTGCTGCTGAACCTATGGGATACCGTGCCGATGCGTCGCATCCGTGCGCGTTTTAGCCGTGGAGGATCGGTCTGATGTTTAAGGTTCTTGACCGCTATATCGGCAAAACTATCTTCAACACCATCATGCTGACGCTGTTCATGCTGGTGTCGTTGTCAGGCATCATTAAGTTCGTGGATCAGCTGCGTAAAACCGGGCAGGGCGCGTATACCGCACTGGACGCCGGTTACTACACGCTGCTCAGCGTACCGAAAGATATCGAAATCTTCTTCCCGATGGCGGCGCTGTTGGGCGCGTTACTCGGTTTGGGTACGCTGGCGCAGCGCAGTGAGCTGGTGGTGATGCAGGCATCGGGCTTTACTCGCATGCAGGTGGCGCTGGCGGTAATGAAAACCGCCATTCCGCTGGTGCTATTAACCATGGCGGTGGGCGAGTTCGTTGCGCCGCAGGGTGAGCAGATGGCGCGTAACTATCGTGCGCAACAGCTGTACGGCGGCTCGCTGGTCTCCACGCAAAACGGTCTGTGGGCGAAGGACGGTAACAACTTCATCTACATCGAGCGCATCAAAGGCGATAACGAGATTGATGGTGTCAGCATCTATAATTTCAGCGACCAGCGCCGTTTGCTGAGCGTACGTTACGCGGCGACTGCGACCTGGAACGCCGATAAGAAGCTGTGGGTGTTATCGCAGGTAGATGAATCTAACCTGCAAGATGCCAAACAAATCACCGGTTCACAGAGCCTGAGCGGCGAATGGAAAACCAACCTCACGCCAGATAAGCTCGGCGTGGTGGCGCTGGATCCAGACGCTTTGTCGATCAGTGGCCTGTATAACTACAGCAAATACCTTAAGCAGAGCGGCCAGGTTTCGGGACGTTACCTGCTGAATATGTGGAGCAAAATCTTCCAGCCGCTGTCGGTAGCGGTGATGATGCTGATGGCGCTGTCGTTTATCTTTGGTCCGCTGCGTAGCGTCTCAATGGGCGTGCGCGTGGTAACGGGGATTAGCTTTGGCTTCCTGTTCTACGTGCTAGATCAGATCTTTGGCCCGTTAAGCCTGGTCTACGGTTTACCGCCGATATTAGGCGCGATTTTGCCGAGCGGCGCGTTCTTCGCCATCAGCTTGTTCCTGCTGATGAAACGCCGGTAATTGTCATGGGCCAGCCTCGATGCTGGCCCATCCTCTTCAGTAAAATCGCCTTTTCTGACGTCCCCTCACTGCAACTGCTGAACCCATCCTGGCAACTGCGACAACAAATACAAAATCAGGCCAATGGTGCCGCCCACCAGCGTACCGTTAATGCGGATGAACTGCAGATCGCGACCTATATTCAGCTCGATTTGCTGTGACATATCGCGCGCATCCCAGCTTTTCACGGTGTCGCTGATATGGCGCGTCAGGAAGGTGGCGAACTCCGGTGCCACGCTGCGTGCCGCATCTTCCAGATGTTGATTCATTGAGGCGCGTAACGCCTCATCGGCAGCCAGGGTTTCACCCAGCCACAGCGCGGCCAGTCTGACGCGCTCCTGCACCCGTGAATCCTCACTGTTCAAATCGTCTTTCAGCCAGCCACGTAAATCCTGCCACAGTTCGCCGATATAACGATTGAAAGACTCATCCTCCTTCAGCCAGTTCTTGATGCCTTCGGCGCGTTCCGCCATTTCCGGATCGGTTTTCAGTCGCTCAATCAGCCGCTGCACCGCACGGTCGAAGCCCAGACGCAGCTCATGTCCCTGATCGAGCGCCACCTGGTCGAGAATTGAATCCACCGCATTCGCCACCAAATCGGCGCTGTGCTCGCCCAGCCATTCAGTCGGCAGCATTTTGGCTTTAATCGGATGTTCGCGTTTCAGCCAGCGCACAATCTGCGCGGCGATAAACTCGCGCGTGCCGGGCTTGTGCAGCAGGCGCAGCAGCTGTTGCACCGCGGCATCGAGCAACTCCTGATGACGATTGTTTTTGGTCAGGCTATCCAACAGCAGTGCGCTGGATTGGGTAAGATCAACTTTATCCAGCGCGCGATGCACTGCGCGGCGTAAAAAGCGCTGAATGCGTTGGTCGTCAGTGAGATCGAGAAAGCCGCGCATTACCTGCAGCAGATGACGACCAATGCGATCGGCGTTGCCCGGCGTGTTCAGCCACTGTGCCAACATTTGCGACGGATCGTGGCGGCGAATCAGCGCCAGTAGCGAATCGGTATCGAGGAATTTCTCTTGCACGAAGCGACCAAGATTCTCTCCAATACGATCTTTGTTACGCGGAATAATCGCCGTATGACGTGAGATAAACGGCACCGGCACGCGCCGGAACAGCGCCACCACGGCGAACCAGTCGGCTAAGGCCCCGACCATCGCCGCTTCAGCAATCGCCTTTACTCCCAGCACCCAAAAATTAGGCGGCAGAAACAGTGTTACGACAAAAGTCGCGGCGGCAATCACCAGCAGCGACAGCGCCAGACGTTTGCTGCGTTTGAGTTGTTGATATTTATCCATAAATCCTTTTTTAACGACGACGGCCGCCCAATAAACTGCCGAGCACACCGCGAATGATCTGATTGGTAACCTGACGTGCAGCGCTTTTCGCCACGCTTTGCACTACGCCATCGCGCTTGCCACCGCGCGGACCGGTGGTGCCGAACAGAATGTCCTTCAGGCCGCCGAGAATGCCGCCATCGACATCGACGCTATTACCTTTGGCTTCTGGCGCGTTGGCTTGCTGCGTCGCGACCTGCACGCCTTTTTGCAACATTTCGAAGGCGGATTCACGATCCACTTCAGTATCGTATTTGCCATACAGCGGCGAGTTGTTGATCAGGCTGTTACGTTCATCCAGACTCACCGGGCCCATGCGCGAGCCGGGTGCAATCACCATCGCACGCTGCACCATCGAGGGACTGCCTTTTTCATCAAGGAAGGAGATTAGCGCTTCGCCGGTGCCGAGCGCCTGAATCGCCTCAACGGTATCAAAGTCTGGATTGGCGCGCATGGTTTCAGCGGCGCTTTTCACTGCTTTCTGGTCTTTCGGCGTAAAGGCACGCAGTGCGTGCTGCACGCGGTTGCCGAGCTGTCCCAGCACGTTGTCGGGAATATCGCCAGGATTCTGCGTGACGAAATAGACGCCAACGCCCTTGGAGCGGATCAGGCGAATCACCTGCTCGACCTTCTCCAACAGCACCGGCGGCGCATCGGTAAACAGCAGGTGCGCTTCGTCGAAGAAGAACACCATTTTTGGCTTGTCGAGATCGCCCGCTTCCGGTAACTGCTCATACAGCTCGGCCAGCAACCACAGCAGGCTGGTGGCGTAGAGTTTTGGCATTTGATAGAGCTTTTCCGCCGAGAGGATATTGATAAAGCCTTTACCGTTGCTGTCGCAGCGCATCCAGTCGCGGATATCCAGCATGGGTTCGCCAAAGAAGTGCTCGGCCCCTTGCTGTTCCAGCGCCAGCAAGCCGCGCTGAATCGCCCCCACCGACGCGCTGTTGATGTTGCCGTATTGCGTCTGAAATGCCTTGGCGTTGTCGCCGATGTACTGCGTCATGGCGCGCAGATCTTTGAAGTCCAGCAGCAACAAGCCTTGATCGTCGGCGATGCGGAAGATGATCTGCAGTACGCCGGATTGCACGTCGTTGAGATTGAGCAGACGTGCCAGCAGCAGCGGGCCGAGATCGGACACCGTCGCACGCACCGGATGCCCCTGCTGGCCAAAAATATCCCACACCATCACCGGATTTTTCTGCGCCTGCCAGTCGGTAACGCCGATCTTCGTCAGACGCGCCAGCAGTTTTTCAGAGCCTTCGCCTGCAGCGGAAATACCGGTGAGATCGCCTTTCACATCCGCCATAAACACCGGCACGCCGATGTCGGAGAAGGATTCCGCCAGCTTTTGCAGCGTCACGGTTTTGCCGGTGCCGGTGGCGCCAGTGATCAAGCCGTGGCGGTTCGCCATGTTGGAGAGGAGATGCAGTTGAACGTCGGGCGTTTGGGCAATCAGCAACGGAGTGGTCATGATTATTTCGCTCTCAGGCAATAGGTTATGCCAGAAAGGATAGCAAGCGGCGCGCGAGGAGGGAGGAGGATTGTGCCGAAAAAAGTTGTGCTGGCTGTCCCCCATCCCGGCCTTCCCCCGCTAGCGGGGGAAGGAGACGCTGCCACATGCTGCTTCAGCACTCACATATGGCAGCGTCTTCCTCCCCCATTTATGGGGGAGGACCGAGGAGGGGGACAGCCAGCACACACGGACCGAGAAAGAGAATGGCAGCACGATCTAAATTATTTCTGCACCGTATCAAAAAACAGCAAACTCACGCCAATCCCTTGCTGCACATGATTAACGTTCTTGCGCACCGCGACCTGCTGCGCGCCCTGCAGCGTTACCACAAACGGGGAATTCTGCTGCACGGTTTTTTGCAAATCGGTATATAACGCACGACGTTTAGCCGCATCGCTTTCACCGGCTGCCGCACGGGTTTTGGCACTGAGCTCCGGAATATCCCAGCCAACGCGCCACGCCAGGGTTTTGGAGCCGCCCGGCACGTTATAGGCGAAGGCGCTGGCATTGGTGTTGGGATCGACATAGTCCGCACCCCAATAGATAAAGATCGACTGGAAATCGCGGCCGCGCATTTTGCTCCACAGTTCTGACTCCGCCACCGGCTGCAGCTCAATCTGCACATCCGCCTTGGCAAAGCTGGCCTGCAGCGCCTGCGCCACATCAATGTAAGGCGGCTGATTGATCACCGTCAGCGCAAACTTCGTGCCTGGCTTGATGCCGCCTTTGGCTAAAATCTCTTTGGCTTTCGCCACATCGTAATGGAAAGGCTGATCCTCCAGCGCGCCATCAAAGCCCTGTGGCAGGAAGCTTTGATGAATGCGGTACTGGCCTTTCAGCAGATCTTGCGAGATAGAGTGGTAATCCACCAGCCAGCGCGCGGCTTGCCACAGCGCCGGATTGCCCAGCGCCGGTTGCGCTTTATCTTTGGTGTTGAAACCAAGGTAATAGACCAGGCTGGATGGGAACGCCTCAATGCGCAGATTTTTGTCGCTCTTCAGCGCATCAATCTGATCCGGCCCGAGCTGATAGGCGACATCGACATCACCTTGCTGAATCAGCAGGCGACGCGCACCGGCATCCGCCACACCCTTTAACAAAATACGCTTCAGCTTCGGCTGAGGATTGGCTTGTTTGTTGGCGCTCAGCACCAGCGCCTGCTGCGGCACATACTGCTGAATGGTAAACGCGCCGCTACCGGCCGAATTGGTATGCAGCCAGCCGTTGCCGGCATCATTATTCACCACATGCTGCTGCACGGTTTTACTGTCAACCACGGAGGCCACTGGCGCCGTCAGCAGGCGCAGCGCCAGGTTCTGACCAATCTGCGCTGGCCACTGAATCTCCAGCTGATGGTCATTTAGCACGTTAAACTGACTGGCGATGTTTTCAGGGGTCCAGCCAAATTCGGCGAGAATGAAAGAGGGCGCTTTATTCAGCTTCACCGCGCGCGTCAGTGAGAAGATCACATCCTGCGCCGTCACCGGATTGCCGCTGGAGAAGTGGGCGTCAGGTTTAATGTTAAACACTAAGCTGTGCGGCGTGCTGCCCTGCTGCCAACCGGTTGCCAGCAGCGGTGCCAGCTTCTGCGGCGAATTGCGATCCGCTTCTACCAGCGTTTGGTAAATATTGCGCTGCACGCTATTGCTTACGGTTTCGAAGCTTTCAGCGGGATCGAAGCTAATAATGCCGTCGAGCGGTACGGCAACGACTAGGGTATCTTTCGGCGTGGCGGCATGCAGTGCAAAACTGCTGCCCCATAAAGCGACGAGCAAAATCAGTGAGCGCATTATTGTTTTCCTGGAGAAGAGATAATCAGACTCTATCTCTGCCGCCGCTCAGGCAAAATGCCGGTTTGATCTGAGCTGTGCCGGAAAATAACAATTGATTACGTTCAGGTATTATTGCGTTTATTTTGTGCGCTATCTGTCATTTCTGGGAAATAGATCGTTCATCTGCTGGTCAATTAAGTAAATGAAATGTTATAAATGAGAATAATTCTCTGGTATGGAAGTATGATTTTTTTTCATTGATTCATTTTGGCGATTATTTCTCTGCGCGATAATACCTGGTCAATTGCCCATCAAATAACCTCAATATCCCAACAATTGTACGGTTAAAACCTCATTTTCTGCCTCGAAAGCCTTTTACCAAGCCTTAACCTAAATTCAACATGATGATTGAATTTCATCAAAACATATCCTTAATTGAATTTTTACATTCTGAAATACCTATATCCCTAATATTGCCAGGTTATTTACCGATTTATAAAGCTATTAACAAAAATAATTATCTTTCTTAGCAAGTGAGAGTCGTCGCGCCATGCTTCTAAATAAACCGACCACCAGACGTAAGTTTTTACTTGGGTCGCTATTGGCTTTGCCATTAAGTGACCTGGTATTTAAGGGATTAACTGCGGCGCAAGCTGCGGAAATGGCAGCACCCGAGCTCGCCGACTATAAACCGATCTTTTTCAGTGCCGATGAGTGGCAATTTATTCTGGCTGCAGCCGATCGTCTGATCCCCGCTGGCGGCAAAGGTAAAGCGCCAGGTGCACTGGAAACCAACGTGCCGATCTTTATCGATCAGCAGCTGCACAGCCCGGAGTTCGGCGCCGAGATCTACATGCAAGGTCCGTTTGACGTGCACGCGCCTGCCACCATGGGATACCAAATTCCGTTTACGCCACAGCAGATGTACCAAACCGGTATCAAGCTGGTGAATCAGTGGACGCAGAGCAACTTCCAGAAGCCATTCCATGCGCTATCACTGGAAGAGAAAGATGCGGTGCTGACCAAAGTGAACAAAAACGACGGTATCGACTTCGCCGCACTGGGCGAAGAGAACCTGAAGGCCTCACAGTTCTTCAGCCAGCTGCTTTCAGATACCAAACACGGCTACCTCGCTGACCCGATGTACGGCGGCAACAAAGGCATGAAAGCCTGGATTGCTATCGGCTTCCCGGGCGCACGCGCCAGCTTTACCGAATGGGTGAAGCAGCACAACGTGCCGTACCCGCTGGGACCGGTCAGCCTCTTGGGTGAAAGCGCGTAAGCACACCCCCGTTTTTGGTATGTGAGACAGGATTAACATGGCACAGATTACAAAGAAAGAAGTCGACGTCGTCGTATGCGGCCTCGGCTGGGCCGGCTCGCTGATGAGCATTGAGCTGGCGATGGCCGGACTGGAAGTGCGCGCCTTAGAGCGTGGCGGCGAGCGTGACTACCCGGATTTCGCCTATCCGAAACCGGCCGATGAGTACGCCTACAACGTGCGTAACAAAGTGTTCGCGACGCCAAAAGAAGTGGCGGTCACCGTGCGTTACAACAGCAGCCAGACGGCGTTACCCACCCGTAAGTGGGGCGCATTTGCGCCAGGCACCGGTGTGGGCGGCGCGGGCATGCACTGGACGGCGGTACTGATTCGTCCAACGCCGACTGACCTGAAGCTGAAAACCTACGTGGATGAGGCTTACAAGCCGGGCATCCTGCAGGAAGATATGCGCGTGATGGACTTCCCGTTCACCTGGGAAGAGATTGAGCCGTATTACTACAAGTTTGAGTTGATCTGCGGTCAATCCGGTAACACCGGCAACCTGCGTGGTCAGATTCTGGAAGGTGGCGATCCGTTTGAAGGTCCGCGTTCAGAACCTTATCCGCTGCCTGCGCTGGAAGACACGCTGAACAATGTGATGTTCAAGGAAGCGGCGACCAAACTCGGTTATCACCCGTTCCCGAACCCGTCAGCGTGCGTATCCCGCGCGTGGAAAAACCCGTACGGCAACCAGATCGCACCGTGCAACTACTGCGGTTACTGCTCGAAATATCCGTGCCTGAACTACTCGAAAGCCTCACCGCAAACGGCGGTTATGGATTCACTGAAGCGGATGCCAAACTTCTCTTACGAAGTGCACGCCGAAGTGGTGAAAGTGGTGCTGCATGACGATCAGAAAACCGCCAAAGGCGTGATTTATTACGATGTGGATGGCAACGAAGTGTTCCAGCCAGCCAAGATTGTGGTGCTCTCCAGCTTCCAGCTCTACAACGTGCGTCTGATGCTGCTGTCCGGTATCGGCAAGCCGTATAACCCGATTACCGAAGAGGGTGTGGTGGGGCGTAACTACGCGTTCCTGTCGAACGGCGGCGCAACCCTGTTCTTCAAAGACAAAAACTTCAACTCTTACGCCACCGCTGGCGCAACCGGGCAGATGTTCAACGACATCTCACCAGGCAACTTCGACGGTCCGGGTCTGGGCTTCCTGGGCGGTGCTAAGATCCACAGTTCGCAGGCCACCGGTACGCCAATGGCTGCTGCACTGCCGAAAGGCACGCCGAGCTGGGGTCTGGGCTACAAGGAAGGTCTGGAGGAGTGGTACAACCACTCCATGAAGATCAGCATCACCACCACCTGTCAGTCGTATCGCGATATCTATCTCGATCTCGATCCGCACTACACCGACCATCGCGGTCAGCCGCTGCTGCGTATGACCTTTAACTGGAAAGAGAACGAACTCAAACTGCAGCAGCACTTGAAAGGGATCGTCGGTAATATCGCCAAAGAACTTAACCCAGACAGCATGAGCATGAGCTTCCTGCCGATGGGCGCGGACTTTGACCTGACCAAGTACGTTTCGACCCACAACGTCGGCGGCGCGGTAATGGGCGATAACCCGAAAACGTCTGCACTGAACAAGTACCTGCAGAGCTGGGATGTTCATAACGTGTTTGTGCCGGGCGGCAACGCCTTCCCGCAAAACTTCCAGGCGAACCCGACCGATACCATCGGCGCGATCACCTTGATGGCGGCACAAGCCATCAAAGAACATTATTTGAAAAATCCCGGCCCACTGGTACAGGCATAAGCGCATGAAATTAAAATCATTGTTAATCGCCAACGCCGTGCTGCTGGGCAGCTTTGTCCTGCAGGCTCACGCGGAAGATGAAGCTCAATTGATCAAGCAGGGTGAATACCTGTCGCGCCTCGGCGACTGTATGGCGTGCCATACCGTGTCGGGCAAAGGCGATTACGCGGGTGGTTTGGCGATTGAGTCGAATCTCGGCACCATTTACTCCACCAACATCACGCCGGACAAAGAGCACGGCATCGGCAACTATAGCGAGCAGCAGTTCTCGGACGCGGTGCGCAAAGGCGTGTTGCCGAACGGTTCACGACTCTATCCAGCGATGCCGTATCCGGATTACGCCAAAATCTCTGATGCCGATATGCACGCGCTTTACGTCTACTTTATGAAGGGCGTCAAGCCGAGCAGCGAGCAGCCGCCGGAAACCGATCTCAGCTTCCCGTTCAGCCAGCGTTGGGGTATGCGCTTCTGGAACTGGGCATTCACCTCAGATAAACCGTTCCAGCCGATTGGTGGCGCATCGGAAGAGGTGAATCGCGGTGCTTACATCGTCGAAAGCCTTGGCCACTGCGGCAGCTGCCACACGCCGCGCGGTCTTGGCATGAACGAGAAAGCGCTGGATAGCGGCGACGATCAGTTCCTCGCCGGTGGCAGCCTGAACAACTGGGATGTGCCGTCGCTGCGCGGTCTGCCGCGCTGGAGCGAGCAGGAGATCGTCGATTACCTGCAAACCGGACGTAACGACAAGGCCGCGGTAGGCGGTGAGATGAAGTCGGTGATTGAGCACTCCAGCTCGCACATGACGGATGCTGACCTGAAAGCCATTGCCGCCTATCTGAAGTTCCTTGGCGGTAATCCGCCGCTGCAGGCGTACAACGTGCAGAAGCAGCAGGCGACCGAAGCGAAGCTAACGGCGGCGAAAGGTTTGTCGGAAGGTGAGCGTCTGTATATCGACAACTGCGGCGCCTGCCACTTTGTCACCGGTAAAGGCGCGCCGGGGATCTTCCCGGAGCTGGATCAGGCGACGATCGTCAATGCTAAAGATCCAAGCGGTTTGATCCACACCATTTTGGCCGGTGCGCAGCAGCCATCGACCGAGAAGGCGCCATCAACCCTGGCGATGCCGGATTTTGCTAAGCGTCTGGATGATGATCAAGTGGCTAAACTGGCAACCTTCATTCGTCAGGGCTGGAGCAACAATGCGCCAGCGGTGACTAAAGATCAGGTAGCAGAAGTTCGTAAAACGTTGAAGTAATAAGGTAATTCCAGGTGCGCATGCATGCGCACTCTACAACAGCGTAGGGTCGCCATTCATGGCGACCTGGTTTTACAAGACGGTTTAATGGAAATTGTGGATCACTTCCAACACGCCGTTGATGATGAACTGCACGCCCATACACACCAGCAAAAAGCCCATCAAGCGCGAAATCGCTTCGATCCCGCCTTTCCCCACCAGCTTCATAATGGCGCCAGAACAGCGCAGCGAAATCCACAGGATCACCGACACGGAGAGAAATATCAGCGTCGGCGCGACCATGACGACCCAATCAGGAAAATCGACCCCGGATTTTACCGTGGAAGCCGAACTGATGATCATCGCGATGGTGCCTGGGCCAGCGGTGCTTGGCATCGCCAGCGGCACAAAGGCGATATTTACGGTTTCACGATTATTGTCGTTGGCATCCAGCTCATCCTGCTTATGTTCGGCTTCGACCGAATGCCCAACCGGTTTTGCCGGAAACAGCATACGAAAGCCAATAAACGCCACAATCAAACCGCCAGCCATGCGCAGGCCGGGAATGGAAATACCAAAGGTGTGCAACACCGCGCTGCCGGCGTACCACGCCACCATCATGATCAGGAAAACGTAGATCGAAGCCTGCATCGCCTGGCGATTACGCTCCTGGAAGTTCATATCACCGGCAAGGCCGAGAAACAGCGCCACGGTGGTCAGCGGATTGGCCAGCGGCAAAATCACCACCAATCCCAGCCCGATGGCTTTAAAAAGCTCCAGCATGGAGACATTCCCATTTGAAAAAGTGATTCAACACTTGCACGTTCTGTAGCGGCGCAATTTATTGCGCGATTGGCCGCATCAGATAAGGCCAACATCGCGCAATAAATTGCGCCGCTACGGTATATGCGTCGATTTATCAGTGCTTCGGCGTATCCAGCGCTTCAATCAGCTCGGGGAAGAAATCCTGCAGCAGTTCAGGCGTCATCAATTCAGGATAGCTAATTAAATGCTCGCGAATGCGCTCATTCACATCCGGCAGCAGGCGTTGCGCAGCATCTTGCACCGAGATCTTCTTCTGTTTCATCAGGCGCAGCACGTCGTCAGGCAGATTATCTTCATCTTCGACCTCATCAACCCCTTCGAGATCGTCGAGTTCATCCAAAAGATCCATCAACGCTTCAATTTGCGGCGTACGGGACTGATATTCGGAAGGCTGCTCGTTCTCAAGATAGCGCAGCAGCGCGCGCACCGGCGAACCATCCGGCTCGGCGGGCGGTTCATTGGCGAACCAGGTCAGGAGATCGTGTTGCGTCACCTGATGGACATGAAAACCGTTATCCACCAGTTCGTCGGCGAGAATATCGGCGGTATCGTGCTCAATCAGGCAAATGTGGGTGCGATTAGGCGTGAACTGCTCCAGCCACTGGTAAATCTCTTCAATTACGCTGTCGTCGTAAATAAAGCTCTGGCTGAGATGGCTGTCATCCTGCTGGTGGACGCAGATATCAATCTGGTCGGGATCGAAGTAAATCGCAATGTTGATGCCTTTCATGTGCGCTGTCCTGTGTGGTGCAAAAACTCACTATAGCCTCAGGCAGCGCAGATGAACATGGTGCCGCCAGCAGCGTGGGCAACTGGCGGTAAAAATTAACGTAAATCAGCGCGATCCAGCCCATAAGCGCTATCGAGTGCGCCCGGCGTCATGCGTGAAAGTACCATCAGGCGGTTCCAGGTATTGATCACCGCGATGCAGAAGGTCAGTTCGCTGGTTTCCACTTCAGAGAAGTGCGCGCGCACTTCACTGTACAGCGCATCATCAATGCCGTTATCGCTCAGGCGCGTCAGCGCTTCAGTCAGCGCCAGCGCCGCTTTCTCTTTGGCGGTAAACAACGGCGATTCGCGCCAGATAGCGACATGGTGCAGACGCAGTTCGCGCTCGCCGTGCAGTTTGGCCTCTTTCACATGCATATCGACGCAGAAAGCGCACTGATTGAGCTGAGAAGCACGCAGGTCGACCAGATGCTTAATGGTGGTATCAAGTGACGATTTTCCCAGCGCTGCAGTCGCATCGCCCACGGTTTTCACCAGCGCAGGAATATTTTTAAAATGATTAACGCGTGACGTCATGATGGTGTCCTCTCTATTCAGAATAAATTTTCAATGCATTGAAGTGCATGGGGTAACGCGGTGGTGCGAGTGACGGGATTGTGCGTGCCGTCAACGCGGATAAATTCCACATCAGTGATGCCAATGTATTCGAGCGCCACGCGGATATACGGCGTGAACTGGTCATCGGCGACAAAAGGGCCGTGGGCAAACACGCTGCCGCTAGCAACCACGCAATACACCTTCTTGCCCTGCACCAAACCGACTTTGCAGCCATCGGCGCTAAAGGCGAAGGTGCGCCCGGCGCGGGTAATATGGTCGAACCAGGCTTTCAGTACCGACGGTAATCCGAGGTTCCACATCGGCGATGAGATAACCAGCGTGTCGCAGGCAAACAGCTGATCCACTAAATCTTCCGAGGTCTGAATGGCGGCGCGCTGTGCGTCATCGCGTTGCTCCGGCTTGGTAAAAAAGGCGCCAATGGTGAAGGCATCAAGATGCGGCAACGGATGTTGTGCCAGATCCAGCCCCGTCTCGATAAGATCGGCCTGCTGCGCACGTAATTTTTCGACCAAACGCGCCGACGCTATGCGCGACGCCGAACCCGCTAAATCCGGGCTGACTTTAATGTGCAGCAGTCTCATTCATTTCTTCCTTTAGCGTGATGGCGATGCATTGCGTGGTTGATGCGGTCATCTTAAACTTCTATGTCTGAGGGGAAAGGGTCAAAAACAAACAAAATAGGTAGGACAAGGCGTGGGATATAAAGAGATTTATCTGCGCTATCGCCAGCAGATTCTGGCAGGGCGCCTGAAACCCGGCGACCGCGTGCCGGCGATTCGCACGCTGGCGAATGAACTGCAGGTGGCGAGAAAAACGGTAGAGGCCGCTTATGAAATTCTCATTGGCGAAGGCTATTTCGTCAGTCAGGGCGCGAAGGGGACACGCGTCAATCCAGAGCTGACGCTGGCCACGGCGCCAGAGAAAATGTCGCTGTCCGTGCCGCTTGCTAACCAGCACTCAGCGCGCGAAAGCAGTGGAGAACTCCGGCTGGGGATTCCCGCGCTGGATGAGTTTCCCCATAAGAAGTGGCTGCTGATCTCCGGCAAGGCTGCGCGCACGCTGCGGCCGGATGAGATGATTTTACCGCCGGTGATGGGTTACCAGCCGCTGCGCGAGGCGATCGCCAGCTATCTAAGCATTTCGCGCGGGCTCAACTGCCAGCCGGAGCAGGTCTTTATCACCAGCGGCTATCGCGCCAATCTGCGGCTGATCCTGGCGGTGCTGGCACAACCGAGCGACAAGGTGCTGTTTGAAGATCCTGGCTACTTCTTCGGACAAAAACTGCTGAAGCGCATCGCGCCGAATCTGCATTATGTGCCGGTGGATCGACAGGGCGTGGATGTTGATTATCTGCTGCGTTATCACCCTGACGCACGTTTCGCCGTGGTTACGCCAACCCATCACAGCCCGCTGGCAGTGACGTTATCGCTGCCGCGCAAACATCAGCTGCTGGAGTGGGCGCAACAGAACGACAGCTGGATTATCGAAGATGATTACGACGGCGAGTTTCATTACACGCGCAAAGTGATTCCTGCATTGAAAAGCCTGGATGTGCACGATCGGGTGATCTACACCGGCACCTTCAGCAAAACCATGATGCCGGCGATGCGCGTGGGTTACTTAGTGATGCCAAAAGAGACCATCGCGCGCTTCAGCGAGCTGGGTGAGATTCTTGAAACCGGTATGTCGCTGCTGCCGCAAAAGATTCTGGCGCAGTTTCTGAGCGAAGGGCACTTCTATCGTCACATCAAGAAGATGCGCATTCTCTACCAGCAGCGGCGTCGCATGATGCTGGATGCACTACAAATCTCTTTCCCAACGCTGTTCGATTTCGAGCTGACCGATGGTGGCATGCATATTGTCGCCTTTCTGCGTCGCGGCACGCAGGATAGCGCGCTGGCGGAGATATGGCAGCGACATCAGCTGCGCGTGCTCCCGCTTTCCGGCTGGTACATGCAGACGCAGAAACGCTACGGGCTGGTGATTGGTTACACCAATATCCGTTCGACGGAACAGGCGCGGGAACTGTTGCAGAGGACGGTGCAGGAGACGCGGGAGTTATTGCAGTAAAGAAAAGGCGCGAGGGACAGCTCGCGCCTTGATATCGGCGCGTCCTTACATGCCGATATATTTTTTGCCCTGCTTCAGTACCACGTCGCAGGCTTTGGTTTTTAGCTTCTCACCCATCGGCGAGCTGCTCAGGCTTTGCAGATTCAGCTGCTGGCCGTTGCCGGTATTCAGTAAGCCTTGCAAACCCTGCTGATAATCGGTTTTCTGCTCCTGCGCGGCTGGGCTGCTTAAGCCGAGCTTACTCAACACCTGATCCTTCACCGACGTCACGTTGTTATCCACCACGTTATGCTGCACGCAATAGGACATCACGCCCGCGGCGTTGGTCATGCTGTTGGCGCTTACCGCTTTATCGCCGCCGTTCAGCAGGCCGGTCAGCGATGAGAGTGACAATCCGCTATTCTGCGCGTTGTTGGTGTTCGTGTTGCTGGTGCTGTTATTTTGCTGCGACAGTTGTGATGCTGCGCTGCTCAGCTGATCCTGCCAGCTTGCCGCCGATGCGCTCCCCGCCACCATAGCTGCCGCGATGCCCCATCCCCAAATCATGCGTTGTAATTTCATCTCAACCTCGTTGTCTTTTATGTTCTGACTGCGTCAGTTGTGGTTAAGAGAGGTTTGGTTTAGGAAAGTTCCAGATAAGTAGGTGCATAAGGGCAAAATGGGACCGTTCTGGGTTTTGCTCTGCAGGCTGCGGCGGCTGGGATTGGCGCGATAACAAGCGGTTAGCGCTGAAATGCTGTTTTTTTCAACGCTTAGCGCACATCCCCAACGATTCCAGTTGCGCACTCTGCTCGTAACGGTATAATCCCCAACGTTTTCCGCATCCTCTTCAGTGCCGAAGTGGCGAAATCGGTAGACGCAGTTGATTCAAAATCAACCGTAGAGATACATGTCGGTTCGAGTCCGACCTTCGGCACCATCGATTGATGCAAAATTAAGTCGCTTACGAGCGGCTTTTTTTTTGCTTGAATGCTCTCGTTTTACTCTTCGTTTCTACTGAGTTTTTAGCTCTAACAGATGGATGTTCGAAGTAAAATCTTGTCTTATTGGTAATTAATAGGCGCCTCCTGGCTGACGTTACGACAATACCTATCGAATCTAATATCGATATTAACGTGCTTAACTTCATTACATTTCCCCCTAAAATTTCTTTCTAATAGAAGATAATAACTCTATCTTGCCCATGCAATCCACAGAGTTTTTTAAGCAATCTACTCATTACAAATGACGGTGTTTCTTGCCTTTATAAGCTTTTTTTAAACTGTAGGTGTTAACCTCCAGACTCCAATAAGGCATGAAACAAACCCGGGTAAAGACCATGAAATAACTATGTGTTATTTAATTTTTTGTGTATGTTTGTTGAAAGGATAAATAACAAAGGACGATGTAGAATGCCCATTCCAGCAAATCTCTGGCTCAAAGATGATGGCGGTGCTGATATTCGTGGCTCCGTTGATGTACAACATCGGGAAGGCAGTATCGAAGTAACAGGATTTTCCCATAACGTAAGACTTCCAACTGATCCACAAACAGGTAAGCCTACTGGTACAAGAAAGCATGCGCCTATTATCATTCAAAAAGAATTTGATGCTTCTTCACCGTGTCTCTATAAGGCTGTAGCAACAGGACAAAACTTAACGTCGGCTGAAAAATGCTAAACGCTCAGGCTTTTAAGAAACGTCATGCTTTATGGATCTTTTTACTCCTGGCGATTGTCTATGCCATTTACATGTTGTCGAAAATTTCCCCACTTGAACAATCAATAATCCATGAAGAGAAAATTAATAACCAGGTAAATATTTTTATTACTGAAGCAAGTGCGGGCGCTACGACAAATTTCTCATATAATTTTTACTTGTATGATTCTAGTAAATCTGCGGAAAACTTTAAGAGTGCATTAAAGGATGATTATTCTCCGTTCCTCATTACTTCTGATGCTAATGCGTTAAGCAAGGTTGAAAGAGGAGTTATTTATTTGGATGTAAAAGGAAAAGTTTTTGTATTTAACAACACTCCTGCGTATAAATACAATAATTCTATCTATACCGTCCCCGTAGTTATAACTGCAAGGCCTTATTGATATTATTGTCAATGATAGTGATGATTCGTCTGATAACACGGGATGATGCTCACGATTTCTGCAACTAATGCAAAATAAGTCGCTAATAGGTGGTTTTTATTTTTCAATTTTTATAATCGATCATTTTCAAATGTACTGAAGCACTAAAATGCTTGTCGACGTTAACCTGCCGAGAGAGATGCGCTTGCAGCCTTAAGATCCTCTTAAGAACTCCTCGTATAATGGCGCCATAAATTCCAACGATGAGTTCACCATGAAAAACACCCTGATTTCACTTCCGATTCTTTTCTCCGCATTGACCGTTACTTCTGTTCAGGCGGCAAATCCAGCCACCGGCTGTGAAGCTAAAAAGCAGGATATCCAGCAAGAGCTGGCGATGGCGCGTGAACACGGCAATGCAGCCCGCATCGCTGGTCTGGAGAAGGCGTTGCATGAGAATGATGCGCACTGTACCGACAGCGGTTTATTAAAAGCCAGTCAGGATAAAGTTGCGGAGAAGCAATTAAAAGTGCAGGAACGCGAGCAGGATTTACGTGAAGCGCAGGCCAAAGGTCGTAGCGATAAAATCGATAAACAGCAGCGTAAGCTGAACGACGCGCGTGCAGAGCTTAAAGAGGCTCAGGAAGCACTGACGCAATAAATTATGCCTCCCGCAGCGATTAAATTGGTGCTGGTGGGACGCGGATTGTACCAGTAAAAACAGGCTCATCCCGGAGCCTGTCTGCTTTCACCGTTTCACATGCACGCCAACGCCACTCTCTTCCGCGGCAAATTCCATTTTTAACGTCAGCGCCGGTATTTCATAATCCCCACCGTTCTGCTGGCGATACGCAATCGGTACGGTTTCCGCTAAGGTATCCAGTCGTGTGGCCAGAACATCACACCAGCCAGCAAAGCGCTCTGCTGCCGATTTCTGCACGCGATAAAAAACCACCGGTGGCAGCACGCTAAAGCCGGGGTAAAACAGCAAGCCGTGCTGAATGGGGAACAACAGCGCGTCCATCGGTCCATTAATGCCGCGTGGGCTGTAATGCGATTCCCATCCGCCGGTGGTGACCACCAGCATCGCCCGCTTGCCGCTGAGATTGCCTTCACCGTAACGATCGCCCCAATGTTGATCGTTGTGCTCGCCCACGCCGTAAGCAAAGCCGTTGGCGTAAACGCGATCAAACCAGCCTTTCATAATGGCGGGCATGGAGAACCACCACAGCGGGAACTGGAAGATCACCGTATCCGCCCAGCGCAGTTTTTCCTGCTCAGCAGCGATATCTGCAGCTTGCAGTTGATGATCGTAGGCGAAGCGCGAATCCACCGTGGCATCATAATGGCTGCCCACCAGTGGGGCGCGCGCATCGGCGGCGTCGAGCGGCGCTTTCCATTGCATGGCATAAAGATCCGAAACCTGCACCTGATGTCCGGCTTTTTGCAAATGCTGCACGGCAAAATCTTTGAGTGAACCCGTCAGCGAGCGCGGTTCTGGATGGGCATACACAATCAGTACGTTCATAAGCTTAATCCTGTGAGATGAAATCAGCTGCAGGTTAAGTCAGCGCTGGATATAGTAGAAATCAATTGCTGATATCTCAGGTATAGACAAGGTGAATATCAATTCGCTGGATTTGAATCTGCTGCACACGCTTAGCGTACTGTTAGCCGAACAGAACGTGACGCGCGCAGCGCAGCGTCTGCATCTCTCGCAACCCTCCGTTAGCGCCCAGCTGGCGCGGCTGCGGTTAGTGTTTGACGACCCGCTGTTATTGCCCGGCCCACGTGGCATGTTGCCCACCGCACGTGCAGAGGTGTTACGCGAGCCGTTGCGACTGGCGCTGGAAGCGGTGGAGCGGGCGGTTGCAACGCCCGATATTTTCAATCCAGCCGATGCCGATGTGACCTGGCGCATCGCCGCCACCGATTACACGTCGTCCGCGCTGATGTTGCCGGCGTTGAAGCTGATCCGCATGGCTGCACCGCAAAGTCGTATGGCGGTGTTGGCGCTCAATCCGCCGCAGGTGGCGCAGCAGTTGGAGAAGGGCGAGTTGGATCTGGTGTTTCACTCCGGTGATAACGCGCCGCCCACGCTGCATCAACGCAAACTTTTTAGCGAACGCTACGTGCTGGCGGGTCGACGCGATCATCCGCATTTGCAGCAGCCGCCGACGCTGGATCAGTTCTGCCGGCTGGAGTTTGTCATGGTATCGCCGGACGGCGGTGGCTTCAGCGCCGCCACCGATGAGGCACTGGCGCAGCTGGGGCGCTCACGCCGCGTGGTACTCTCGGTGCCGCACTTCCTGTTGATGCAGGAAACGTTGGTGAACAGCGATTTAGTGGCGGTACTGCCGGAGCGACTGGTGCGCCATGCCACGCAACTCACCGTCGTTGATCCACCGCTCGCCATTGCCGGCTTCGATATTTTGCTGCTGTGGCACGAGCGCCTGCATCGCGATCCGGCCCAGCAATGGCTGCGCCAGCAGATCGTGGCGGCGTTATAAACCTGAACATCAACGCGAGGCAGAGTCGCGTTAACGCTGTAACGTCCTCCGGCATAAGCCTTTTTGGCACGATTTTTTCTGAATCCCAATGCGAATAGCGCCGCGCTTTTCCTGCCTGCATCATATTAATGCGACGAAATGGTCGCATTTTATCCTGCAGGAAGACAATCATGAAATCCAATGTATTTATAACCTTGCTGCCGCTTACGCTGGCGGTATTTATCTCCTTTCTCACCATGGGGATGCAACTGCCAGTGCTGCCGCTGCATCTGCAGCAAAATCTCGGTATGGATACGCTTATGATTGGCGCTGTCATCGGGGCGCAGTTTATTGCCGCGCTACTCACGCGTGCCTGGGCCGGTAACTTTGCTGATATGCGCGGACCGAAACGCGCGTTGATCGCCGGGCTGGTGGTGATCGCCAGCTCTGGCTTTATCTACCTGCTTTCGCTGATGTTCATCCATCAGCCGCACACTTCGGTGGCGATTCTACTGCTGGGGCGCGTGGTGCTGGCGCTGGGCGAGAGCCTGATTGCCACGGGGGCTCTCGGCTGGGGTTTGGGCCTGGTTGGGCCGGGCAATGCGGGGAAAGTGATGGCGTGGATTGGTATCGCGATATACGGCGCATGGGCGCTGGGGGCGCCGCTTGGCGTGGTGGTTTATAGCGGCTGGCAATTTAGTGGCATCGCTCTCGCCATCATCGTGATTCCGCTGCTGCCGCTGCTGTTTATCACGCGCACAGATGGCGTACAGCCAACGGCGACGGCGCGAACGCCATTCTATAAGGTGATGAGCGCGGTGTGGCAACCAGGCCTCGGGTTGGCGCTCGCCAGCGTGGGATTTGGCATGATTACCGCCTTTATCGCCTTGCTGTTTGCTGCCAAATCCTGGGGCAACGCATCGCTAGCCTTCACCGCGTTTGGCGTCACCTTTATTGTCGCGCGTCTGTTTTTCGCCCATCTGCCGGACAAGCTGGGCGGGGCACGCGTGGCGCTGCTGTGTGTGATGATTGAGGCGTTTGGCCAGCTGCTGATTTGGCGCGCGGACAGCGCCAGCGTAGCCTATCTTGGCGCAGCGCTGACCGGCTTTGGCTATTCGTTGGCGTTTCCTGGCTTTGGCGTTGAAGCGGTACGTCGCGCACCACCACAAACCCGCAGCCTGGCGATGGGCGCGTATGTTGCGTTTCTCGATATCGCGCTGGGGATCACCAGTCCGGTTGCCGGGGCGCTGGCGGGCCATTTCGGTATTGCATCGGTTTACCTCGCCGGGGCGATAGCGGTGGCGTGCGCGGCGCTGGTGGCGATACGTTTACTGGCGCGTCAGCCAGAGCCACAGCGTGTAATGGAATAAGCATCGCCGCAAAAAATTCACTTCTCCCGCGTCACAAAAATCATCACACTAGCCACCTTTACCATTACGGAGAGATGGCATGATTACCCGATTGCTGCTGGCGATGTCGCTGCTCGCCAGCTTGAGTGCGCCGCTGTTGGCTGATCAAGATGGCGTCTCCTTCAGCCACAAAGACTGGGAGCTGGCCTGTGATAACACGCTGACCTGTCGCGCCGCCGGGTACAGCGCTGAAGAGGGCGCGGGCGGCTCGGTGCTGCTGGTGCGCGCCGGCGGACCCAACGCAGTAACGCACGGCCGCGTGGTGCTGGCCGATACCGGCGATGATGATTCAAAGCAGGTTGATGCGTTGACGCTATGGATTGACGATCGTGCGTTAGGCAACGTGACGAAAGCCGACAACGACGAGTGGACGCTGACGGATGCGCAAACGCAGGCGTTGATCAATGCCATTAAAGGCAGCGAAAAAGTGGAGTTTCGCGGTGGGGAACAACCGTTCGATCTCTCCAGCAATGGCGCCTTTGCCACGCTGCTGAAGATGGATGATGCGCAAGGTCGTCTTAGCACGCCGGGCGCGCTGGTGCGCAAAGGGAACAAGCCGGAAACCAGCGTGCCGGCGGCGCTGGCAATGCCGGTGATTCAGCAGGTGAACGTGGCGAAGGCCGATGCGCGTCCATTAACGGCTGACGAGCTAGCGCTGCTGAAGCCGAAGCTGATTGCGTCTCTCACCGATGACGACAGCTGCGACAATCTGGCGCCGTCCGACGATCAACCGGAAGAGGGCGCAGAGCCGTTGACGCTGACGCCCGTGGATGATGCGCATGTGCTGATCGCCGCGCTGTGCTGGCGCGGGGCTTACAACGAAGGCTACGGTTTTTGGCTGATCGACAAAGCGTTGCAGGGCAAACCGCAGCTGGTGACGGATTCCGGTACAGATTACAGTGCAGGCGTGATCACGGAAGCGCAGAAAGGGCGCGGTATCGGCGACTGTTGGAGCACCGCGGCGTGGGTGTGGGATGGCAAAGATTTTGTGCAAAGCAGTGATGCCACCACCGGCATGTGTCGCGCGATTCGCGCGGGCGGCGCATGGCAGTTGCCAACGTGGGTGACCGAGGTTAAACCGGCGACTTGATAAATAACCGCACATAACCGTAGCGGCGCGATTTATCGCGCGTGTTTTGGCCGCAATATCGCGTTCAAAAGCGCGCAATAAATTGCGCCGCTACCAAAGAATCCCCGATTATTTACCGCAGCACTGCTTGTACTTTTTACCGCTGCCGCATGGGCAAGGATCGTTGCGACCGGTTTTCTCGCCGGCAAAGTGCGGCAACTGCGGTTCCGGGTCAGGCTGCGCCATACGCTGTTCCTGCCAGTATTCATGTAGCTCCAGCGCGGCGGGGCGAATCGCGTCGATGCTGGCTTCAAACTCTTCTGGCGTGAAGGCTTCGCGCTTCGCTAGCTGCTCGTCGCTGCCGTGCAGGGTGATCGCCTCCATCATCGGCTGCAGTGACTCCGGCAGCAGCGACCAATCCGCATCCAGCGCGACGCCGCGCAGATAGCCGTAGCACCAATCTTCCACCACGGTGAATTCCTGGCCTTCCATCTCTTGCGTGCCAAACAGCGGATCGAACTGCTCTGGGAATTCGGCCAGGCGCTCGGCAATATCGTTCAGATGCTGAAACGTCAGCGTCATAAAGCGATCCATTTCGCGCTCGTTAGACCATTTAGGAATGTGCTTTTTGCCGCCCCACATCGCCACCAGCCACTCGCTCGGCTCAATGTCGTTCGGGCCAGAGAGCAGCGCGGTCAGCATGCCATCCAGTTCGGCGGTATCCACCACTGCGTGTTCGTTGCCGTATTTCTCCAGCATATCTTCAAGCCAGTTCAGCTCTTTTTCGGTTAACGGGCCCTGGTTCATACGGCGTCTCCTGCGGTTGCTCATGGTTGGGCAATGCCCAAATAGTATTGGCGGCGATTATAGCGGGAAGCAGTTGTGATTAACCGCTTTTTGCATATCGATTGCTGAACCTTTCCTAAAAATCATTCGCCATAACATATTGCCCAACAGTATTGGCTGCGGTTGCTGACAGATGGCAGCGTAAACAGAGAATTTTTCTGCCTAAAGGATGCAAATGTATGGCCACTACGTTGCCGGTACTGGATTTATCCCTGCTGGAACTGCCTGATGCCGAACAGGCGCCATATCTGGCCGAGCTGCGAGAAACCGCGCGCGACGTGGGCTTCTTTTATTTAATTAACCATGGCATCAATCCGCAACTGCTGCAGAACGTGCAGAGCATCACGCGGGCATTTTTTGCCTTGCCGGATGAAGAGAAGCAGCGCGTTTCGATGATTCATTCACCGCACTTTCGCGGCTACAACCGTGCGGGCGTGGAATATACCCGTGAGCAGCGCGATCAGCGCGAGCAGTTTGATATCGGCGCGGAGCGCGCGGCGTTGACGTTGCAGCCGGACGATGCGGCTTGGAAACAGCTGCAGGGTCCAAATTTATGGCCCCAGGCGCTGCCACAGCTGCGCCCGGTGATCCATGCGTGGCAGCAGGCAATGACCGACGTTGCACTGCGTTTACTGCGCGCCTTCGCCAAATCGCTGTCGCTGCCGCCGAACGCCTTCGATGCACTCTACGGCACGCACCCCAACGAACATGTGAAGCTGATTCGCTATCCAGGTCAGGATGCAGATGCCAGCCAGCAAGGCGTTGGCGCACATAAAGATTCCGGTTTTCTAACCTTTCTGTTGCAGGACGAGCAGAGAGGTTTGCAGGTGGAAGTGACGCCGGATAATTGGGTAGATGCGCTGCCAAAACCGGGCGCTTTTGTGGTGAACATCGGCGAATTGCTGGAAATTGCCACCAATGGTTATCTGCGTGCCACCGTACATCGCGTGGTATCGCCTCCTGCGTGCCAGCAGCGGATTTCGATCGCGTTCTTCCTCGGCGCGCAGCTGGACGCCGAAGTTCCGCTGTATCAGTTACCGCCTCAACTGGCCGCGGAAGCACGCGGACCAACCAGCGATCCCAGCAATCCGCTACTGCGGGAGGTGGGCTGGAACTATCTCAAGGGGCGTTTGCGATCGCATCGCGACGTAGCGCAGCGTTATTACGCTGACACCCTCAATAGCGTTAAATCATAAGAAACTAAGGGAAGCAGATGAATAAAAAGGTGATAGCAACGTTGGCGATGGTTTCGATTTTCAGCACTTACGCATCGGCGGCGGCACTGCGCGTGGCGGCGGATGCCGTACCGCACAGCGAAATCCTTAACCACATCAAACAGACCGATAAAAAGCTCGATCTTAAGGTGATTGAACTCAATGGCAACCTTAACGCCAACGAACTGCTGGCGCGCGGAGACGTGGATGCCAATTACTTCCAGCATGTGCCTTATCTGCGCGATCAGGAAAAAGCGTTGGGCGAGAAATTTTCTGTCGTCGCTACCGTGCATATTGAGCCGCTGGGCATTTACTCGCACAAAGTGAAATCACTGAAAGATCTGCCTGATGGCGCGCAGGTGGCGGTGCCAAATAACGTCACCAATCTGAGCCGCGCCCTTTATCTGTTGCAGGCCAATGGCTTACTGAAGTTGAAGAGCAGCAGCGCTGAGACGCTGGTGACATCGGCAGACATTACCGACAACCCGCATCATCTAAAAATTATTGAAGTGGAAGCGCCGCAGCTGCCGCGCGCGCTGGACGATGCGCAGTTAGCCATCATCAACGGTAACTACGCCCTGCAGGCAGGATTAGTGCCTTCAAAGGATGCGCTGGCGCTGGAGCAAGCGCAGGATAATCCGTACGCCAACGTGCTGGTCACCACGCCGAAACTGGCGCACGATCCGCGTATTCTTGAATTAGCCAAAGATCTTGAGTCAAAGCAAACCGCTGAATTTATTAACCAGCATTACAAAGGTTCGGTTATTCCTGTTAATCATTAATCCCCTGGCGCCTCCTGTTTTTGCCAGGTGGCGCTGACTTTCTTCTGTGCTATATTTCGCCACCAACACCCGCCGCGCCTTTTTAAAACCATAAAAATTCTCTAAATCCATTGCCATGATTACCTTTGCCAGGAAAAAACGGGTGCTGTGCCATCGTTTAGCGCGATGCATCATTCTGCTGTGCATCAGCCTGCTGCTCAATGCTTGCGGCACGCTGTCGCAAACCTCCGCGCCGGTGAGCGATAAAGTTTACCTTTCTCATGACACGTTCAATGAAAACGTCGATGACATTGTGCGTCACTACATGCAGCAGAAGCAGGTTTCCGGCATCAGCATCGCGATCATCCACCAGCGTAGTCAGCCCACATTTTATAGCTTTGGCGTCACCGATGCGGTGCACCGTTATCCCATCTCGCCCGATACCTTGTTCGCACTGGGTTCACTGAGTAAAGGCATCACCGCCGAGGTGATTATTGAGCTGGTGGATCGGGGCGAGCTGCACTGGAACGACACGCTAGCGACGCTGTTACCGCCGAACGTGCCGCTGAGCGCCGATGCCAAACGCATTACGCTGCTACAGCTGGTAACGCACACCTCGGGGTTACCGCGCCAGGATATGGATTTGCCGATGTTCATAAAATTCATGGGCTATTTGCGCAGCGGCGAGAACTTTTACGGCAACCTGGACAGCGATGCGGTGTTGGATTATCTCGCCGATTTTAGCGCGCCTGCGCATCCCACCGCCCGCTACTCCAATCTCGGCTATGCGCTGCTCGGCTACATTCTCAAGCATCGCTTTCATCAGGACATCGAAACGCTGGCGCAACGCAACATGTTCCAGCCGCTGGGCATGACCAGCAGCAGCTTTGAGCCGCAACGTCTGCGCGGTTATCCGTGGCGTGCGATTGGCCATGCGGGCGATCAGCCAAAATTGATTCCACGCGGCCAAATAACGCCAGACTGGGCGTTCAATAACAATATGGTGGCGGCCGCCAGCCTGTATAGCAACGCGCGCGATTTGATTCGCTATCTGGATGCGCACCTGCACGACGGCGCGGGCAGCTCACTCAACGCGGCGTTTGCGCAGGTCAATCACGGCTACGAGCAGCACGGCAATCAGTCGCAAAATATCGCCTGGGTGACGGATCATTATGGCGATCAGCAAATTACCTATCAGGTCGGTTATATTGGCGGTTACTCAAGCTTTATTGGTTTCGATAAGCAGAACGGCAATGCGATTGTGGTGCTGCAGAACGCGTTTAACTGGAGTAATTATCTCGGCATTGCTCTATTGATGGATCTGGCGCAGAAAAAACACCACAGTAATTAACATGGTTGCTTGCAATTTTACTGCGCCAAAAATGGCGATAGCTGAGGTATGCTGAGCAGCGAAATTTGACGCGCTAAGCGCGCCGGGGGAACCTTCTGCGTGCCGCACTTGTCAGTAAATTGGACAGTTAATAATTAACCAGAGTGGAAATCACCAATGCGCAGGACACACGTCACCCTTCTTTCTGCAGGAATTTTTCTGGGCGCTTTAAGCCTTACGCCAGCTGCGCTGGCTGAAGGCGAGCAAACGGATGCCGTACCCACCCCGCCGCAGGTGCAGCAGACCGCACCCGACGCACAAACGCAGGCGCCAGCCGCAGATGCCCAAACTCAAGCGCCGGCGGCCGATACGCCCGCTAGCAATGAACCGGCTGAATCCAGTGGCGATGTCGCACCGATTCGTCCTCCGCAAAGCGGCGATGCCACGGCACCCAATAATTACGATCTGACCACCATTATCATCGACTACAAAGAGTACAAAGTCGGCGACGTGGTGCCAGAAGAGTATCGTAAAAAGCAGTACACCATTGTCCAGTGGCAGCCGCGCCATCTGCCCGCGCCGCAGCCTGGCACGCATTGGGCTTATATCAATGCCAACTACATCCTGATCACCGATGACAGCGGTAAGATCGTGATGGGCAAATCGGGCGAAATCTTCTTCCGCGGTTAATCTCCGCGCAGCAGACGCGCTAGCTGCGCGACGCCTGCCGTAATCTGGCTGGTGCTGGTGTTGCCATAACCCAGCACCAGCCCTTGCTGCTTGTGCTCTCCAAGATAAAATCCCGACAGCGCGCCCGGCGCGTAGTTACTGTGGATCAGCCGATCCACCAGCGCCATATCGTTTTGATCATCTGGCAGTGATAACACCAGATGCATGCCACATTCGCCGCCCTGTATCGCTACCTCAGCACCAAAGGTTTGCTGCAAAGCCTGACGCAACGTTGTCTGACGTTGACGATAGAGCCGACGCATTTTGCTCAGATGGCGGCTGAAGTCACCGCTGCGTAAAAACAGCGCCAGCGCCTGCTGCTCCGGGCGATTGCCGCCGCGCAGCAGTTCATGCAGGGCAGGACGCAGCGGCGCTAGCAGCTGCGGTGGCAACACCATAAAACCGAGGCGCAGTGCTGGAAACAGCGTTTTACTGAACGAACCGACGTAGATCACTGGCGTAGGTTGCATCATGCCCTGCATGGCGGCGATGGGTTCTCCGCTGTAACGAAAGTCGCTGTCGTAATCATCTTCGATAATCCACGTTTGATGTTCACGTGCCGCCGCTAATAGCGCCAGACGACGCGGTGCGCTCATGATCGCGCCGGTGGGATATTGATGGGTTGGCGTGGTGTAAATCAGGCGTGGCCGACGCTGCAGCCAATCCTGTGGATTGGCTGCCAGGCCCTGGCTATCGACGTTTACCGGCTCAATCTGCATATCACCGAGGCGCATGGCCGCCTTTGCGCCGCGATAGCCAGGTTCTTCAATCCAACCGATGTCGCCAGGGCTGCTAAGCAGCGCGACGCACAGCGTAAGCGCCTGCTGCGCACCTTCGGTAATCACGATTTGCTCTGGCGTACAGCGCACGCCGCGCGCCAGAGCTAAATGCTGGGCCAGCGCTTCCCGCAGCGTACGTTCGCCGAGCGGATCGCCATAGCCCAGCAGCTGCTGCGGCTGATGCAGCATCACGCGGTTCAATGCGCGTCGCCATTGTGCCAGCGGGAAATGCGCCAGCGAAGGAACACCGGGTCGCAGCGCCATCTCCTGGCTGAAGGTGCGATGGCTGGAGCGCAGCTCGGCGATGCGCGGCGACAAGGTAACCTCGCTACTGGCGTACGGCTCTTTATCCGCGGCCTGCAGCGCCATGTTACCGATGCGACTGCCCTGGCGATCGCTGATGATGAAACCTTCGGCCTGTAGCTGTGACCACACGGCCATCACCGTATTTCGTGAAACGCCAAGATCCAGCGCCAGCTGTCGCGTGGCGGGCAAGCGCGTACCGGCCGCCAGTTTTCCCGTCAGAATCGCCTGTTTGATGCGCTGAAAAAGCTGTTGCTGCAGTGTCTGCGCGCCATGGGTTTCCAGCGGTGCCAGTAATAATCGGTGTAGCTCAACATCACTCATAAGCGCATTTCCGTGGATCCATCAAATGGCATCATTGTGGCGCTTTTTAACACTCCAGCAAAGTGGCACTCTGCTGCACAGGCCCCTAACTTTTTAAGGAATCGAGGAATGTCGCAACACACCAACGTTTATGGACAACCGGTAGGATTTCCGCTGCCCGATTGGCAACCCCGCGCCTGGCCAGAGTATGAGACTTTTTCGGGTGACTATTGCCGGCTAGAGCCGCTCAGTGCCGATCGTCATGGCCGCGAACTGTTTGCCGCCTATGCGCAAGCTGCGGATGGGCGAGATTGGACCTATATGTTCGCCGAGCCCTTTGCAGATGAGGCGGCTTATGTGGCTTATGCGCGCCAGCTGGAAAACGGCCGCGATCCGCTGCATTTCGCGGTAATCGATCCGGCCAGCAATCGCGCGGTTGGCAGCCTGGCGTTGATGCGCATTGATGCCACGCACGGATCGATTGAAGTCGGCCACGTTGCCTTTTCACCCCTGCTGAAGCAAACCCGTATGGCCACTGAAGCGCATTATTTGCTGATGCGTTATGCCTTTGAAAACTTGGGCTATCGCCGTTATGAGTGGAAGTGCGACAGTTGCAATCAACCCTCACGTAACGCGGCGCAGCGGTTGGGATTTCAGTTCGAAGGTACCTTCCGTCAGGCGATTGTTTATAAAGGCCGCAGCCGTGATACCTGTTGGTTCTCCATCATCGACAGCGAGTGGCCGCAGGTGAAACAGGGCTTCGAACGCTGGCTGGCGGCGGAGAACTTTACGGAGCAGGGAGCGCAGCGTGAAAGGCTGGAGGCACTGCACGTGAAGAGAAAGTAACGCGATTTGCTAATAAAAAAGGCCTGCACGCAGGCAGGCCTTGAAGTCCAGCAGAATCAGCTTAACGTTGCGGCTGCGGAATAATTTTTATATCCACCATACCGATGCCCAGTTTGCGCGGATCCTGGCCGATGATGTTGCCGTCATTCGACTCCTGCGGCTCCGGCGGTGCAATAATCAAGTTGCGGCTACCGGTGGGATTGGTGAAATGCAGCGTGGTGGTGGAGAAATCTTCCCCCAGATTCAACGGCTGCTCCTGATCTCCCACGCGCACCGGGATTGGCCGATGCGCATTGGGGCCGAAGCCACGCGCGGTGATCACCACATCAAAGCGCTCAGGCAGCGGATCTTTGTATTCAATATTCACTTCAGGTGCCAGATTAGCGTTCGACCAACGTCCCCAGTTTTCCAGCCGTGATATGCCTTTGAAGCTCTTAACACTGCTCGGCGCGCCGGGCACCGTTAACAGGAAGCTGTCTGCGTTGTAGCGAATAGCATTGTCTTCAATGCGAATCTGCTGTTCGTTCAGCTGGAACGTTGCTGCGCTCACCTCCGCTTTCGGGAAGGTGACTTTACTTTTCCACAGCGGCTTATCAATTCGGGTTACGCTCGGTTTGCCGCCCATTTGCCCCATCGAAATACACAGATCGTTCGATAGCGCTAAATCAGGCTGCCACAGGCGGGCCATCTTGAAGCAGCGATCGACCCAGACGAATTTGTCAGCGGCAGCGAATTTGGAGAGCTGATAGCGCAGTGGCTCAGCGTATTCACCTTCCGGCAGCGGTTCGACATGTTTATCAGAGACGCGGAACAGAATCGGCAGCTTGAAGGTCGCGCCCGAGAAGCTGAAAGTATTCTTCTGCTGATCGATCGTGAAGCTCTCCATCTTACTGGGGAAATTCCACAGTTGGATGATATCCGCTTTCCACGCCGTGACGCGCTTCGCCATATCCTCTAACTGGGTAGACAGCGAGACCGAGGAGAGACCGCTGCGACCCAGGCCGATGGCGTTATCACCGCCGAGAATATCCAGCACCGTCGCACCGTTATCCAGCGTGCTGCGTTTGCTATCGAGCACTTCTGCCTGTGGCTGATCGCCACGAATGACCATAAACAGGTCATGGCGCGGCTGTTTGATCAAATATTGATGCGCCGTGTTGTTCATCGCCAGGTGATCGGACGTCACCACGATGATGGTATTTTTAAACCACGGCGAGGCCTTAATGCGCTCAATCAGCCGCGCCACATGCTCTTGTGAACAGGCCACGGCACTAAATGACTGGTTCGGTTTACCGTCATAGCTGTAGCTTTTGCGTTGGCAGCTGCGCGAGATAAAACCATCCGGATGATGGGTATCTACCGTTAGCGTGAACAATGCAAAGCGCTTCTGCTCACGGGACAGCTCCTCGTATTTCTCAAATACCTCATCCATCACCGTGTCATCGTAGTAGCCCCAGTTATTGCGATAGGCGGGATCGGCGACGCGGCTTTTGAGCTCCTCAGAGCCGTACATATTGGCGGCATCAAAGCCGTGCGACAGCAGAAAAGTATCTTTACCGGCGAAACGCAAATCCGCGCCCTGAATAAACCAGTTCTCGTAGCCGGAGTTTTTCAGGATATCGCCGAGACAAATATTCTGCGGATAAAAGCTGGAGAGCGAAGCCGAGGCGTTGCCATCAAAAGGGGCAAACAGCGGAATGCCGCACTGCGAAGCCACCATGCCGGCAATGGTGTAGTCGGTGCCGGGTAACTGTTCGGTTTGGCTGAAATCGATGCTCTGGTCTTTTTCACGGCTGAGTTCGGGCGCCAGGCCGGGAAAGGCATGCTGATTGAAGTAGGTCCGTTCGAGGCTTTCGCCATAGATATAGACCAGATTGAGCTTCGGCTCGGCTATCACCTTGTTTGGCGTTTTGTAATAGGTTTCGAAATCTGAATCAGCGAGACGCGTGTGGGAGGCGATCAGCTCTTTCACCTGACGAAACGCCGGCGTGGTTTGTACGGAACCGGCAGCACAGGCAATAGCCAGTAAACTCCAGCCGAGATGATGCTGGGTCTTGCGGCGACGCAGCAGCCATGTAAGCAGGCAAAATAGCGAGAACAGGCCAATGATTAACCCGATGGCCGGCACCACATATTTGCTCACGCCCGCGCCCGTCAGGCTATTGGTGAGGGTGTAGAGCACCGCATCATTGATTCCATCGCCCGTGAAATAGTTGCTGGCGAACAGCGTGACGTTAAGCACGATGAACAGGGTAAGCAGCAGCAAGATCAGACTAAACCAGAATTTATTTCGCCCGGCTTTAAAGGAGTAGACCGCAATCGCAGCCAAAAAGAGTACAACCGAAACCATTTCGGACAACGTCAGATCCTCATCTTGAATGAATACGCATTCCCTGCGTCAACGACCCTCTTTGGGGGATTTTTGCGTCAATCTATATCGGGTGTCACAAGGCTGCAACACATCCAACCAGATTTGTGCGATGCATTCCGATTCGTTTATGGCGGGTTTAGGCTGGCTGTGGTTTGGCCTGGTAGCAACGCAACGGCTGCTACCAGTGAGGGCAGAGAAGGGAAATTAGAGTTTGCCAGTGAGGTATTGCGCTTCGCCATCGGCAAAGCTCCAGTCACCTTTACTGTTGGTGATAAAACTAATCATCAAATCTGTGCCCTGTACGCCACAATTTTCCTGCAGCTCGCGCGCCAACTCTGCCATAAACAGGCACTTCTGTTCTTCACTTCTCGGGCTGGTATAAACGCGCACCATCACCAGATTATCGCTGCGCTCAAAACCCAAACCGGTGTCCTGAAAGACCATCTGGTAGCCTTTGTTTTCATGAACAATCTGATAGCGATCGCGTGCGGGCACTTTGAACGCCGTTAACACCGCGCGATGTGCAGCATCCAGCAAAGTCCGTAATTCTGCTTCAGAACGGCCCTGAATAACGTCAAATGTCAGTAATGGCATCAATAAACCCTCGTTTTTGCTCACATGAAAAGAGTAGGATGTGGCTCTATGCTGCCGCTTGCTGCCGGAAAGAAAAAGCGTGCTGGTTGAAATGATTATTTATTATTTTGAACAATGAAGATGAAAGAAATTAAAACCGATAGCCTTTGGGTCCATTTGCACTGGTTAACCGTGCTGGCTGAGCTCGGCAGTTTTACGCGTGCAGCGGAGCGCTTAGACGTCAGCAAAGCGGCGATGAGCCAAAAGATTAAAGAACTGGAAAAGATGGCCGGGGTGGCGTTGGTGCAGCGCACCACGCGCAGCGTACGTCTCACTTCCGCCGGTGAAAAGCTGGTGGATGAGCTGCGCGATCCTTTTGCGCGCATCGCGCAGAGCTTTTTCAGCGTGCGCGATGAAGCGGGACCGGTACGTGGCATGGTGCGCGTAACGGCTCCGGTAGCCTTTGCGCGTCAGCAGCTGGTGCCGATTATTGGTGATTTCTTGCGGGATTATCCGCAGGTGCGCCTGCAGCTGGATGTGACCGATCGTTTGGTCTCGCTGGGCAGTGAAGGATTTGATCTGGCGATTCGCCACAGCGATAACCTGCCGGAAACGCACGTGGCGCTGCCGCTGTGTGAAACCCACGCGCTGCTGGTGGCTTCCCCCGCCTATCTGGCACAAAACGGGGTGCCCGCTACGCCGCAGGCGCTGCAGCAGCACAACTGCCTGTATTATCCGCGGGGTTTAGAGTCGCCGCAGTGGCGCTTTCGCTTGGCCAGCGAAACCGTGCAGGTAAAGATTCAGGGCAACTTTGCCACTAACAATAGCGAGTCGATTCGTGACGCAGCATTGCAGGGAGTAGGTATCGCGATGCTGCCTGATTTCAGCGCCAGCGCGGCACTCGCCAGCGGTACGCTGCAGCAGGTGCTGCCGTAGTGGCAGACGATCGATGCCTTCGCCGATCGTTTGTGGGTGGTACGCCCGTATGCTGCACAGGTGCCACGGGCGGTGACCACCTTTATCCACTGGTTACGCGCGCGCTTTGTTGATGGGTGACGCCAGCGTGATGGGCGTATGCGTTTGCATCATTTGGCCCAACAGGCTGCTGCGGTTGTAGTGACCGAGGCGCAGGTTGAAGTCGAGATGCAACTGTTCATTGCCGCTGAGCTTAATCACCGGCGGTGGCGTATGCGGGCGCTGGTGAAACAGCACCGCGTGGGCAAACGCCTCGCTTTTCCAGCCGCTCAGGCGCTGATAGTAATAGGCGTTCGCCTCGCATTTACGCAGAAAGAGATTGACCCGGCGATATTCACGCATGGCGATTTGCTGCGCCAGCGAACCCAGTTGCTGTTCCGGCTGGGCAATCTTCTGCGTCAGCAGCGAATAATCATCGCGTTTGGTCAATTCATTGAAATAATTTTGTTCGCCGAGATGTTTAATCGGCGCGTAATGTTTTTGCCATTCACGAATAAACGGATTATTGGCTGTCGCCGCCAGGAACCAGCTCTCAATCACCGGCGCGAGATAATTAACGGTGGCATTTTCGTGATAATAACCAATCACATCCATACCACGTTCCTGATGTGCGCGATGCACCCAGGAGAGATCTTCAAATAATAACGTGCTGCAATCAATAGCAATGCCGCCATAACGTAATAGCAACTCCAGGCGAATGACTTCGCTGCGCTGCTGTGCGCTTAATTGTGAAGAGGTAAAGATAAAGTCAGGTAAAACTTCTTTTACCGTTAAGCGGTTTAATAAATGAATTTCATGATCGGGATTATCCTGACGAATCTTTTTAATATTTAACGCCATCGATTTGGGTAAATATTCATTATCCCAATACATCCACACTTTTTTTGGAATCTCTGGCAGATCTTTTTCGCCAGAAAGCAACACGATATTGTCCTCTTCGCTGGGATCGTATTCCGGCGCACAGAGCGCATTATGCTGTTTTTTCTGCAGAAAAGTCTGGCTGGTAAAGGCGAGTCTTTTCCAGTTATGCCAGAGGTTTAAGGCTGGCTGAAGGCGTTTTTTATTCATGATGCACCTGATTATTGTGATTATGGTGGCAAGGCTTCCCTGTTACTGGCGCTGAGCGCTCTTGATTATCCCTTTCTTTGTGCTGTGTAAAAAAATACTCTCCAGAGCTTAATAAAACATTCTGTGCTGTGCGGCTACCACTTTTTACTTCTTTCAGATAAAGCGGAAAATCAAGGATCCGTTAAGTTTTAAATTAACGCTGAATAACATACTGGATTGTTGTTTATTCACTTTTTTCAGCTTGAGACTATTCCTAATAAAATAAGGTTGGCGTAGCGCAGGCTGCGGATTGAATTAAAAAGTGGGCGTGAGATCACTGGTTAACCTCACTGCATTTTCCGCTGGTCTGCGGTGAGAATCCCACCATGAGTGAGGGTTAGCTACGCTTAAAGGAGGTGATTAACCAAAGGAGACACTATGCAGCGACACAACCGTGGCCTACTGGCGGTCGATAAGCAGGGCAATCGCGTGCTGTTTCTCAATCCCGAAACCTTTGCCGTTGAGCAAGAGTTAAATGCTTTTCCCCCGCGGCCGCACGAGTTACTGATGCTGCCACAGCTGGAGAAAGCGTATGTGCCGATCTACGGCGATGGCATTCACGGCGACAACCCGCATCCGGGTCACAAAGTGGCGATCATCGATCTGCGTTTGCGTCAGATCAGTGGCTTTATTGATTTGTCGCCGTTAAAAGCGCCGCACAGCGGCCAACTGGGACGTGACGGCAAAGTCTATCTCTGCTGTGAAAACAGCGCGGTGGTCGCGGTGATTGATCCGGTCAGCGATCGACTGGAAAAAACCATTCAGCTGCCGTCGCACAATGCGCACCGGCTGACGCTATCGCCTAGCGGCCGCAAACTGTTTACCGAGAACGAAGAGGATGCCAGCATTACCGTGGTGGATCTGTGCGAGGCAGAAGGGCGCATTATCGATAACATTCTGATGCCAGGAGCGATCTCAGGGATTGCTGCCTCACCGAAACATCCCTATCTGGTGGCGAGTGCCGCGGATGCGCCGCTGCTGTATGTCGTCGATCGGCAAAGTCATCGCATCCGTCAGCGCCTGACGTTACCTGGGCATCAACAACCGTGTCAGGTGGTGCGCTTTAGCGCCAATGGCGAACGACTGGTGGCGATTGGCGACCAGGAGCCGGTGGTGACGCTGTTTGACGATTTACTCAATCCGTTAGGCGATATTCGTGTTGGCAATAAACCGATGGATGGCTGCTTCAGTGAAGACAATCGCAGCTTGCTGATTGCTAACGAGGGCGACGGTTCGCTCAGCCTGATTGATCTGCAGCAGATGAAGGTGATTGCCACGCCGCAGGCCGGCAGCGGTTGTGAAGTGTTGAGCTACTTCCAGCTTAACCTTTCGGGTTAAATAAAGGGGCGATGATAAATCGCACTGCTCCAGTGGCGGCTGCTGGCATGTTTTTCTGCCTGCCAGCCGCGCTTACGCAACTCGCGCGCAATCAGTTTGTTCATGATGCCGTGTCCCACCAGCAACACCGTGCCTTGCTGCGACAGCGTGACCAGTTTATCCGCGGCCAGCCGAGCGCGTTCGCGCGCATGTTGCACCGACTCCACATGCCCGGCATAGCCGCAAAGCCACAGCAGACGCAACAGGGACAGCCAGACGGTTAGCGGCAGGTGAAGGCGCTCAAACGGCAGCGTAGGCATCGCGACTTCGCTAAATACCTCATCCACCGCGTGCGGCTGCAAACCAAGGCGCGTTAGCGACGATCGCGCGCGCGGCAGCGGGCTGGTGGCAATCACGCTGGCCTGGCGCGCAATCGTCTGACTGCGCGGCGGCGGCGAGTCGCAAATATCAGCCTGATCGTATCCTTCACACCAGTCGGCCAGCGCCCGCGCCGTAAAGCGCCCGCTAACCGGATGATCGGGTTTACCGTGTCGCATGAGAATAATGGTCATAGGGCCCCTGAGTGACGTTGCTCCAGTGTAATGCAGATGGTGCGCTTATCGTGACCCGGTGGTGGGTTTTAAGAGTAATGCCTGACTGTCATCAAAGCTTAACTCAAGTGTGCGAAAAACAGCGCGATGAAGAATCAGGCTTCTGCGCTAAATGGTAAGCAATAATCGTCAATCATGCGGCAACTGACATTTTTTTGTTCACGCGCATTAGATGTAATGTCATGAATTAATGCCTTTTTTGTCTTTTACCCCTGAGTTATAGTGAAGATTAATTAATAAATATCACTATTATCGCTTGATTTATCTACGCGCGTAGATAGACTATCTCCATAGTGATAACTCACGGTGCCAGAGACGAAGTTGGCCTTGAGATGACCCAGTTACATTTGCCTCACTAATGCGATCGATGAAAATTACATCGACGGAAACAGGCGAAGAAGCGAATTCCAACACCAGGGAATTCATTACTGATTTTTCATCCAGGTTTGCCTACTGAACGTCGCCACCGGGGAGTTCCGCTTGTTGCAAGGGAACTGACCCACGGAAGGGCGTTTGCTGTTTTTACCTCTCTCAGGGAAATGGTCATGACGGTACATCACTCCGTTTCGCAACAAAGCGCACTCAACGCCTCCTCTGCTGCCGATGCGCGGCTTGAAACCACTGCTGGCCGCAAAGACTTCTGGCGCGCCACCTTCTCCTGCTGGCTCGGCACCGCGATGGAATATGCGGATTTTGCCCTTTATGGCCTCGCTGCGGGCATCATCTTTGGTGACGTCTTCTTCCCCGAAGCCACGCCAACCATCGCCTTACTCTCGAGTTTTGCTACCTGGTCCGTTGGCTTCATTGCCCGCCCGATTGGCGCGTTGCTGTTTGGTTGGATCGGCGATCGTAAAGGCCGCAAAACGGTGATGATCGCCACCATCATTCTGATGGGCGCTTCTACCACATTAATTGGCCTGATTCCCTCCTACGCCAGCATTGGCGTGTGGGCACCGGCGTGTCTGGTGCTGCTGCGCTTTACGCAGGGGCTCGGCGCCGGCGCAGAGCTGTCTGGCGGGACCGTGATGCTAGGCGAATATGCACCGGTTGAACGTCGCGGTCTGGTGTCATCGGTGATTGCGCTGGGTTCGAACAGCGGCACGCTTATCGCCTCGCTGGTGTGGCTGGCGGTAATCCAGATGGACAAAGAGAGTTTGCTGGAGTGGGGCTGGCGCATTCCGTTCCTCAGCAGCGTGCTGATTGCGGTGGTGGCATTGTGGATCCGCCGCCATCTGCGCGAAACGCCGGTGTTTGAACGCCAGCAGGCAGAGTTACAGGCTGAGCGCAGCGCGACGCTGGCACAGGTGCAGGAAGAGGTGGACACCCGCAGCTTCTGGCAGCGCAGCCGCGCCTTCTGGACCATGGTGGGATTACGTATTGGCGAGAACGGCCCCTCTTATCTGGCGCAGGGCTTTATTGTCGGTTACGTGGCGAAAGTGCTGATGCTCGACAAATCGGTCCCCACCACGGCGGTATTTATCGCCTCGCTGCTGGGCTTCCTGATCATTCCTTTTGCGGGTTGGCTGTCGGATCGTTTTGGCCGCCGTATAACCTATCGCTGCTTCTGCCTGTTACTGATGTTCTACGCCTGGCCGGCCTTTAGCCTGATGGATAGCCGCGATCCTACCATTGTTATCGCGGTGATTGTGGTGGGTATGGCGCTGGCATCGCTGGGTATTTTTGGCGTGCAGGCGGCGTGGGGCGTCGAGATGTTTGGCGTTAAACGTCGTTACACCAAGATGGCCGTCGCCAAAGAGCTAGGGTCTATCCTTTCTGGAGGCACCGCACCGTTAGTGGCGGCGGCGCTGTTGTCGTTCACCGGACACTGGTGGCCGATTGCGGTGTACTTCACTGCGATGGCCAGCATCGGTTTCCTTACCACCTTTGTGGCTCCGGAAACGCGCGGACGCGATCTCAATCTGCCGGAAGATGCAATTTGACCAGCAGGATCGCGTAAAACATCACCTCATTGGCCGGCGCTCCCGGCCAATGGCATTTACGCAGGGGCAAAGGAATGGCGAAATCTCCAACCGGAAATGTGACGCGCACCGATGTGGCAAAAGTTGCCGGGACCTCGGTGGCGGTGGTCAGTTACGTGATCAATAACGGTCCACGCCCGGTGGCAGAAGCCACGCGGCAGCGCGTGCTGGAGGCGATTAAACAGACCGGCTATCGCCCGAATGCGGTGGCGCGTGCGTTGGCTTCCGGCAGCACCAAAACCTTTGGTTTAGTGGTGCCGAACATTGGTAACCCCTTTGTTGCCTCGATGGCGCACATGCTGTTGCAGGAGTCGATGAATCACGGCCACGTCATGCTATTGGGCGATGCAGGTGACGATCGCAAGCGCGAGCTGGAGATCATTCAGGGCCTGCTAAATCGTCAGGTTGATGGCCTGTTTTATAACAGCGTTGATCGCCATCCCTATATCGATGTGATTCAGGCCAGCGGAACGCCACTGGTGATGCTGGATCGTATTGAACCGCGTCCCGGCGTCAACATGCTGCGCGTTAATGAACGCGAAGCGGCGTGTCAGGTCACCGCGCATCTGCTCAGTCACGGTTATCAGCAGGTTGGCATGATCAGCGGCCCGCTGGACATGCTAAACGCGCAGGATCGTATTCAGGGCTGGCGCGATGCGCTGGCGCAGCAGGGTTTGCCGGCGGATGAAGCGATGATTTTCCCCGCGAACTACACGCGGCAGGGCGGTTATGACGCCGCACAGCGCATGGTGGCAAGCGGTCGCATGCCACGTGCGTTGTTTACCAGTAATGAAGGCCAGGCGATTGGCTGTATTCGTGCGCTGTCGGAACATGGACTGCGCGTGCCGCAGGATGTCGCGCTGGTGTGTTTTAACGGTACCGATCAGTCGGCGTTTCATGTGCCGACGTTGACCACCGTCCGTCAGCCGCTGCGCGATATGGCGCGTAGTGCGATTGCCATGCTCAAAAACTGGGATGGCGACGCGAAGCTGGCGGAATTCCCCCACCAGTTAGAAATTGGTGAGTCCTGTGGCTGTCAGCTCTCTCAAGCAGAATAAAACTATAACATTATGAAAAGACTAATTATTGATTGTGATCCGGGAAACGGCATTGCGGGCGCTAACACCGATGATGGTCTGGCGCTGGCGTTAGCATTGGCCTCACCTTCGCTGTCGCTTGAGCTGGTCACTACCGTGACGGGCAACACGCCGAGTGCGGTTGGAGCGCAGGTAGCAAAAGATCTGCTGCAGCGCCTGGGGCTTAACATTCCGGTGGTGCAGGGCGCCTTGCAGGCATTGCGTGAAGATCCAGCCCCCTGGCGTGCGCGTCTTGACCATGTTGCCGATGAAAAGCTCGGGGAACTGTGGCACGGCGTTCGCCAGCCGCAGCGCATTCCAGCCGATGGACATGATGCGGCTGGGGTGATGGGACAGCTGATTTGTGACAATCCCGGCGAATTTACTCTGGTGGCGATTGGCCCGCTAACCAACGTGGCGCTGGCGCTACAGCGTTACCCGCAAATGGCGGAATCGGTGGCGGAGATTGTCATCATGGGCGGCGTGTTCGCGCTCGATGATTACATCAAAGACACCAATTTTGGCCTCGATCCGGAAGCGGCGCATCAGGTGCTGCACAGCGGTGCCACCATCACGCTGGTGCCGATGGATGCCACGACGCAAACGTTGATGACCCAGCAGGACCTCACCCGCATCACCGCTAATCCGCACCCGTTGCCGCAGTTTGTGCGTGAGACATTGCGTCCGTGGATCGACTATTCGATTCGTACCCGTCACCTGCCGGGATGCTGGATTCACGATGCGCTGGTGGTGGCCTGGTTGCTCAATCAGCGCGTGGCCGACGGCGTTGATTATTACGTGGATATTGAACTGCGCCCTGGCGCAACGCGCGGGAAAAGCTGGCGTTATCGCGCGCCGCTGCGTCTGGATATTGGCGTGCCAGAGCAAACCGGCGCGCTGGTGCATGTGATGCAAACCGTCAATAATTCGCTGCTGCTGGAGATGATTGAAAAGGCGTTTAATCAATTGCAACGCTGAAGCGTTTTCCAGGTGCGCATAAATGCGCACCCTACGCTGTCCCAGGGGGGGCGCCCTTTATGGCTATCTCCTCTACAACATGACACGCTTTTTTACACCGCGAATCACTCGCTGACAATTCCCGCCACAGCCCGCCTATCTGACATGCTATATACAAATGGTTAACATATTAGTAACCCGTGAAATTATTCGCGCGGTAACTTCTACAATAAATCCGGCCAACGATCCGGAAGCTAATCAGACAGGATACCAACATGTTCAACTGGACTGCGACCCAGCGCAACGTGGCTTTTGCCAGTTTCGCGAGCTGGACGCTGGATGCGTTCGACTTCTTTATTCTGGTGTTTGTACTTAGCGATCTCGCCCAGTATTTTCACACCAGCGTCTCCGATGTTTCACTGGCCATCATGCTTACCCTCGCGGTTCGCCCGATCGGTGCGTTACTGTTTGGTCGTCTGGCCGAAAAGTATGGTCGCCGACCCATTCTGATGCTCAATATCGTGATGTTCTCGCTGTTTGAGCTGCTGTCTGCGTGGTCTCCGAGCTTCGCGGCTTTCCTCGGTTTCCGCGTGATTTACGGCATAGCGATGGGTGGGATTTGGGGCGTGGCGTCGTCGCTGGCGCTGGAAACTATTCCCGATCGTTCGCGCGGCCTGATGTCAGGCATTTTCCAGGCGGGTTATCCGTGCGGTTACCTGCTGGCGTCGGTGATTTTCGGTCTGTTCTTCGAAACGGTTGGCTGGCGCGGGATGTTCCTGATTGGCGCATTACCGATTCTGCTGCTGCCGTTCATCTACTTCAAAGTGCCGGAATCGCCAGTATGGCTGGCGGCGCGCGAGCGCAAAGAGAGCACCGCGTTACTGCCGATTATCCGTCAGCACTGGAAACTCTGCATTTACATGGTGCTGCTGATGGCCTGCTTTAATTTCTTCAGTCACGGCACCCAGGATCTTTATCCTACCTTCCTGAAGGTGCAGCACCAGTTTGATCCGCACACCGTCAGCATTATCGCCATTAGCTACAATATTGCGGCGATGTTGGGTGGGATTACCTTTGGTGCGCTGTCGGAACGTATTGGTCGCAAGAAAGCCATTATTCTGGCTTCATTCCTTGCGCTACCGGTGCTGCCGCTTTGGGCTTTCTCGAGCGGTTCGTGGATGATCGGCATCGGCGCGTTTCTGATGCAGTTTATGGTGCAGGGCGCGTGGGGTGTGGTGCCGACCTATCTCACCGAACTGGTGCCTGCCAACGCGCGTGCGGTGCTGCCGGGCTTTGTTTATCAGCTGGGGAATTTGCTCGCCTCTGTCAATGCGACCTTGCAGTCACGCATTGCCGAGGCGCACGGCGGTAACTATGGTCTGGGCATGGCGATTGTCGCCGGGACGGTAGCGGTGCTGATTTGCGTGTTTGTGGCGTTTGGTCGGGAGACGCGCGGCATCGAAATATCCGGTTCTGCCGCGCGCGAATCGCATTAAAGCGCCTCGCAGACGTCGACCCATTTTGCCGCAGTGAGCTCTGCCATGCGCTGCGGCGCAATGCGTACCGCGCTGTGAATCGAACCCGCTGCCGGCAGCACTTCGTCGAAACTGCGCAGCGACACATCGCAATAAACGGTCAGCGGATTTTCCAGCCCAAACGGGCAGACGCCGCCGACCGGATGCCCGGTCCAGTTCACCACTTCATCCACGCTTAACATGCGCGCCTTCGCGCCGAGAGCGGCTTTTAGCTTGCGGTTATCAAGACGCGCATCGCCGCGCGTCACGATCAGCACGATAGAATCCTTTACTTTCAGCGATAAGGTTTTGGCGATTTGCCCAGGCGTAACGCCATGAACGCGTGCGGCCAGCTCAACGGTGGCGGTGCTTTCCGGCATCTCAATGATATCGATATCCGGTGCATGTTCGGCTAAGAATTGCCGTACCGACTCCAGGCTCATTTTTTTCTCCGATAAAAACAGAGCATAAAAACTGCCACAAGGCTGGAAAACTGTAAACGGGAGAAAAGGAGAATCTGTAACAGAATGCGCGATCGCTACACCGCTTTTAACGTGCAGTTACCACAGCGTTCAACGTCTGGAATGCGGTAGCGCTGGCAGCAACTGCGCCGCTCCATTTCACCATTGCGTGGGATCATGGTGCGATACAGCGGGTTATCGCTGCCATCCAGTAGGGATTTAGTGAAAAACAGCGCCTGCTCCAGCTGCAACACCGTGTGTTCAGGCAGTTGGTTTTTCAGCTCACCGAGGAACCAGTAAAACGAAAAGCCCATGTTGTTCCAGATGAGTTTGGCGTTGATGTCGCCATGCTGCGTCATGCCGTTGACCGCCGGGATCAAGCATTGCTGAATTAAACGATCGATACGCTGCTGCGCACTGAGGTAGCGTGCGTCTTCATCTTCCTGCACATCCAACCAGAAGGCGCAGGGATGACCGTTCTCATGGAACTCAACGTGAATCAGATGCGGCGCGCAGTTCAGCGCGCGCGGCTCCTGCAGCAGTGCCAGCATCAGCGGCGGCAGCAATAGACCAAAATACCATTGTGCCCACAGCGACTGCAGCGGCTTGGCTTCCTGCGGCATATCGGGGTGATCGCGATAGAGATAGTCGCTGTAGCGCTGCGTCAGGAGACGATAATTGATGGGATTTGACCACTCAGCAAGCGTTAGCGTTCCGGCAGGGGCCGGTTGGCCAAGCTTAAGGTTGTCGAGCATATAGCTACGTTGCTCGCGCATCAGATCTTCCAGCGCACTCGCTAAACTGCGATCGCTCTGCATAAAGATCAGTGGATGCTCGCTGAAGCGATGATCCTGACGCGTGATGATGGCCATGCCGGTCCTGAGTGATAACGGGAATCGAGAGACAAATGATAATCGTTCCCGGTTTGTTGCACAACATTTCTGCACCGGCCAGATATAACGTTATGTCAGATCGGAGCTCGCTTGCGAGCGCGCAGGCAAATCTTCCCACGCCAGAATGGTGTTACGTCCTTGATTCTTCGCCACATACAGCGCGCGATCGGCGTTAGCAACCGCCTGGTCAAAATCGTCGGCAAAGATCGGCGCAATCCCAGCGCTGATGGTGACGTGCGTCGAGACTTTCTCATTGAAGCGGTGGGGAATTTCCAAATCCACGACGTACTGACGAATTCGCTCCGCCAGCTTCATCGCAATTGAGGCGTTGACGTTGGTCATCAGCACCAGAAATTCTTCGCCTCCGTAACGTGTCACGACATCGCGCGAGCGCACGGCATCGCGAATCGCCACAGAGACACGTGCCAGCGCCTGATCGCCCATCGCATGGCCGTAATTGTCGTTGTAAGCCTTGAAGTGGTCGATATCCAGCAGCAGCACAAAGTGGCTGCCCGCGTGGTTTTCCATAATGGTATCGAGGCGATTTTTTAGCCCACGGCGGTTATACAAACCGGTAAGCGGATCGAGCATGCTCAAATCGCTGAAACTCTCTTTCTCCTCGTACAGCTGGCTCACCAGACGACGGGTAAAGGTATCAAAGCGGCGACGCATTAAATGGTGCAGTGAAAAACCGATTAACGGCAGCATAATCGTGAATAAGATCATCATTAAATGCTGACCATCATCCAATAACAGTACAGTTAAAACCGGTGGCGTGATGTGTAAACAAAATGCGATCAAATAATCACTTAAGGCAATGGCGCTGATAAAGAACACGCTTAACAAGCTGATAATGAGAAAGCTGCCATCAAAATAGAAGACCAGATGATATCTGTGGTTAATATGCCATGCCCACAGCGCCCCTAATATAAAAGCGACAGGATTTAATAGCGGTAATTTTTGTTTTGGCGCCATTAAGCAAATAATCAGCAGCGTGCTGCTGAAGCCCGCAACCAGCGCCACCGGCAGCGATCGTACCGGGCTATCACTGCCTAAAATCGGCAGCAGGCAAAAAAGCGAAACGGCGACATTGAGAAACAAAAATAGCATCAGCGACAGCCGATATTTACTGTGTTTCAACTCATCATAAGATTGTAATTTCATTATTATTCTCGTGACAGCCCTGATATATCAAAGCGCTACCCGGAAGAGATAATATCCGAATAGAGAGCACGTTATTGTTGTGTTGGCGATATTGTTATCGGCGGCAATTTAGCATTTTCCAGTAATTCTGTCATCCGGGATGGCTTGTGATAAAAAATTCGCTGCAAGATGAGAAATATTATCATATGATAATACGAATATTTATCATTTGAGGGTTGCGCGATGATCATGGCGATGATGGCCGCCTGCGGCTTATGGGGTGTGAGCTGGATAATGGGTAAACGTCTGGACAGCGGGTGGGGCGTGTTACTACCTTGCGCAGCGATGCCGATTTTCGCGTTATGGGAACCGAGTTTCAGCCAATGGCGCGTGGTGATGATCGTAGCGCTGCTGCTGACCGTGGTGATGCTGTTTCACCATCGCCTGCGTCACTATTTGTTGCTGCCTTCATGCCTGGCGCTGGCAGGCGGGTTGGCGGCGGTGTCGGTCAATTTCCACGTTATCTGATAAATCGCAGAAACGACAACATCACGCTAAGAGCGTGAAGTTCGTTGGAAAAATCTTTTTGGGAATTTACTGCCGGGAAGGAGTGACAACTGTTGGTGCGAAGGGAGGGACTTGAACCCTCACGTCCGTAAGAACACTAACACCTGAAGCTAGCGCGTCTACCAATTCCGCCACCATCGCATCTTAGTTGTCTGTTTATATCATCGCATTGGTGCGAAGGGAGGGACTTGAACCCTCACGTCCGTAAGAACACTAACACCTGAAGCTAGCGCGTCTACCAATTCCGCCACCATCGCTCAGTGCGTACGATATAAACTGTGTGATTATTAGTTTGGTGCGAAGGGAGGGACTTGAACCCTCACGTCCGTAAGAACACTAACACCTGAAGCTAGCGCGTCTACCAATTCCGCCACCATCGCAAACTAACAACACTCTAAAGTATTGCTAACCACGGAGGCGCATTTTAGAGATTTTACTCATTGCGTCAACACATATTTCGCGACGGCAAAACGATCGCTGTAAAAAGCAACGTTTCTGCCGTCGCGCTGGTATTATCGCGGATTAACGCGTTTTGGCACCGCGACCATACACGGCACGGTACACTTTGAAGCGGCCGGTTTGCGCCAGCACTTCGTGGTTGCCGAAGGTTTCATCCAGAATCTGCGGATAGGGCAGGAAGGCGTTGGCCACGATACGCAGTTCGCCACCGCTGTTTAGATGCTTAAGCGCACCGCGAATCAGCGTGTTGGCCGCTTCCAGGCTGGTTTGCAGACCATCGTGGAACGGCGGGTTGGAGATGATCATGTCAAAACGGCCGGTCACGTCAGAGAACACGTTGCTGGCAAACACTTCACCTTCGAGTTCGTTCGCCGCCAGCGTCGCTTTACTGGCTTCAATGGCGGCGGCATGGACATCACACAGCCACAACCGCACGCGCGGCGACACTTTGGCCATCACGGTCGCCAGCACGCCGCTGCCACAGCCGATATCCAACACTTTGCCACGGAAGTGCGGCGTCAGCGTGGAGAGCAGCAGATCGCTGCCGATGTCCAGACCATCGCGGCTGAACACGCCTGGTAAAGTGTGGATGGTGAGATCGTCGAGCTGATAAGTATTACCGTAGCCGCTGGCGTCAAAGCTTGGCTGCTTATCGAGACGACCGTGATACAGGCCACAACGGCGCGCGCTGTCGACTTTCTCCAGTGTCGCCCACGCCTCCAGCATGCCTTCGGCGCTGCGCACGCCACTGCGGTTTTCACCCACCACGAAGATATCGCAGCCAACCGGCAGCAGTGACAGCAGGTTCTGCAGCTGGAACTGCGCTTCGGGTTTGTTTTTCGACCAGTAATAGACCAGCGTATCGCAGCCTTCAACATCTGCAGCCGTGGCAACCATGCTGTAAACCGCACGTTCACCGAGGCGATGGCTAAGGTTCTGCCAGTGATGATATTGCTGGGTATGCACGCGGCTTGACGCGGTTTCTAGCTGGGCGGGCAGGTCATCCTGCAGGTCGCCAGCGAACAACACGTTGCGGGCGGTAAATTCATCACTGTGGCGCAGAATCACTTCGCTGGCCGGGGTAAAAGCAGACATGGAGCACTCCTGTTAAATCAGAGCGGCGATTATAGTGCTTTGTTGGCGCATGTTCGATGGGTTTGCTAGCATAGCGTCGCATTCTGGCAGCATAACGGGTAATAGCATGAGCACAAGGCGCGACTGGCTTCTACAGCAAATGGGGATCACGCAGTATCAGCTGCGGCGTCCGCGCGTGCTGCAAGGGGAAATTGCCGTCACGCTTTTACCCGACACGCGTTTAGTCTTGGTGGCCGAACAGGCGCCAACGCTGCAAGAACCGCTGATTCGCGACGTGCTGCGCGCGCTGAATATCCAACCTGCGCAGGTGATGGCGTTGACGCCAGAGCAGCTACAAATGCTGCCGGAGCAGGTTGACTGCGCCGGCTGGCTGCTGGGCGTCGAGAGCGAACATCCCTTTAACGGCATAACTTTCACCACCGCCGTTTTCAATGAACTGATCAGCAGCGGCGCGGCAAAACGCGCCCTGTGGCAACAGATGTGTAACCATGATAGCCATCTCTTTAGTCACCCCTGAAGACCAGCCGCAGCTGCTGGCGATTGAGCGCCGCGCGCATGCCTTTCCGTGGAGCGAACAGACGTTTGCCAGCAATCAAGGCGAACGTTTTGTGAATTACCGTATTGAATCCGACGGTAAGCTGGCCGGATTCGCCATCACCCAAGTGGTGCTGGATGAAGCATCGCTGTTCAACATTGCGGTAGATCCTGATTTCCAGCGTCGCGGCTATGCACGCCAACTGTTGCAGCATCTGATTGCTGAGCTCGAGCAGCGCGACGTGATGACGCTGTGGCTGGAAGTGCGCGCCTCAAATACGGCGGCGATTGCCCTGTATGAGCAGTTGGATTTCCACGAAGTCAGCGTACGCCCTAACTATTATCCCACTGCCAGCGGACGAGAAGATGCCATCATTATGGCGCTAACGCTTTAAGGAGCACCATGCTAAACGATTGGGACTGCATCCTGTTTGATGCAGACGACACGCTTTTCCATTTTGATGCTTATGCCGGTTTGCAGCGTATGTTCGCGCAATATGACGTGCAGTTCAGCGCGCAGGATTACAGCGATTATCAGGCGATCAACAAACCGCTGTGGGTGGATTATCAGAACGGCACCATTTCGGCGCTGCAGCTGCAAACGCGTCGCTTCACCTTGTGGGGCGAAAAACTTAGCGTGGCACCGGAAGTGCTCAACAGCGATTTTCTCAGTGCGATGGCCGATATCTGCCTGCCGCTGGAGGGCGCTGCACATCTGCTGGCGACGCTGAAGGGCAAAGTGAAGATTGCCATCATCACCAACGGGTTCACCGCGCTGCAGCAGGCGCGCCTGGAACGCACGGGATTCCGTGATGTTTTCGATGCGCTGGTGATTTCTGAGCAAGTCGGCGTGCCGAAACCGGACGTGGCGATTTTTGATCATACCCTGGCCTTGCTCGGTAACCCGGATCGTAGCCGCGTACTGATGGTCGGCGATACACCGGAATCGGACATTCTCGGCGGCATGAATGCTGGCCTGAAGACCTGCTGGATCGATCACGGCACGCGTCCGTTACCAGAACAGATCACGCCAACCTGGCAGGTAAAAACGCTGGCCGAGCTGGAAGCGTTAATTACTGAAGGTTAAAGTATCTATTCATCGTTAACCTCATGATGATGCTAAGAAGCCCGCTGTGCGGGCTTTTTTTATGTTATTATCTATGCATAAATCTATTCACGAATCTATTCATTCGGCAAGGTGACGGCAATGGCTGATATACAAAGTTTGCTGTTGGAAGGGCCGCTTAGCGCAGCGGATCTGCTGGCTCGATTGCCTATCAGCCAGGCTACACTTTCACGCCAGCTGCGGCAGCAGCCGCAGATTGTGAAATGGGGTAAAGCGCGTGCGACACGTTATGCGTTGCTGCGGCCTATCCGTGGTGAAAACCGTTTCCCGCTGTACCGCATTTCTGCTGAAGGCCAGTCAACGTCCGCAGGCACTCTGTTACCAACCTGGCCGCAGGGCAGTTGTCTGCATCTGGACCAGCACGGTCAAGGCCACTTTTACGATGGCTTACCGTGGTTCCTGCAGGAGATGCGTCCGCAAGGCTTTCTGGGCCGACAATGGGGCCGGGAATTTGCGTCACAGCTCGGGCTGACTGACGATATTCGTCTCTGGAGTGACGAGCAGTGCCTGATGGCGCTGGCGAACGGCGGGATTGATATGCCGGGTGCTTTTATTGTTGGTGACATAACATATCAGCGTTGGCTGCAACAGCCCGCACCGCAAGCCATCAGCGAAGCGCAAAAAAGCGTGCGCTATCCGCAGCTGGCGCAACAGGCGCTGAGTGGTGATGAACCGGGATCCTCTGCCGGTGGTGAACAACCCAAATTCCTTGGCTATGCCGCAACGGCGAATGGCGAGCGCCATTGTCTGGTGAAATTCACAGTGGCACGTCAAAGCGAAAATGCTGAACGCTGGCGTGATTTATTACGTGCTGAGCATCTCGCATTGCAACATATGCAAGCAGCCGGGTTACCTGCCGCACATAGTCAACTGATTGACACTGAAGGACAATTATTTCTTGAGGTGCAGCGTTTTGATCGCGTCACTCAGCGCGGTCGTCGCTGCATGAGTTCACTCGAAGCGATAAGCGCTGAATTTATCGGTCAGCAGCAATTTTGGCCCGGCGCATTGCGTGAGTTGCAGCATCAGCAGCGTATTGATACTGCAGCAGTAGAGCGTGGGACATTGCAATGGGCATTTGGGCGCTTAATTGCCAATAGTGATATGCACGCGGGCAATCTGTCATTTTTTACTGATGATGAACGTTTCAGTCTGACACCGGCTTACGACATGTTGCCAATGGCACTGGCACCCAATTCTCAGGGGCATATGCGCGATGAGGTTAAAATGACGCTGGACTTCACGCTGCCCGCAACGATATGGCGCGCAGCCAGCGTGATGGCAAAAACCTACTGGCAGGCGATTGAAGCTGATGCTGCGTTCAGCGAGAACTTCCGCAGCATCGCCGAGCAGGCATTACAGCAACTGGAGGCGATGCAGGTGACGTTGCACAAAATGGCTTAACGCCCTTTTTCTGTCTCTGATGCCGCTGCTTCTTCTTCCTCTTTCTCATTATCCTCTTTCACCGTGCGGCTCGCCGTCAGCAGGAACGGCGATTGCTGCCAGCGGGTGCGGCGGTCGCGTAACAGGGTTCGCGTCAGGATAATGCCGATGGCCAGCGCCAGTAACATCATCAGACGCAGGATGTTAGTGGTGTTATCCACCTGGCGTGATTCGGTCACCAGTACATGAGTATCCAGCGTCACACGCAGAAAACCTTGCGGGCCATCTTTGCCTTCCAGCGGCTGCACAATTTGATGGTTAAAGTAGCTGCCAGCGCGTTTGCCATCCAGCGACAGGCGATCGCGTACGTTAATGCCCTCACCGCTGTGCGCCACCAGGCTGCCATCATCGGCGTAAACCGAGGCATCAAGAATGCGGCTGTTGTCGGTCATTTGGTTGAGGATCGCGGCAATCTGCGTGCGGTTATCGTCGCTGTTATCCATCAGCGGTTTGAGGCTAAACGCCACCTGTTTGGTCAGGGTGCGCGCCAGCTCTTCCACTTGTTCAGAGCGGGCCATTTGATGGCCGAGGCTAAACCAGGATGCGCCTTGCATCAGCACCACTAACAGAGCCAGCGAGATAAGAACAATCACCGTGCGATGCAGGCGAAATTTCAGTGCGGTTTTGACCATCAGAAACCCGTGTGATGTAACAGCAGAAAGGCTGGCAATTATGTTGCCAGAACCCGCGCAGACAAGGTAGCCTCTTGCGTGGTTTTGTTGTCCCTACAGGAGCTGTAATGCCAAATCGTCTTACCTGGTGCGATCTGCCCGCCGATGTCTCACTTTGGCCGGGTTTACCCCTTTCCCTCAGCGGTGATGAAGTCATGCCGCTGGATTACCGTGCTGGTCGGACTGGCTGGCTGCTGTATGGGCGCGGACTCGATAAACAAAAACTGACCGATTATCAGCACAAGCTCGGTGCGGCGATGGTGATCGTCAGCGCCTGGAATGTCGATGAGTATCAGGTGGTACGGTTAGCCGGTTCGCTGACGCCGCGTGCTAGTAAACTGGCGCATGAAGCCGGTTTCGATGTGGCACCGCTCGGCAAAATTCCGCATCTGAAAACGCCAGGTTTACTGGTGATGGACATGGATTCTACCGCCATCCAGATTGAGTGCATTGATGAGATCGCCAAACTGGCGGGCTGCGGCGAGCAGGTGGCGGAAGTCACCGAACGCGCGATGCGCGGCGAGCTGGATTTCAAAGCCAGCCTGCGCGAGCGCGTGGGCACCTTAGCGGGCGCCGATGCCAATATTCTGATGCAGGTGCGCGATGCGCTGCCGCTGATGCCAGGCTTAACCACGCTGGTGCAGAAACTGCAGGCGCTGGGCTGGCAGGTAGCGATCGCCTCGGGTGGCTTCACTTTCTACGCCGACTATTTGCGCCAGACGCTGCATCTGGCAGCAGCAGTCGCTAATGAGCTGGAAATTCGCGACGGCAAGCTGACCGGCCAGGTGCTGGGACAGATTGTCGATGCCCAATTTAAAGCCGATACCCTGAATGATTTGGCCCAACGCTTTGACATCGCCCCGGAACAAACCGTGGCGATTGGCGATGGTGCTAACGATCTGCCGATGATTAAAACCGCGGCGCTGGGTATCGCCTATCATGCTAAACCTAAAGTGAATGAGCAGACGGAAATCATCATCCGCCATGCTGACCTGATGGGGGTGTTCTGCATCCTGACCGGCAGCCTGATTCACGAAGAGCGTTAACTGAGGATTTGATTTGGCCAAAGCGGCAAAACGCGCCTTCGTTTGTAACGAATGCGGCGCTGATTATCCACGCTGGCAGGGGCAATGTAGCGCCTGCCACGCATGGAACACCATCACCGAGGTGCGCATTGCCGCCTCGCCTGCGGCAGCGCGTAACGAGCGTCTGAGCGGTTATGCCGGCGGCAACGCGGGCGTTAGCCGCGTGCAGAAGCTGTCGGAGATCAGTCTTGAAGCGCTGCCACGTTTCTCTACCAGTTTCAAAGAGTTCGACCGCGTACTGGGCGGCGGCGTGGTGCCGGGCAGCGCCATCTTGATTGGCGGTAATCCGGGTGCCGGTAAATCGACGCTGCTGCTGCAGGTGATGTGTAAGCTGGCGGAAGGGATGAAAACCCTGTACGTCACTGGCGAAGAGTCGCTGCAACAGGTGGCGATGCGCGCCCATCGTCTGGGATTGCCGACCGAAAATCTGAATATGTTGTCGGAAACCAGCATTGAGCAGATCTGCCTGATCGCCGAGCAGGAGCAGCCGAAACTGATGGTGATCGACTCAATCCAGGTGATGCACATGGCGGAGATCCAGTCGTCGCCGGGCAGCGTGGCACAGGTGCGTGAAACCGCCGCGTACCTAACGCGCTTCGCCAAGACGCGCGGGGTGGCGATCATTATGGTCGGCCATGTCACCAAAGATGGCTCGCTGGCCGGTCCGAAAGTACTGGAACACTGTATCGACTGTTCGGTGATGCTGGATGGTGATGCCGATTCGCGTTTCCGCACCTTGCGCAGCCACAAAAACCGTTTCGGTGCGGTGAATGAGCTCGGCGTGTTCGCCATGACCGAGCAGGGCATGCGCGAAGTGAGCAATCCGTCGGCTATCTTCCTGTCACGCGGTGATGAGATCACCTCGGGCAGTTCGGTGATGGTGTTGTGGGAAGGAACGCGTCCGCTGCTGGTGGAGATTCAGGCGCTGGTCGATCACTCAATGATGGGTAATCCGCGCCGCGTAGCGGTAGGTCTGGAGCAGAATCGCCTGGCAATCTTACTCGCGGTGCTGCATCGCCACGGTGGTTTGCAGATGGCGGATCAGGACGTGTTCGTCAACGTGGTTGGCGGGGTGAAAGTCACCGAAACCAGCGTCGATTTGGCGCTGCTGATGGCGATGGTCTCGAGCTTCCGCGATCGTCCGCTGCCGCAGGATCTGGTTATCTTTGGCGAAGTGGGGCTCGCGGGCGAAATTCGTCCGGTGCCGAGTGGTCAGGAGCGTATTTCCGAAGCGGCGAAGCACGGCTTTAAGCGCGCTATCGTCCCGGCCGGCAATGCACCGAAGAAGCCGGTAGAAGGGATGAAGGTGTATAGCGCGAAGAAGCTGGCGGATGCGCTGGCGATTCTGGATGAGTTGTAAGTTTTGCCGGTCGGCATGAATGCCGACCCTACGTACGTAGGGTGCGCATTTATGCGCACCGTCTTAAAGGCCGCACCGCCCTTTATTCCACGCAGGAGGCACTAAATGTCATCGTTTGACTACCTGAAAACAGCCATTCGCCAGCAAGGCCACACGCTGCAGCAGGTTGCCGACGCCAGCGGAATGACCAAAGGCTACTTAAGCCAGCTGCTCAACGCCAAAATTAAAAGCCCCAGTGCGCAGAAGCTGGAAGCATTGCACCGTTTTCTGGGCCTGGAATTTCCGCGCCGAGACAAAACCGTTGGCGTGGTGTTCGGTAAATTTTATCCGCTGCACACCGGTCACATCTATTTGATCCAACGCGCCTGCAGCCAGGTGGATGAACTGCACATCATCATGGGTCACGACGATCCGCGCGATCGTGAACTGTTTGAAAACAGCGCCATGTCGCAGCAGCCGACCATCAGCGATCGTTTACGCTGGCTGCTGCAAACCTTCAAATACCAGAAAAATATCCGTATTCACTCATTCAACGAAGAGGGCATCGAACCTTATCCGCACGGCTGGGATGTGTGGAGCGGCGGCGTTAAAACGTTTCTGGCTGAGCAGGGCATTGAGCCGAATTGTGTTTACACCAGTGAAGAGCCTGATGCCGCGATGTATGAGCAGCACCTCGGCATTCCGGCGGTGGTTGTCGATCCCAACCGATCGTTTATGAACATCAGCGGCGGCCAGATTCGTCAGGATCCGTTCCGCTACTGGGAATATATTCCTACCGAAGTGAAGCCGTTCTTCGTGCGCACCGTAGCGGTGTTGGGCGGTGAATCGAGCGGTAAATCAACGCTAGTGAATAAGCTGGCCAACATCTTCAATACCACCAGCGCGTGGGAATATGGCCGCGACTATGTCTTCTCGCACCTCGGCGGCGATGAGATGGCGCTGCAATATTCCGACTACGACAAAATCGCGCTGGGACAGGCGCAGTACATCGATTTCGCGGTGAAATACGCCAGCAAAGTCGCCTTTATCGATACCGATTTCATTACCACGCAGGCATTTTGCCTTAAGTATGAAGGGCGCGAGCATCCGTTTGTGCAGGCGTTGATTGATGAGTACCGTTTCGATCTGGTGATTCTGCTGGAGAATAACGTGCCGTGGGTGGCGGATGGTTTACGCAGCCTCGGCAGCTCAATGGATCGCCGTGAATTCCAGACCATGCTGGTCACCATGCTACGCGAAAATAATATCGAGTTTGTCCACGTTAAAGAGGATGACTACGATGCGCGATTCCTGCGCTGTGTGGAGTTGGTGAAGCAGATGTTAGGCAGCTAATTCAGCAATAAAAAAGGCGCCAGTCGGCGCCTTTTTCACGTTATAACAATTACTTGGTCATACGCTTGTACTTGATACGCTTTGGCTCCAGCGCGTCGGCGCCGAGGGTGCGTTTCTTGTACTCTTCGTACTCGGTAAAGTTACCTTCGAAGAACTCCACCTTGCCTTCATCCTGATAGTCAATGATGTGCGTGGCGATACGGTCAAGGAACCAACGGTCATGCGAGATCACCATGGCACAGCCTGGGAATTCCAGCAGGGCGTTTTCCAGCGCGCGCAGGGTTTCGATGTCGAGGTCGTTGGTCGGTTCATCGAGCAACAGCAGGTTGCCGCCCACTTGCAGCAGTTTCGCGAGGTGCAGACGACCGCGTTCACCGCCTGACAGCTCACCCACGCGTTTGCCCTGATCGGTGCCTTTGAAGTTGAAGCGACCAACGTAAGCACGGCTTGGCATCTCGGTGTTGCCCACGCGCATGATGTCCTGGCCGCCAGAAACTTCTTCAAACACGGTTTTGGAATTGTCCATCGCGTCACGGAACTGATCCACTGACGCCAGCTTGACGGTTTCGCCCAGCTCGATGGTGCCGGAATCCGGTTGCTCCTGACCTGACATCATGCGGAACAGGGTCGATTTACCCGCGCCGTTCGGACCGATAATGCCGACAATCGCGCCTTTCGGTACCGAGAAAGTCAGATCGTCGATCAGTACGCGATCGCCATACGATTTCTTCAGATTGGTCACTTCCAGCACTTTGTCGCCAAGGCGCGCACCCGGTGGAATGAAGAGTTCGTTGGTTTCGTTACGCTTCTGGTAATCGGTGTTGTTCAGCTCTTCAAAGCGTGCCAGACGGGCTTTGCCCTTAGACTGACGGCCCTTCGCGCCTTGACGCACCCACTCCAGCTCTTTCTCAATCGATTTGCGACGAGCGGCTTCAGAAGAAGCTTCCTGCGCCAGACGCTGATCTTTTTGCTCCAGCCAGGAAGAGTAGTTACCTTCCCACGGAATACCTTCGCCGCGGTCCAGTTCCAGAATCCAGCCTGCGACGTTATCGAGGAAGTAACGGTCGTGCGTGATCGCCACAACGGTACCTTCGAAGTCGTGCAGGAAGCGCTCAAGCCACGCCACGGATTCCGCATCCAGGTGGTTAGTCGGTTCGTCGAGCAGCAGCATGTCTGGTTTTTCCAGCAGCAGACGGCACAGCGCGACGCGGCGGCGTTCACCACCCGAGAGCGTAGCGATTTTGGCATCCCAATCCGGCAGACGCATCGCATCTGCCGCACGATTCAGCTGCGTATCGAGGTTATGCCCGTCGTGCGCCTGGATCACTTCTTCCAGACGACCCTGTTCGGCGGCTAGCTTGTCGAAATCGGCATCCGGATCGGCATACAGCGCATAAACCTCGTCAAGGCGCTTCAGCGCACCCACCACTTCGGAAACCGCTTCTTCCACGGATTCACGCACGGTGTGTTCCGGGTTGAGCTGCGGTTCCTGCGGCAGATAGCCAACATTGATGCCCGGCTGTGGGCGTGCTTCCCCTTCGATATCGGTATCGATACCGGCCATGATGCGCAGCAGCGTCGATTTACCCGAACCGTTCAGGCCGAGGACGCCGATTTTTGCTCCAGGGAAGAAGCTAAGTGAAATATTCTTCAGGATGTGACGCTTCGGCGGAACGACTTTGCCGACGCGATGCATGCTATAGACGAATTGAGCCACGTTGTATTGAGCCTTTTGGTCTGTGAGTGGTGGACTACTGATGCAGAAGTTTAGCCGTTTTCCCCTTTTATTCATACCCGTCATACTTCGAGCTGCAGCGGCGTTGGCTGCGTGTGTCCACCCCAGTCACATACTTATGTATGTGACTGGGGATGAACCCACTTGCCGCCTTGCTGCAGCTCGAATTATTTAGGGTATGGATCGTGAGCCGATTATTGAAAATACAGGAACTATGATCTTATGGCAGGCGCAGTGGGATGTTATGTTGCGCCAGCCAGTTCTTCAGCGCCGGTTCCGGTGCGCTGTCGCTCACCAACAAATCAAAGCGACGCAGCTCACCAATCCGTGCTGGCAGCACTTTGCCGAACTTGCTGCTGTCTGCCACCAGCACGCGCTGACGGGCGCGCAGCATCGCGTGGTGCTTCATCGCCAGTTCGTTGATGTTGTAGCAGGTGGCACCCTGCTCCTGATCGATACCCGCCGCCGAAATAAAGGCCAGCGTCGGGCAGAGATCGTCGAGGATCGAATGCGCGCCAATCGGCGTGAACAGCGCGTTATCGGCATGGAATTCGCCGCCGCTGAGGATCACGTTGCAGGCCGGTTTCTCCTTCAGCGCCAGGAAGGTGTTCATCGCGCAACAAATCGCGGTGAACGGCAAGGTATCGGGGATCGCATCGACGATGTAGGGCAGCGTGGTGCCGCAATCAAAAAACACCGTGTCATTTTCACCGATCAGATCCGCTGCAGCCTGCGCCAGGCGCTGTTTACGTGCGGCGTTTTGTCCGTGCTGATCGGAGATGAAATAGTGTCCGGCATGGCTTTTAGGATCGCTAACGATATAGCCGCCAAGCAGCACCACCGTTGAGGCCGGTTCGGTAAGATCGCGGCGGATGGTCATTTCCGACACGCCCAGCAACTGTGCCGCATCTTTCAGGTGCAGTTTATCGGTGCGTTTTAGCGCCTGAGCTAATTTGTGAATACGTTCGTCGCGCCGGGTTTCCATGATCATCTCTGCGTAATTAATCCTGAAGTCGAAGTTGCCTGGTCAAAAATCACGATAAATCTCACAGATTTTAATGATTTGCGACGTATTCAGCAGGCCGGTTTTCAATCTTACCTGTAATGAGATCGGCCCGCAAACGCCACGCCATCCTGCCATTTCGTTTCAATCCCGCCGCTGCGCTCAGCGCCAGACGGCGTGCTCAATGATGTTGCAATGTTAGAATAATAACATTCTTTATCATGAATAAGTGGCGTGAGGACGGCTTTTTATCAGCGCTCATAGGTGTGAAATTTATCACATAATTAACTTTATTAACCTGATATTGTGATTTTTATAACATTATAAAGTTAAAAATTCACCAGGAGAGCACAATGGACATCGCGGTTATTGGGTCGAACATGGTCGACCTCATTACCTATACCAATCAGTTGCCTAAAGCGGGCGAAACGCTGGAAGCGCCTGACTTCGCCATCGGCTGTGGCGGCAAAGGTGCTAATCAGGCAGTGGCCGCAGCGAAGTTGGGCGGCAGCGTGATGATGGTCAGCAAAGTGGGCGACGACCTGTTTGCACCCAACACCGTGGCCAACCTGCAACAGCAAGGCGTCGATACACGTTTTGTCACCACCGCGCCCGGCACCTCGAGCGGCGTGGCGCCGATTTTCGTTGACGATCAATCACAGAACCGCATTTTGATCATTAAAGGCGCCAACCAGCAGCTGAAACCGGCGGATATTGATGCCGCTGCCGACGCACTGAAAAGCTGTCGACTGATCATCCTGCAGTTGGAGATCCCGCTGGAAACGGTCTATTACGCCATTGATTTTGCCCGCCAGCACGAAATCAAAGTGATCCTCAATCCGGCGCCTGCCGTGGCTAATCTGGACATCGACTACGCCTGCAAATGCGACTTTTTCATGCCGAACGAAACCGAGCTGGAGATCCTGACCGGCATGCCGGTTAACAGCGATGAAGAGGTGCAGCTGGCGGGGCAATCGTTGCTGAATCGCGGGCTGAAAAACCTGATCATCACGCTCGGCGGACGCGGTTCGCTGTGGATGTCTGGCGACCAGCTGCACCACGTTGCACCTACGGCGGTAAAAGCCGTCGACACCAGCGGTGCGGGCGATGCTTTTATCGGCTGCTTCGCTCACCAGCTGGTAAAAACCGGTGATATTGCGGGCGCGATGGCGCAAGCCTCCGCCTATGCCGCCTGCAGCGTGACCGGTCGCGGCACGCAGCGCTCCTATCCCGACGCGGAAACCTTCCAGCGTTTTCTCAACGTTAATTGAGGTCGAGTTATGCAACCGAGCATTGTTCAGCAACCTGATGGTTATTTGAATAAAACGCCGCTGTTCCAGTTCATTTTGCTCTCGTGCCTGTTCCCGTTGTGGGGTTGTGCGGCGAGTCTGAACGACATTCTGATCACCCAGTTTAAAAGCGTATTCGCGTTGAGCGATTTCGCCAGTGCGCTGGTGCAGAGTGCGTTTTACGGCGGCTACTTCCTGATCGCCATCCCGGCTTCGCTGGTGATCCGCAAAGCCAGCTACAAACTGGCGATATTGATGGGGCTGGCGCTGTATATCGTCGGCTGCGTGCTGTTCTATCCGGCTTCACACATGGCGACCTACACCATGTTCCTCGCGGCGATTTTTGCTATCGCTATTGGGTTGAGCTTCCTCGAAACCGCTGCGAATACCTATAGTTCGATGATTGGACATCGCGATCACGCCACGCTGCGCCTCAACATCAGCCAGACGTTCTATCCGGTTGGCGCCTTAATGGGCATCGTGCTGGGCAAATATCTGGTGTTCCAGGAGGGCGACAGTCTGGAAAGCCAGCTGGCCGGCATGAACGCTGAACAGGCGCACGCGTTCCGTCTCACCATGCTGGAACACACGCTGGAACCGTACAAATATCTGGTCATGGTACTGGTGGTAGTGATGCTGCTGTTCCTGTTCACCCGCTATCCGCGCTGTAAGCCGGAAAGCAGCGGGAAATCCTTGCCGTCGCTGGGCGAGACCTTCCGCTATCTGGCGACCAATCGTCACTTTAAACGCGGCATCGTCGCGCAGTTCCTGTATGTCGGTATGCAGGTGGCGGTGTGGTCGTTCACCATTCGTCTGGCGCTGACGCTCGGCGCAACCAATGAGCGCCATGCTTCTAACTTTATGATTTATAGCTTTATCGGCTTCTTCATTGGTAAGTTTGTTGCCAACTTCCTAATGACGCGTTTCCGGGCAGAAAAAGTGTTAATTGCCTACTCGGTGCTCGGTGTGATCACGCTGGCATGGGTGATGTTTGTGCCGAACTTTACCGCCGTGTATGCCGCGATCTTTGTCAGCGCGCTGTTTGGGCCCTGCTGGGCGACCATCTATGCCGGTACGCTGGCGACCGTCGATAACAAATACACCGAAGTGGCGGGCGCATTTATCGTGATGTCGATTGTGGGTGCTGCTTTCATTCCGGCGCTGCAGGGCTTCGTCTCCGATCATTTGGGATCGATGCAGCTGGCGTTTGGCGTTTCGCTGCTGTGCTTTGCCTGGGTGGGTTACTTCTTCTGGGGCGAACTGCGCCATAAAAAGCAGGCTGAAGCGGCTGGTCGTTTAGTCGAGGAGATGCCATGAAAACCCGTTTACCGTTACGTCGGGAGCAGTTCCATGCAACGCCGAGCACGCTGCTGCGCAACGAGACGTTCCACGTCGAGCTGTTTCGCTTCCCAGCGGGCGTCGAAGCGGTGCGCATCAGCAACCCACGCGGCACGGTGATCGTGCTGCCGTTTTACGGCCAGATGGTGTGGGACGCCAACTTTGATGGCCATGCGCTGACCATGGGCCACAGCTTTAAGCAGCCGCTGCTCGGCAGTTCGATAATTGATACCTACGGCTGTTTTGCTTTCCACTCCGGACTGCTGGCCAACGGCTGCCCGGCCGCCGAGGATGACCATCCGCTGCATGGCGAAATGGCCTGCGCGCGCATGGACAGCGCGTGGATTGTATTGGAACACGATCGCCTATCGCTGGAGGGCGAAACCGAGTATGTGAAGGGCTTCGGCCATCACTATCTTGCCGCGCCTGCGGTGCGGCTTGAGGCCAATGCGGCAAGGCTGCACATTGAGATGAACGTCACTAATCTGGCCGGTGCGCCGATGCCGCTGCAGTACATGTGCCATCTCAACAGCGCGTGGGTTGAGCAGGGACGTTTCCAGCAGTCGATCCCGACGGATGCGTTCCAGCTGCGCACCTCGATCCCGGCACACGTGAAGCCAACGCCGCAGTGGCGCGCTTATACCGATCGGCTGGCTGCCGATCCACAGGCGTTTCAGCCATTGGATCAGCCGGAGATGTGCGATCCAGAGATCGTGTTCTTCGCCGACGATCTGCAGCAGTATGGCGATGAGGTGCAGTTCGAGCTGCACTCGCCGCAGGGTTTTGCCCTGATGACGCGCTTCTCCAGTCAGCAGTTTCCGCACGCCACGCGCTGGCTGTTGCATAACCGCGATCAGCAGGTCGCGGCCTATGTGCTGCCAGCCACCTGCCGCCCGGAAGGATTCAAGGCGGCGCAGCGCGCGGGAACGTTGATTGAACTGGCACCCGGCGAGCAGCGCCATTTCAGCGTCGAGACCGGCATTTTGTAACTAAACAGTAGGGTCGTCATTTATGGCGACCAGATTTCCAGGTGCGCATAAATGCGCACCCTACGAATAAACGGCGCAATCAAATCGCCACCAATCCCCGCACGCCGTCGGCTTCCATGCTTGATCCGGCACCGCGCTGCACGATCTCACCGCGTGACATCACCAGATAGCTGTCGGCCAGCTCGGCGGCGAAATCGTAAAACTGCTCGACGAGCAGGATCGCCATATCTCCGCGCTGCGCCAGCTGGCGAATCACCGCGCCGATCTCCTTGATCACCGAGGGCTGAATCCCTTCGGTGGGTTCATCAAGGATCAACAGCTTTGGTGAACAGGCGAGGGCGCGGCCAATCGCGAGTTGCTGCTGTTGACCGCCCGACAAATCGCCGCCGCGTCGTGCTTTCATCTCACGCAGCACCGGGAACAGCTGGTAGATCTCCTCCGGCACCGCTTTGGCCTGCGCGCCGGAAAAGCGCGCCAGCCCCATCAGCAGATTTTCTTCCACCGTCAGACGCGGGAAGATTTCACGCCCCTGCGGCACATAAGCGATGCCAGCCTGCACGCGCTGGTGCGGTTTGCGGCCGTTAATCACTTTGTCCTGCCAGCGAATCTCGCCGGATTTGGCCGGAATCAGCCCCATCAAACACTTCAACAACGTGGTTTTTCCCACGCCGTTGCGTCCCAGCAGGCAGGTGATTTCACCCGGTTTAGTCTCAAACGACAGGCCGCGCAGAATGTGGCTGCCGCCGTAATATTGATTCAGTTCCGCGACTTGCAGCATGTTAGCGCCCCAGATAAACGTCGATAACCCGATCGTCCGCCTGCACTTCGCGTAACGATCCCTCGGCCAACACCTGGCCCTGATGCAGCACGGTCACGTGATCGGCAATGGTTTCAACAAAGCCCATGTCGTGCTCAACCACCATCAGCGAATGCTTGCCGGCGAGACTGCGGAACAGCTCGGCGGTGTACTCGGTTTCGGCGTCGGTCATGCCCGCCGCCGGTTCATCCAGTAGCAGCAAATGCGGGTCCTGCACCAGCAGCATGCCGATTTCCAGAAACTGCTTCTGGCCGTGCGACAGCAAACCGGCCTGGCGCTGACGTTCGCCGCCGAGTCGTAGCAGCTTCAGCACCTCATCAATGCGATCCTGCTGCTCGCCGTTCAGCCGGGCGCGCAGGCTGGCCCACACCGATTTGTCATTTTTCAGCGCGATTTCCAGATTCTCGAACACCGTGAGCGCTTCAAATACCGTGGGTTTCTGGAACTTGCGTCCGATCCCAGCACGCGCGATCTCCACCGGCGACATTTTGCTGAGATCGGTATCCTGGTCGTAGATCACCTGGCCATTATCCGGTCGGGTTTTACCGGTGATCACATCCATCAGCGTGGTTTTACCCGCGCCGTTGGGGCCGATCACGCAGCGCAGTTCGCCGACGCCGATCTTCAGTGAGAGATCGGTTAGCGCGCGGAAACCGTCGAATGACACGTTGATCTTCTCCAGTTGCAACACCGGATCGGTCTGTTCACGATGGCGATCCGACGGATGGGGTTGGGTAAACAGTTGTTCAGTCATCACGCCTCCGGCGCAGCAGGCCAATCACACCACGCGGCAGGAACAGCGTGACCAGGATAAACATCAGGCCGAGGAAGAACAGCCAATATTCCGGGAAGGCGACGGTAAACCAGCTCTTGGCGCCGTTAACGATCGCCGCGCCCAGTAGCGGTCCAATCAAAGTGCCGCGTCCGCCTAACGCCACCCAGATTGCGGCTTCAATCGAGTTGGTCGGCGACATTTCACTCGGGTTGATAATGCCGACCTGCGGCACATACAGCGCGCCCGCCAGCCCGCACAGCACCGCCGAGAGCGTCCAGACAAACAGCTTGAAGCCTTTGGGATCGTAGCCGACAAACATCAGGCGGTTTTCCGCATCGCGCACCGCCGTCAGCACGCGGCCGAATTTGCTGCGCGCCAGCGCGAAGCCGATGCCGAGACTCACCAGCAACAGCAGCACCGTGGCAACGAACAGCCCGATGCGCGTGCCGGTAGCGGTGACGTTAAAGCCAAGCAGCGTGGTGAAGCCGGTAAACCCGTTGTTACCGCCGAAGCCGGTTTCGTTGCGGAAAAACAGCAGCATGCCGGCGTAGGTCAGCGCCTGCGTCATGATCGAGAGGTAGACGCCTTTGATTTTTGAGCGAAAGGCGAAGAAGCCGAACACCAACGCCAGCAGGCCCGGCACCAGCATGATCAGGCACAGCGCCCAGGCAAAATGCTGCGTGCCCGCCCAGAACCACGGCAGCTCGCTCCACGAAAGGAATGACATAAACGCCGGCAGGCCGTCGCCGGAGGCCTGGCGCATTAAATACATGCCCATCGCATAGCCGCCGAGCGCGAAGAACAGGCCGTGACCGAGTGACAGCAAACCGGCGTAGCCCCACACCAGATCGAGCGCTACCGCGACGATGGCGTAACAGAGGATTTTGCCGACCAGCGTCAGCGTGTAGGTGGAGATCGCCAGCGGATGGGCGGCAGGCAGCAGGGCGCAGAATGGCAGCACCAGCAGCAGCGCGGTGATCACTACACCAAGGCTGAGGGTCAGGCGCGGCGCCTTACGCGCGATAGTTAACGTCATTGGCTGGCTCATCAGTCAATCACCCTCCCTTTAAAGGCAAACAGGCCCTGCGGACGTTTCTGGATAAACAGCACGATCAGCACGAGGATGAGGATTTTTCCCAACACTGCGCCTATCTGCGGTTCCAGCACTTTGTTAAGAATGCCGAGGCCAAACGCCGCCACGACGGTGCCCGCCAGCTGGCCGACGCCGCCCAGCACCACCACGAGGAAGGAGTCGATGATGTAGCCCTGACCCAGCTCCGGCCCGACGTTGCCCAACTGCGACAGCGCCACGCCGCCGAGTCCGGCGATGCCAGAACCGAGGCCAAAGGCCAGCATATCGATGCGTCCGGTGGGTACGCCGCAGCAATCAGCCATGGCGCGGTTCTGCGTCACGGCACGCACGCTGAGACCAAGGCGAGTTTTATTCAGCAGCAGCCAGGTGAGACTCAGCACGGCAAACACGAACAGGATCACCGCGATACGGTTGTACGGCAGCACCAGATTCGGCAGCAGCTGCAGACCGCCGGAGAGCCAGCTCGGGTTGGCCACTTCCAGGTTCTGCGCGCCAAACAGCATACGCACCAGCTGAATCAGCATCAGGCTGATGCCCCACGTCGCGAGCAGGGTTTCCAGCGGACGTCCGTAGAGATGGCGGATAATGCTGCGCTCCAGCAGCATGCCCATGCAGGCGGTAACCAGAAATGCCACCGGCAGCGCCAGCAGCGGATACCAGGCGAGCCACTGCGGCGCGAACTGCTGGAATAGGCTCTGCACAAACCAGGTAGCGTAGGCGCCGAGCATCAGCATTTCGCCGTGCGCCATGTTGATCACACCCAGCAGGCCGTAAGTGATCGCCAGACCGAGTGCCGCCAGCAGCAAAATCGAACCGAGCGACAGGCCAGTAAACGCCTGTCCGATCAGATCGCCCCACATCAGGCGCTGTTTAATCTGCTTCAGGCTGGTGGCGGCGGCTTCACGGACTTTAGCATCGGGCTCATTACTGGCCTGGGTTAAGCGAGTAAGGCTAGCCTGCATGTTGGGATCGCTGGATTCGCCGAGCAGCGTCACGGCTTTAAGGCGCAGCGCCGCATCCGGGCTGGCGAGTTGCAGGTTAGCGGCGGCCATCAGCAGCACGGTGTGGACCTGTGCATCTTTTTCGCTGGCGAGGCGCTGCTCAAGCAGCGGCAACATATCGGCTACGCCATCGTTTTGCAGTTGTTGCGCGGCACGTAAGCGGATCGTCGCATCGTCGCTCACCAGCTGATGAGCGGCGAGGGCGCTGGCGACCAATACGCGCAGCCGGTTATTCATAAACAGTTTTTTGCTGTCGCCAGCGGGCTGTTGCGCGCTATCGAGCGGCTGCAACGTATCGCCCTGTTTGCTGAACGGCTGCTGTTTCTGGTCGATGACCACGGTTTCATTGCGCAGCGCCTGCAGCAGCGGCAAGCGGCTAGCCTGCGGCGCGGCGGCCCACTGTTGCAGCAGCGTGGCTTGTTGGGTGCGGCTGGCGGCCGCGAAGTCTGCGCCATCGCCCGCCTGGGCGAGCCAGGGCAGCAGTAACAGCAGACAGCAGAGATAACGGCGAATTGTCATGGTTCTGGCCCTGAAGGAGGTGGTTTGAGATTGATGTTGCTGTCCCCCTCCTCGGTCCTCCCCCATAAATGGGGGAGGATGACGCTGCCATATGTTGGTTAAGGAATTACATGTGGCAGCGTCTCCTTCCCCCGTTAACGGGGGAAGGCCGGGATGGGGGACAGCGAGCACCCAATTACTGCGTTGATTTCACCGGATGATCGGGCTTCTTGTCGTTACCCGCGATGTACGGGCTCCACGGCTGGGCGCGCACCGGTTGCTCGGTCTGCCACACCACGTTGAACTGGCCGTTCTCTTCCACTTCGCCAATCATCACTGGCTTGTGTAGATGGTGGTTGGTTTTATCCATGGTCAGAGTGAAACCGTCTGGTGCTTTGAAGGTCTGGCCCGCCATCGCCGCGCGCACTTTGTCTACATCAGTGGTGCCGGCTTTCTCCACCGCCTGCGCCCACATGTGCAGGCCAACGTAGGTCGCTTCCATCGGATCGTTGGTTACCACGGTGTCGGCGTTCGGCAGGTTATGCGCTTTCGCGTAAGCGCGATAATCCTTCACAAATTGGGCGTTGGTTGGGTTATCCACCGACTCAAAGTAGTTCCACGCCGCTAACTGACCAACCAGCGGTTTGGTATCAATACCGCGCAGCTCCTCTTCACCCACCGAGAAGGCGATCACCGGAATATCGGTGGCTTTGATGCCCTGATTCGCCAGCTCTTTGTAGAACGGCACGTTGGAGTCGCCGTTGATGGTGGAGATCACCGCGGTTTTGCCACCGGCAGAGAACTTCTTAATGTTGGAAACGATGGTCTGATAATCGCTGTAACCAAACGGCGTGTAGACCTCTTCGATGTCTTTATCCTGCACCCCTTTACTGTGCAGGAAGGCGCGCAGAATCTTGTTGGTGGTGCGGGGATAAACGTAATCAGTGCCCAGCAAGAAGAAGCGTTTAGCGCTGCCGCCATCTTCACTCATCAGGTACTCCACCGCCGGAATCGCCTGCTGGTTAGGCGCAGCACCGGTGTAAAACACGTTCGGCGACATCTCTTCGCCTTCGTACTGCACCGGATAGAACAGCAGGCCGTTTAGCTCTTCAAACACCGGCAGCACCGATTTGCGCGATACCGAGGTCCAGCAGCCAAACACCGCCGCCACTTTATCCTGCGTCAGCAACTGACGCGCTTTTTCGGCGAACAGCGGCCAGTTGGAGGCGGGATCCACCACCACCGGTTCCAGCTTTTTGCCCAGCACGCCGCCTTTGGCGTTGATCTCATCGATAGTCATCAGCGCCACATCCTTCAGCGGCGTTTCGGAGATCGCCATGGTGCCGGAGAGTGAGGACATAATACCCACCTTGATGGTGTCAGCAGCCTGTGCCGCGAAGGCAAAACCCATGCTGGCAACAGAGGCAGAGAGCGCGAAAGCCTTGAGCAACGAACGTCTTTTCATCAATAAACCCCTAACTGTGTTTATGTTTTTATTCAATGGGTTGAAGTCGAGCCTGCTGTAACATATGCAATGTAATCTTTCTGACCTCTGCCTTACTGACGGCGATGTGGTCGGTTAATATGCGCTGCGCCTCCTCGGTCTGTTGCTGGAAAATCGCCCGTAAAATCTGAGCGTGCTCTCGGTATGTCGCCTCCATTCGGTCGTCGCGGGTAAAATCGAGACGGCGAATGATGCGAATCTTTTCGGTCAGTTCGGCGTGGATGCGCGCCATCTCCTGATTGCCAGCGGCCGCCACCAGCGCCATGTGAAAAGCTTCATCCTGCGCGGAGACCGCTTTGCCATCGGCCAGCGGTAGCGCATCGATCCAGAAGCTTTTCTGTGCCGTCAGGGTTTGCGCACACTGCACGGCGGGCAGGGCGCACAAGCGGCGCACCGCTTCGCACTCCAGCACGGTGCGGAAGTCGTACAGCTCTTCGAAATATTCGAAGTCAAACGGCTTCACCTGCCAGCCGCTGCGGAACCACACTTCGACGTAGCCCTCGCGCTCCAGCCAGAACAGCGCCTGACGCACCGGCGTGCGGCTGACTTCCAGCCGATCGGCGATTTCGTTCTCGCTGAAACGGTCGCCCGGCATCAGACGGAATTCAAAAATGTCCTGTTTCAGCGCCTGATAGACCTTCTCGGCCAATGCCTCAGGGCGGCCTTTGCTGCGCGGGCTCGTGTTCATGCAGTCTCCTTATTCCAGCCAAAGCAGGGCATCGCCCGGACTCACCGGACGTCCTGCCTGACAGGCAATACGTTTCACCTGGCCTGCCTGCGGTGCGACAATTGCCAGTTCCATTTTCATCGCTTCCACGATGATCAGCGTTTGACCGGCTTCCACCACGTCGCCCGGCTGTACCAGCACTTTCCAGATATTGCCGTTCATATCGGCGCACACCGCCAGCGCATCATCGTCGGCTTCCGCCACCTCCAGCGTCTCAACACTGGTGAGTGGCGCGTTCTGCTCTTCCTGCGCCCACAGCGTCACTTCCTGTTCGAAGGCGGCCGACTGGCGCTGACGGAATTCGCCGATCGACGCGGCGTGATCGGCCAGGAACTGCTGATGCGCGGCGAAATCGAATACCGTCTCTTCAATGCGCACCGTGGCACGGCCTTCGCGGAAGTCATCGCGCAGCTGCGTCAGTTCGTCTTCGGTGACCGGATAGAAGCGCACCTGATCGAAGAAGTGCAGCAGCCACGGCTCGTCAGCGGCGAACTGAGGGTTTTTGAGGAACTTGTTCCAGATCGGCAGGGTGCGGCCCACCAGCTGATAGCCGCCCGGCGAGTCCATGCCGTAGATGCACATGTACATGCCGCCAATGCCAACGGTGCCTTCGGCGGTGAAGGTGCGCGCCGGGCTGTATTTGGAGCTCAGCAGGCGATGGCGTGGATCGATCGGTACTGCGCACGGCGCGCCGAGATAGACGTCGCCGAGCCCGAGAATCAGATAGCTGGCATCAAAAATCGTGTCGCGTACCGCTTCACGGCTGGCTAAGCCATTAATACGCTGGATAAAATCGACGTTGTTCGGCAGCCACGGCGCGCTGGCGCGCACGGTTTCTTTGTAGCGCTCCACCGCGCCCAGCGTCGCGCTGTCTTCGAACGCCATCGGCAGCCAGACAATGCGTGACGGCACTTTCAGCTGGCTGACATCGCCCAATCCGCTCTCCAGCTCCAGCAGTAACTGCATCAGCTGTTTCTGGCTGAGGATCAGGCTGTCGTAACGTACCTGCAGAGAGCGCACGCCGGGCGACAGCTCTTCCACGCCCGGCACCGCGCGTTCACGCAGCGCATTCATCAGCAGATGCACGCGCAGACGCAGCGCCAGATCCAGCACGTTATCGCCGTACTCAATCAGCACATATTTATCGCCCGCCTGGCGATACACCGCCGCTGGCGTGGTCGCCGTGGCCGGTAACGCCGCCAGCAGGGTGGCGGAACCGATAGCGCTGGCCGCTAAAGAGGGCACCGCAAAAGCCGGTGCATGGGCACTGCGCAGGGTGGCCACGCTGTGCGCCTGGGCTTTTTCCAGCGCCACCGCTTCGTCAGCGCTAATCGGATGGAAGCGAATGCGGTCGCCCGGTTTCACCTGGCCGACTTTCCACAGCTCGGCTTTGGCGATGGTCACCGGACAGACGAAGCCACCGAGGCTTGGGCCGTCATGCGTCAGGATCACCGGGAAGTCGCCGGTGAAGTTCACCGCGCCAATGGCGTATTCGCAGTCATGTACGTTGGACGGATGCAGACCGGCTTCGCCGCCGTTGGCGCGCGTCCATGTCGGTTTCGGACCAACCAGGCGCACACCGAGGCGGTTGGAGTTGTAGTGCACCTGCCAGTCGCTGGCGAAGAACTCATCAATTGCCGCCTGAGTGAAGAAATCCGGTGCGCCGTGCGGTCCGTACAGCACGCCGATGCGCCATTCGCTGCCGTAGTGCGGCACCAATGCATGATCGAGCGCCTGCGGTGCGCTGACCGGCGCGGGCGTGGTACAGGCCGCCAGCTGCGGCTGGGAGATCGGCAGCATATCGGCGACGCGCAAGGTGCGTCCGGCGTGGCCGCCAAACTGGCCGAGCGAGAAGGTTGAGCGGCTGCCGAGATACTCCGGCACGTCAAAGCCGTTGCGCACCGCTAAATAGGTGCGACAGCCGCTTTGCGCACGGCCTAACGTCAGGGTTTGCCCTGCTTTAACGCTGATGGGCTGCCAGTAGGCGATGCTTTCGCCATCGATATCGGCCGCACAATCGGCGCCGGTCAGGGCGATCACCGCATCGCTATGGAAGCGCAGCGTCGGGCCTTGCAGGGTAAATTCGAGGCCCGCGGCGCTGTCGTGGTTGCCGACAATGCGGTTGGCGAGGCGGAAGGCGAAATCGTCCATCGGGCCGGATGGCGGCACGCCGATATCCCAATAGCCAAGGCGGCCAGGAAAATCCTGAATGCTGCTGAAGGTGCCGGGCTGCAGCACTTCAATCACGCTGGCGGATGGCGTGAAGCTGTCGAGGAAGCGTGTCCACACCTTGCCGCTGCGGAAGGCCTCGGTGGCGACGATCTGGCGCAGATAATCGAGGTTGCTGGCGATGCCGTGCAGCTGCGTGGCGTCGAGCGCCTGCTGCATTTTCGTTAACGCCGCTTCACGCGTCTCGGCATGCACGATCAGTTTGGCCACCATCGGATCGTAAAACGCCGAGACTTCGGTGCCGGTAGCGATCCAGCCATCGACGCGCACATCGTCCGGGAAACAGACGCCGGTTAAGACGCCGGGGCTGGGCTGGAAGTTTTTCAACGGATCTTCAGCGTAGAGGCGCACTTCAATCGAGGCGCCTTGCGGCGCCTGCTGCAGACGCGCCCAGTCGATGGCATCGCCCGCCGCGACTTGCAGCATGCACTCAACCAGATCGAGACCGGTGACGCATTCGGTGACCGGATGTTCCACCTGCAGGCGGGTGTTCACTTCGAGGAAGTAGAAGGCATCCTGCTCGGCGTCGTAGATGTACTCCACCGTGCCAGCGCTGCGATAGTTGACCAGCTCGCCAAGGCGCACCGCCGATGAGAGCAGCGCTTCACGCGTTGCCTGCGGCAGATTAGGTGCCGGCGTTTCTTCCACCACTTTCTGGTTGCGGCGCTGCAGCGAGCAGTCGCGTTCGCCGAGGGCAATTACTTTGCCGCTGCCGTCGCCAAAAATCTGTACTTCCACGTGGCGTGCGCGGTCAATGCAGCGTTCTAAAAACACGCCCGCATCGCTGAAGAACTGCTCGCCAAGACGGCGCACGCTCTCCCACGCATTGCGCAGCGTGTCGGCGTCGGCGCAGCGCGTCAGACCAATGCCACCGCCGCCGGCGGTGCTTTTCAGCATCACCGGATAACCGATGCTGTCGGCGGCGCTTAAGGCTTCGTCCAGCGAACTCAGCAGCGGCGTGCCCGGCGTCATTGGCACGCCAGCGCTGGCGGCTAATTCACGCGCGCGGTGTTTCAGGCCAAACTCGCCAATCTGCTGCGCGGTGGGGCCGACGAAGGCAATACCGGCTTTTTCACAGGCATCGGCGAACGGCAGGCTTTCCGAGAGGAAACCGTAGCCCGGCCAGATGGCTTCGGCACCGGTTTCCTGTGCGGCGGCGAGGATTTTATCGATGCGCAGATAGCTGTCGCTGGCTTTGTCACCGCCAAGCGCGATCGCCACATCCGCTTCTTTGACGTGGCGCGCGTTGCGATCGGCATCGGAATAGACGGCGACGCTTTTCACGCCGAGGCGTTTTAAGGTACGGATGGCGCGACAGGCGATTTCGCCACGGTTAGCAATCAAAACGGTGCTGAACATGCTTATTTACTCCCCTGAGAAGCCAGCCAGTTGCGCCAGCCGCCAAATTCGGTAATTTCCAGCGCCTGCGACAGCACCGCCGGTTCACAGATAAAGCCTTTGACGCTGCGGCCGTCGGCCAGCGTTAACGAGCCAATGCCGAGCGGGGCGGGGATCTCCGCCACGAACTCGCCAAAGCGTGCCAGCGGGATATCCCACAGCTCGACGGTAATCGCCGCGCCGCTCTCACCGCGCAGCAGGCCCGGCTTCTTAATTGGGCCATCGAGCAGAGCAAACAGGCGGTAGTTGCTGGCGGTTTGCGTCTCTTCCACCAGCACCGCCTGACGCGTCGTCAGCTGGAAGTTGAGCGGCATACCGGTGAGATGAGCGCCTACCACCGCCACGCGTACGTGATCGGCAGAAAGCGGCAAGGTGGCAGATTCCGCTGGCGGCGCTTTGCCGGTGGCACCGAGCGGCAGCGCCATCTGCTGCTGCCAGCGCACACCAAAACCGGCCAGCGCACGATCCTGCCAGGCGGGCGCAATCAGCGTGATGCCCGCCGGTAAACCATCGGTGCGGAAGGGGGCCGGCAGCGCCAGCGCGCTGAGATCGGCAAGATTGGTGAAGTTGGTGTAAGTGCCGAACTGCGAGTTGTAGAGCACCGGCTCCTGCTGCATTTCGGCCAGCGTGTGGATGGTTGGCGAGGTGGGCACCACCAGCGCGTCGAACTGCGCCAGCGTTTGCTGAATTTGCCGCGTCAGCTCGGCACGCAGGTATTCCGCCTGATAGGCTTCGACCGCGCTGTATTTCAGGCCGCTGCTGACAATGCCGAATACCACCGGATCCATCTCTTCCGGACGATTGATCATCTCGCCCACCGCCACGGTACGCTCGGCGACCCACGGGCCGTAATAGAGCTGTTCGGCCAGCTGGTGGAACACGGAGAAATCAATCGGGTGCAGCGTCGCGCCACCTGCCTGCAGTTGCTCTAGCGCCGCCAGCCATGCCGCTTCGGCCAGTTTGTCGCCGAAGAATTCCGGCGTGGCGGGAATGGCGAAATCAGGCTGCGCTTTGAAGCTGGCGGGCGCGCTGTGCGGATTGCTGCGCGAGTAGGCATCGCCGGCGTCATAGCCGCCCGCCGCCGTGGCCACCGCGAAGGCATCTTCCACCGTTAACGCGAACACCGAAATGGTGTCATTGAGCCGGCAAGCCGGCACCACGCCGCTGGCGGAGAACCAGCCTTTGGTGGGCTTAAGGCCGACGATATTGTTGAAACCGGCCGGTACGCGGCCCGAACCGGCGGTATCGGTTCCGAGTGAGAAGCCCACCAGTCCGCGCGCCAGTACCGAAGCGGAACCGGAACTGGAGCCGCCGCTGACGTAATCCGGATTGAAAGTGTTGCTCACCGCGCCAAATGGCGAACGCGTACCGACTAAGCCAGTGGCGTATTGATCGAGGTTGGTTTTGCCAATCACTACCGCGCCTGCGGCTTTAAGCTGCGCCACCACAAAGGCATCGGCGGCGGCGGTGTAGGTGAAGGCGGGGCAGGCGGCGCTGGTCGGCCAGCCGGCGACATCAATATTGTCTTTCACCGCAAAAGGCACGCCAAACAGCGGCAGCGCGGCCGGATTGCGCTGATAACTCGCCAGCAGCGGCTCAATTTGTGCCTGCAGCTGCGCGGGTGTGGCGAGATAAAGCCAGGCGTTATCCTGCGCGTCGATTGCGTCGAGATGTGTTGCCAGCAGGGAAGTAATTTGCTGTGGATCCTGTTGGTAACTGCGTTGCCAATCCTGGAGCGTAAAGCCAAAGGTCAATGCCATGAGTGAATTCCAACTGGTATACAAGATGGAATTCAACAGAGCAAAGCGCGTGCCATTTTTGTAAGCCAATGAAAGCGCGTAGTTAATTGATGTGTAATACGTTTTTCTGATGATAAATTGCACAACGGCGGCGCAAGCGCTGTGCAATGGCGGTGCGCGAGCGTAAATTTTGTGAAGAACATGGCAAGAGACGGTTGGCCTGGTTAGCATGAAGGAAGTCTGGCATGAGCTGGATCGCAGCACTGAGAGGAGAGCGTAATGGAGAAGTGGCGTTACTGGATGCTAGGGATCTGTCTGGTCAGCACGGCCAGCAGCGCATGGGCCGATTCGCTGGATCAGCAGCGGCAGCGCTATGCGCAAATCAAGCAAGCCTGGGATAATAAACAGATGGACCAGGTGACGCAGCTGATGCCGACGCTGCAGGATTACCCGCTCTACCCGTATCTGCAATACCGGCTGCTGGCGCAGGATCTCGATCAAGAGACGCCGCTGGCGGTGAAGAATTTTATTCAACAGTATCCTACGCTGCCGCCGGCGCGCTCGCTCTCAACACGCTTTGTGAATGTGTTGGCCAATCGTCAGGACTGGCAAGGCGTGCTCAGCTTCAGCCCGGATGAGCCGAAACCGGTGCAGGCGCGCTGTAACTGGTATTACGCCAAATGGGCCACCGGGCAACAGCAGGCGGCGTTTGCCGGGGCCAAAGAGATTTGGCTGCGCGGCACCGCGTTGCCGAATGACTGTGACAAGCTGTTCTCGGTCTGGCAAGCCAGCGGGCAGCTCTCGCCGATCACCATTCTGGAGCGTATCCGTCTGGCGATGAAAGCCGGTAACGATAGCCTGGTGAATTATCTGGCGAAAATGCTGCCAGCGGATTATCAAACCACCGCCAGCGCGCTGATTGCGCTGCAGCAGAATCCGCAAACCGTCACTACCTTTGCCAGCAGCATGGGCCCCACTGATTTCACCCGCATGGCGACCAGCTATGCCTTCGCCCGCGTGGCGCGTGAGGATATGGACAACGCGCGCATGATGATTCCGCAACTGGTGCAGGCGCAGAAGATGAGCCAGGCCGATGAGCAGGATCTGAAAGAGACGGTGGTATGGCGCATGATGGGCGCGGATCTCACTAACGAGCAGGCGCGCTGGCGTGATGCGGTAGTGATGAACAGCGAATCCACCGCGCTGGTGGAGCGCCGTGTTCGTCTGGCGCTGAGCCAGAACGATCGCCGCGGGCTGAATACCTGGATCGCGCGTTTGCCGGTGGAAGCCAAAGAGAAAGATGAGTGGCAATACTGGCAGGCCGATTTGCTGATTTCGCAGGGCCGCAAAGAGGAAGCGAACGACATTCTGCGTAAGTTGATGCAGGCGCGCGGCTTCTATCCGATGGTGGCGGCGCAACGTCTTGGCGTGGAGTATCCGTTGCAGGTTGATAAAGCGCCGGCAGCTGATAATAGCGTGGTGCAGGGCGCGGAGATGGCGCGCGTGCGCGAGCTGATGTACTGGGGGTTGGATAACCTGGCGCGCAGCGAATGGGCCAATCTGATCTCCAGTAAAACCCATTCCCAGCAGCAGATGCTGGCGCGTTACGCTAACGAGCAGGATTGGTGGGATCTCAGCGTGCAGGCCACCATTACCGCGAAAATGTGGGATAGCCTGAAAGAGCGCTTCCCGCTGGCGTGGCAAAATCTGTATCAGCAATACACCAGCGACAAAGGCATTCCACCGAGTTATGCGATGGCGATTTCACGTCAGGAGAGCGCGTGGAATCCGAAGGCGCGTTCACCGGTGGGCGCCAGCGGCTTGATGCAGGTCATGCCCGGCACGGCGACGCATACCGTGAAGATGTATAACATTCCCGGCTATGTGAACAGCAGCCAACTGTTGGATCCGCAGACCAATATTCAGATCGGTACCCAGTATCTGGAGTATGTCTATCAGCAGTTCGGTCAGAACCGCATCTTCGCCTCGGCGGCTTACAACGCAGGGCCGGGACGCGTGCGCAGCTGGCAGAAAACCAGCGGGGGGAATCTGGATGCGGTGGCGTTTATCGAGACCATTCCGTTCTCAGAAACGCGTGGCTACGTGAAAAACGTGCTGGCCTACGATGCCTATTATCGCTACTTCATGGGCAAGCCGGATAAGATTCTCGCTGACAGTGAGTGGAATCGCCAGTATTGACTGTGCTATGCTTCCGTACTCGTTAATGAGTACGGAAGTCCTTCATGAGCCAACCCCTTTCTTCCCAGCCGGAATCGGCTCAGCCTGTTGAAGATAACTGGCTGCGTTTTATCGAACTGATGCAAAACGCCTTTGCCGATGGCGTGGCGCTGCCGTTGCTACAGCTGATGATGACGCCGGATGAACGTGAGTCCTTCGGCACGCGTTTGCGCATTATCGAAGAGCTGATGAACGGTGAGATGAGCCAGCGTGAACTGAAGAATGAGTTGGGCGTGGGTATCGCTACGATAACGCGCGGTTCAAATAGCCTGAAAGAAGCGCCGCCAGAGCTGAAACGCTGGCTGGAAGCGCGTCTGGGACGCGATTAACGCTGATTGTAAAGCGGATGCGTAAACGGACACAGCGCCAGAATCAACGCCTGATGATAGACGCTGGAGCGGCTTAGCAGGCCGTGAGTAAAGGCGCCAATCGCGCCACCTTTGTGTTTGATATTCTCTACGCCGGTCAGGCGTGCCATCTCGTCACCGAGTTCACGTCCGGCGGCTAAGCCTGCTACGACGATCGGCGGCAGGGTAAAGCTGGCCGAACGCGATTCACCGCGCTGCTGCGCATTTTCAATCACCATCCACGCAAAGGCGCAATCGCCTTCAATGCCCGCTTCAATCGCCACCCAATAATCCGCCTGCGGACGCTCCTGACGGGCGTTCGCTACGCGTTGACGTGCGCCAGTTCGCGTTTCGACATCGCTAAGTGGCTGAGCTGCGACGCCGCTCTCGACCTCGACCCCTTCAATGTGGCAGGATCCTTCGCCGAAAACGTCGTTGAACGCCTGAGCAATCGCGCGAATTTTTGCCGGGTTGATGGTGGCTGCGACAACATGGTACATAATTGTTTGAACCCTCGAGGCAAATTTGTCGCAGTATAACGGAAATTAAGCATGCTACAGGTCTATCTTGTTCGTCACGGTGAAACGGTATGGAATGCGGCGCGACGCATTCAGGGGCAGTCTGACAGCCCGTTAACGGAAAAAGGTGAGCAGCAGGCTCATCAGGTTGGCGAGCGCGTGAAATCGCTGGGCATTACCCACGTGATTGCCAGCGATTTAGGACGTACACGTCGCACGGCGGAGATCATCGCCGACGCGTGTGGCTGCACCGTTACGCTCGACGCGCGTCTGCGTGAGCTCAACATGGGCTGCCTGGAACAACGTCCGCTCGATGGCTTGACGGAAGAAGAGGAAAACTGGCGTAAAACGCTGGTGGACGGCACCACAGCGGGCCGTATTCCGGGTGGCGAATCGATGGCGGAGATGGCGGCGCGTATGCACGAAGCGCTGAATGCGCTGCTGGGGTTGCCAGCTGGCAGCCGTCCGCTGATTGTCAGCCACGGCATGGCGCTTGGCGTGCTGGTCAGCACCATTCTCGGCTTACCTGCGCATGCAGAACGTCGTTTGCGTCTGCGCAACTGCTCGATTTCGCGTGTGGATCATCAGCAAAGCGCCTGGCTGGCGGCTGGCTGGGTAGTCGAAACGGCGGGCGATGTTTCGCATCTGGATGCCCCCGCGCTGGATGAATTGCAGCGTTGAGCTAAATAAAAATGCCGTCATGATGACGGCATTTTGTTTTTAGTGATTTGTTTGCGGACGAATCGGAATCAGGTATTCGCAGCGGATTTCCGCTGGCGGCTCGCTGCGTTTCTTGCCACCGTGGGTGAAGAAACGCTCGATATCCTGTCCCTGACGACGCACTAAACCGAGCGTTGGCATGCAGGTTCCGTACAGCAACAGGATGAACTCACCCAGCGCACTGCGTGCACCGTTGTAAGTAAACTGCACGTAATCACCGGCTTCAACCACCACGCTTTGATTCGATTGCATACTCTTCGCCAGCTGATCGGCGGGCACCGCTGTGGTGTACAGAATCTCTTGCTCATCATCCTTTTCATGGCTGGCACGCACCTGATGCAGGCCGTATAGCACCGGCGGCACCGTGTCGGTTTCCAGCAGGAACTGCTTCCAGAAATGCATGCGCATCTCATCGCGGTAGCTGGAAATTTGCTCCAGCGTGCAAGAGTAGCTCTGCGTCTGGCCGACCAACACCGTTTCCGGCAGCGTGACAAACTGCGCTTCCGGCAGGCTGCTATCGTCCAGGCGAATCGGCGGGCGAATACCGAACGAGTTCCACTCCGATGAGCGACGATACCAGGCGGGCGTTTGGTTGAACTGCTTTTTAAACGCGCGGGTAAAGGTCTGCTGTGAATCGAAACGATATTGTAGAGCGATGTCAAGGATCGGGCGGCTGGTCAGGCGTAACGCCACCGCGGCTTTCGACAGCCGACGCGCGCGGATATACGCGCCAATTGCGTGGCTGGTTACTTCCTTGAACATCCGCTGCAGGTGCCACTTGGAATAGCCTGCTTTCTGCGCAACGTTATCTAATGAAAGCGGTTGGTCCAGATGGCTCTCCAGCCAGACAAGCAAATCGCGAATGATACCGGCTTGGTCCATAAAACATCCTCATAACTCTCTGGTGGCGCAACTATGAAGTCGTCGAATAATAGCACGAAATGCACAAAAGCGTGGGGGCGGTTTGCTAATCGAGTGTGCTAAGTCAATGCGGGTTAAAACCCGTTTAGGTTTGGTTCTGTGTTCAATTGACAGTACATTACATTCTCATCTATTCGATTGGCAATGGTAACTCAATGACAATAGCTCGTATTCTTATAATCACGCTGGCAACTTATGTGTTCAGCGCTGGCGTTCAGGCTGAAGAGATCGGCTCAGTTGACACGGTGTTCAAGATATTTGGCCCCGATCATAAGATCGTGGTCGAAGCCTTCGATGACCCTGATGTAAAAAATGTAACCTGTTATATCAGCCGGGCAAAAACCGGTGGTATCAAAGGGGGATTAGGTTTGGCGGAAGACACGTCCGACTCAGCCATCTCCTGTCAACAGGTTGGGCCGGTAGAGCTTAGCGATAAAATCGCACAAGGCAAGTCGCAGGGCGAAGTGGTATTTAAAAAACGCACTTCACTGGTGTTTAAGAAGTTGCAGGTGGTGCGCTTCTTCGATCAGAAACGTCATGCGCTGGTGTATCTGAGTTACTCAGATAAGGTGGTCGACGGCTCGCCGAAGAATGCGCTAAGTGCCGTGCCGATCATGCCGTGGCATTAATACAGGCATAAAAAAACGCCCTGACGGGCGTTTTTCCTTTCAAAACTTAGTCCTGCAGTTCGCCGCAGAAACGGTAACCTTCGCCGTGAATGGTGGCGATGATTTCTGGCGTATCTGGCGTGGATTCGAAATGCTTGCGGATGCGGCGGATGGTGACATCCACGGTACGGTCATGCGGCTTGAGCTCGCGGCCGGTCATCTTCTTCAGCAAGTCACCACGCGTTTGAATTTTGCCTGGATTCTCACAGAAGTGCAGCATGGCGCGGAATTCACTGCGCGGCAGCTTGTACTGGTCGCCGTTCGGGCTGATCAGTGAGCGGCTATTGATATCCAGCTCCCAGCCGTTAAAGCGATAGCTTTCAACCTGGCGGCGCTCTTCACTCGGCATGGCCAGATTCATGGTACGCGACAGCAAATTGCGCGCACGAATCGTCAGCTCACGTGGGTTGAAGGGTTTGGTGATGTAATCATCGGCACCAATTTCCAGACCGAGGATTTTATCCACTTCATTATCACGACCGGTCAGGAACATCAGCGCAACGTTTGCTTGTTCACGCAATTCGCGTGCCAGCAGCAAACCGTTTTTACCTGGCAGGTTGATATCCATGATCACCAGATTGACGTCGTTCTCCGTCAGGACCTGATGCATTTCGGCGCCGTCGGTGGCTTCATAGACCACGTAACCTTCTGCCTCAAAGATACTTTTGAGGGTGTTACGCGTGACCAGTTCGTCTTCAACGATAAGAATGTGCGGGGTCTGCATGTTTCGCTACCTAAAATTTGCCAACAAATCGAAAACAGGGCGTACGTCGGTTACGCTATTTGCGGCAACCGGTATACGAAATAATCTTCGGAATACACCATCCATCTACGTCAACTTCAGTGTTAGCTCAGCCAGTCAGGATGGATATTTGCGCGCCCCGAGAATATCGGACAGGCGCTCATCCTAACCGTATTAACAGCAACCTAACAGCACCAACAACAACCGATAAGCATAAAAACAACGCTTCGTTGACTTATATCAAATGCAAGTGTAGCACGTTAACACTTTTATGAAAAACTTCTCCAGGATTGCTAGTTTAGCTCACAAAATGCAGCATTTTTGCTACATTTATCCCTTATAGAAGCAAAAGTTAAACGCGCAGGAATTTATATTTCAATAAATTGAAAGAAAAGGGTTTTATATAAATTAAGTCCTATAATTTTGCTTATGCCTGCTAATTTACTCTACATGGAGATTTCCCGCTGTTTTAACATCGTTAACATCTTATTTTCTCTTATCGCCGTGGTTGGTATTTTTTCTGCTGCATGCCAACATAAAGCGCGTTGTTAACCGTCCGATGGAAAAATCATGCATTTCCCCTTAATCCTTGTTTCTCCCGCCCGTCCGGAAAATATCGGCGCGGCTGCCCGTGCCATGAAAACCATGGGATTTAGCGAGTTGCGTATTGTCGCCAGCGATGCCTGGCAGGACCCCGCTGCACGACGTGTGGCACACGGTGCCGGCGAGATACTTGATAACGTGAAAACCTATGCCACGCTGAGCGAGGCGCTCAAGGATGTCGATTTCTCGGTGGCGACCACCGCGCGCAGCCGCGCGAAGTTCCGCTACTACGCTACGCCGGCGCAGGTGGAAAATATCCTGCAAGAGAAGCGCCAATGGCTGAGCCGCATCGCACTGGTTTTTGGCCGTGAGGACAGCGGTTTAACCAATGAGGAGCTGGAGCAGGTTGACCTGTTGACCGGCATTCCGATGGCAAATGACTATCCATCACTTAACCTCGGCCAGGCCGTGATGGTCTATTGCTATCAGCTGTCAGCGCTGAATCAAATTGCGGCCGAACCTGCCGAAGCGGCAAACGCGCATCAACTGCAGGCGCTGCGTGAGCGTTTCCATCAGCTGTTGGCGAAGCTGGATGTCAGCGATGACATCAAAATGGCTGACTGGATCGACCAGCGTATTGGCCTGCTGGAACAGCGCGACAGCGCTATGCTGCATCGCTTGTTACACGATGTAGAAAAAAAACTTATAGATAATTGCTCGGATAAATCCTGAGTTGGCAGTGACTGATCGTGGAAATCGCAGCCTCTTATGAACGATCCCGATACGATTTGTGCCAGCAAGCGCACTACTGCGCAGCCGTGGCGTCCGTGTGCTTAGGACAAATTCGTTGACTTAATGTGCCCTTTGCTTTACTTCTGGAAGGCAGACGGACAAGACAAAGACAGACAGAAAAAAATCTAAATGCGTAAACTCAGCCTGAACACCACAATTATTATTACCACCACCATTACCACAGGTAACGGTGCGGGCTGACGCATACAGGAAAAACAAAGAAAAAAGCCCGCACCTAAACAGTGCGGGCTTTTTTTTCGGCAAAAATTCAGGAGAGCTTCAACTATGCGAGTGCTGAAATTCGGCGGAACCTCAGTAGCCAATGCGGATCGTTTTCTCCGCGTGGCGGACATTCTGGAAAGCAATGCACAACAGGGACAGGTTGCGACCGTACTCTCTGCACCAGCGAAAATTACCAATCATCTGGTGGCGATGATTGAGAAAACCATCAGCGGTCAGGACACGTTACCGAATATCAGCGATGCCGAACGTATTTTCGCCGACCTGCTACAAGGCCTGCATGATGCACAGCCGGGCTTTGATTTCGATGGATTGAAAACCCGCGTGCAATTGGAGTTTGCGCAGCTGAAGCAAGTGCTGCACGGCATCAGCCTGCTGGGCCAATGTCCGGACGCCGTCAACGCTGCCATCATCTGCCGTGGCGAGAAGCTGTCGATTGCCATAATGGAAGCGCTGCTGCAGGCGCGCGGCCACAAGGTGACCGTTATCGATCCGGTGGAGAAACTGCTGGCGGTTGGTCATTACCTCGAATCCACCGTGGATATTGCCGAATCCACACGTCGCATCGCCGCCAGCCAGATCCCATCCGATCACTTTATCCTGATGGCCGGTTTCACCGCTGGCAATGAGAAGGGCGAATTAGTGGTGCTGGGCCGTAACGGTTCTGACTATTCTGCCGCCGTGTTGGCCGCTTGCCTGCGCGCAGACTGCTGTGAAATCTGGACTGACGTCGACGGCGTCTACACCTGCGATCCACGTCAGGTGCCTGATGCCCGCTTACTGAAATCGATGTCTTATCAGGAAGCGATGGAGCTCTCCTATTTCGGCGCCAAAGTGCTGCATCCTCGCACCATCGCGCCTATCGCTCAGTTCCAGATTCCCTGCCTGATCAAAAACACCGCCAATCCGCAAGCGCCGGGCACCTTGATCGGTGGCGAAGGCGAGCTGGATGAAAATCCGGTGAAAGGCATCACCAACCTGAATAACATGGCGATGTTTAACGTTTCCGGCCCGGGTATGAAAGGCATGGTGGGCATGGCGGCGCGCGTGTTCGCGGCGATGTCCCGCACCGGCATTTCGGTGGTGTTGATCACCCAATCCTCTTCGGAATACAGCATCAGCTTCTGCGTACCGCAAAGCGATCAGGCGCGGGCGCGTCGCGTGCTGGAAGAGGAGTTCTATCTGGAGTTGAAAGATGGCTTACTCGATCCGCTGGACGTGCTGGAACAGCTGGCGGTGATCTCGGTGGTGGGCGATGGCATGCGCACGCTGCGCGGCATCTCGGCCAAATTCTTCTCGGCGCTGGCACGCGCCAATATCAATATCGTGGCGATTGCTCAGGGCTCATCTGAGCGTTCTATCTCGGTGGTGGTGAGCAACGATGAAGTCACCACCGGCGTGCGCGTGGTGCACCAGATGCTGTTCGCCACCGATCAGGTAATTGAAGTGTTTGTGGTGGGCGTTGGCGGTGTCGGTGCGGCGCTACTCGATCAGTTGCACCGTCAGCAAACGTGGCTGAAACAGAAGCATATCGATCTGCGCGTGTGCGGCATCGCCAACTCGCGTGCACTGTTAACCAACGTGCACGGTATCGATCTCAGCAACTGGAAGGCGGAACTGAGCGAAGCCAAAGAGCCGTTCAATCTCGGCCGCTTGATTCGTTTGGTGAAAGAGTATCACCTGCTGAATCCGGTGATCGTCGATTGTACCTCCAGCCAGGCGGTCGCCGATCAGTACGCGGATTTCCTCGCCGAAGGTTTCCATGTGGTTACGCCGAACAAAAAAGCCAATACCTCTTCATGGAATTACTACCAGCAGATGCGCGCTGCAGCGGCGAAATCGCGCCGTAAATTCCTGTATGACACCAACGTCGGTGCCGGTTTGCCGGTGATCGAAAACCTGCAAAACCTGATGAATGCCGGTGATGAGCTGATCAAGTTCTCCGGTATTCTCTCTGGCTCGCTCTCCTTCATCTTCGGCAAACTGGATGAAGGCGTTTCGTTGTCAGAAGCCACTAAAATGGCGCGTGAGATGGGCTTTACCGAACCGGATCCGCGTGACGATCTTTCCGGCACCGACGTGGCGCGTAAGCTGCTGATTCTGGCGCGCGAAGCCGGGCATCAGCTGGAACTCAGCGATATCGATATCGAACCACTGCTGCCCACCAGCCTGACGGATATCGCCGACGTTGAACAATTCATGGAACGCCTGCCGGAGCTGGATAACGCCTTTGCGGCGCGCGTTGCCAAAGCGCGTGACGAAGGTAAAGTATTACGCTTCGTCGGCGCGATCGAAGAGGGCGGCGTCTGCAAAGTGAAGATTGATGCGGTGGACGGCAACGATCCGCTGTACAAAGTGAAGAACGGTGAGAACGCGCTGGCATTTTACAGCCGCTACTATCAGCCAATCCCGCTGGTTCTGCGTGGATATGGCGCCGGGAATGATGTCACAGCAGCGGGCGTGTTTGCTGACCTGCTGCGTACGCTGTCGTGGAAGTTGGGAGTTTGATGATGGTAAAAATTTATGCACCGGCCTCGATAGGTAACGTCAGCGTCGGCTTTGATGTGCTTGGCGCGGCGGTTTCGCCGGTGGATGGCACCTTGCTGGGCGACTGCGTATCCGTGGAAGCCGCCGACAGCTTTAGCCTGGTGAACTCCGGGCGCTTTGTCAGCAAACTGCCGAGCAATCCGCAGGAGAATATCGTTTATCAGTGCTGGGAGCGTTTTTGCCAGGCGATTGGCAAACAAGTTCCGGTGGCGATGACGCTGGAAAAAAATATGCCGATCGGTTCTGGCCTCGGTTCGAGCGCTTGCTCAGTGGTCGCCGGCTTGATGGCGATGAACGAATTCTGCGGCAAACCGTTGAATGATACTGAACTGCTGGCGCTGATGGGCGAGCTGGAAGGACGTATTTCCGGCAGCGTACACTTTGATAATGTCGCGCCATGCTTCCTCGGCGGCGTGCAGCTGATGATTGAAGAGAACGGCATTATCAGCCAGCACGTGCCGTGCTTTGACGAATGGCTGTGGGTGATGGCCTATCCGGGGATTAAAGTCTCCACCGCCGAAGCGCGCGCCATTCTGCCAGCACAATATCGCAAAGAGGATGCCATCAAGCATGGTCGCCTGCTGGCGGGCTTTATTCACGCCTGTCATACGCGTCAGCCTGGGCTTGCGGCTAAACTTATGCAGGATGTTATCGCTGAGCCGTATCGTACCAAACTGCTGCCGGGTTTCGCCGATGCGCGTAAAGCCGCACAGGATATTGGCGCACTGGCGTGCGGCATTTCGGGTTCTGGCCCGACACTTTTCGCCGTTTGCAACGAGATGGCAACGGCACAGCGGATGGCGGACTGGCTGAGCCAGCACTATCTGCAGAATGAAGAAGGTTTCGTCCACATCTGCCGTCTTGATACGGCTGGCGCACGTAAATTGGGATAACGCATGAAACTCTACAATCTTAAGGATCACAACGAGCAGGTCAGTTTTGCTCAGGCGGTTAAACAGGGCCTCGGCTCGCAGCAAGGGCTGTTTTTCCCGCTCGAACTGCCGGAATTCGAACTGACCGATATCGATGCCATGCTGGAGATGGATTTCGTCAGCCGCAGTAGCAAAATTCTGTCTGCCTATATTGGTGATGAAATTGCCGCGCATCAGCTGGCCGAGCGCGTGAAAAACGCCTTCGCTTTCCCGGCTCCGGTGGCGAAGGTTAGCGAGGATGTGGCTTGCCTTGAACTGTTCCACGGACCGACGCTGGCGTTCAAAGATTTCGGTGGCCGCTTTATGGCGCAGATGCTCTCGTATGTGAGCGGCGCGGATGAGCAGATCACCATTCTTACCGCGACTTCCGGTGATACCGGTGCCGCGGTAGCGCATGCGTTCTACGGCATGGAGAACGTGCGCGTGGTGATTCTCTATCCGCAGGGCAAAATCAGCCCGCTGCAGGAGAAACTGTTCTGTACGCTGGGCGGGAATATCGAAACCATCGCGGTTGAGGGCGATTTCGATGCCTGTCAGGCGCTGGTGAAACAGGCATTTGATGATGAAGAGCTGAAAAAGGCGATTGGCCTGAACTCGGCGAACTCGATCAACATCAGTCGCCTGCTGGCACAGATTTGCTACTACTTCGAAGCGGTGGCGCAACTGCCACAAGAGCAGCGTAATCAGCTGGTGGTTTCCGTACCAAGTGGAAACTTCGGTGACCTGACGGCGGGCCTGTTGGCGAAATCACTCGGTCTGCCGATCAAGCGTTTTATCGCTGCGACCAATGCCAATGACACGGTGCCGCGCTTCCTCGGCAACGGTGCATGGCAGCCAAACGCGACGGTGGCAACGCTGTCGAACGCGATGGATGTCAGCCAGCCGAACAACTGGCCGCGCGTGGAAGAGCTGTTCCGCCGCAAAACCTGGCGTTTAACCGATCTGGCTTACGGCGCGGTTTCAGATGAAACCACCCAATCCACCATGCGCGAGCTGGCGGAGATTGGCTACATCTCTGAACCGCATGCGGCAATTGCCTATCGTCTGCTGCGCGATAACCTGCAGGAGGGCGAATATGGCCTGTTCCTCGGGACTGCGCATCCGGCGAAGTTTAAAGAGAGCGTGGATGAGATTCTGGGCCAGGATCTGCCACTGCCGAAAGAGCTGGCCGAGCGTGCCGATTTGCCGCTGTTGTCACACAATCTGAAAGGCGATTTCGCTGAGCTGCGGGCGTTTTTGCTGAAGTAAGTGCTGACTGGGGTAAGTGCTCGCTGTCCCCCATCCCGGCCTTCCCCCGCAAGCGGGGGAAGGAGACGCTGCCACATGCAGCTTCCAAACTCACATATTGCAGCATCTTCCTCCCCCATTTATGGGGGAGGACCGAGGAGGGGGGCAGCGAGCACAATCCAGGGCAGCGCTTGCTAAACTATTTCTGCTCGCGGCGCTTAAACACCAGCTCGTTATCTTTGCTTTCTGCCGCATCAAAGAAGTAGCCATCCACATCGAATTTCTTCAACTGCGCTGGCTTGGTCAGGCGATTCTGAATCACATAGCGGCTCATCAAACCACGCGCTTTTTTGGCGTAGAAGCTGATGACTTTAAACTTGCCGTTCTTCTCATCGAGGAACACCGGCTTGATCAATTCGCCATTGAGTTTCTTCGGCTTGATGGCTTTGAAATACTCATCGGATGCCAGATTAATCAGCACTTCATCGCCTTGCTCAGCAATCGCCTCGTTGAGCTTCTCTGTCAGCAGATCGCCCCAGAAGCCGTAAAGGTCTTTCCCGGCCGGATTCGCCAGCTTAATCCCCATCTCCAGACGATAGGGCTGCATTAAATCGAGCGGACGCAGCAAGCCGTATAAGCCGGAAAGCATGCGCAAGTGCTGCTGGGCAAACTCAAAGTCGCCATCGCTAAAGGTTTCTGCCTGCAAACCGGTATACACATCACCTTTAAAGGCCAGAATCGCCTGACGTGCGTTATCCAGCGAGAAGGGCGGCTGCCACTGGTTAAAACGCTCGGCATTCAGATGCGCCAGCTTGTCGCTGATGCTCATCAGTGAGCTGATTTGCGCCGGTGAAAGATCGCGCGCAACGTCAATTAATTGGTGTGATTTTTCTAACAGCGCCGGTTGGGTAAAGCGTTGGGTCGCCAGCGGGCTTTCATAGTCCAGTGTCTTCGCTGGCGAGATTACCATCAGCATCGTTTACGTCCTCGTTGACCCGCAGGTTTATCAGGGAATTGAAGGGAAAATGTCGCAGGGAGTGTAGCAAAAAAGCCGCAGAGATCGGCAAATCACTGCCATTTGTTAGCGCTATCGTAAAGGGCACTTCGTGGTGTTGCGCCGTCACTTGCGCGTGATATTATCGCAACAGCCTTTTACACCCTGACAGTCAACCTAAGAGAAAGAGAACCATGACGGACAAACTTACTTCCTTGCGTCAGCTGACTACTGTGGTCGCCGACACCGGTGATATCGCGGCGATGAAACTGTATCAGCCGCAGGACGCTACCACGAACCCTTCTTTGATTCTCAACGCCGCTCAAATCCCTGAATACCGCAAACTGATTGACGAAGCCATTAGCTGGGCACGTCAGCAGAGCAGCAACAAAGAAGATCAGCTGGCGCTGGTTTCAGACAAGCTGGCCGTCAACATTGGTCTGGAAATTCTCAAACTGATCCCAGGTCGCATTTCGACTGAAGTTGATGCGCGCCTTTCTTATGACACCGAAGCGAGCATCGCTAAAGCGCGTAGCCTGATCAAACTGTACAACGATGCTGGCATCAGCAATGACCGTATCCTGATCAAGCTGGCCTCAACCTGGCAGGGCATTCGTGCAGCTGAGCAGCTGGAAAAAGAAGGCATCAACTGCAACCTGACGCTGCTGTTCTCCTTCGCGCAGGCGCGTGCATGTGCCGAAGCGGGCGTGTTCCTGATCTCACCATTTGTGGGCCGTATCCTCGACTGGTACAAGCAGAACACTGATAAGAAAGAGTACGCAGCACACGAAGATCCAGGCGTGGTGTCTGTGGCTGAAATCTACAACTATTACAAGCAGCACGGTTATGAAACCGTGGTGATGGGCGCCAGCTTCCGTAACGTCGGCGAAATCATCGAACTGGCTGGCTGTGACCGTCTGACCATCTCTCCGGGTCTGCTGAAAGAGCTGGCGGAGAGCGAAGGTACGGTTGAACGCAAACTGAGCTACAGCGGCGAAGTGAAAGCGCGTCCAGCGAAGATGACTGAAGCTGAGTTCTTCTGGCAGCACAACCAGGATCCAATGGCCGTGACTAAACTGGCTGAAGGTATCCGCAACTTTGCCATCGATCAGGGCAAACTTGAGAAGATGATCGCCGAACTGCTGTAAGGTGATATGCCGTGGCAGCGACCCGCTGTCACGGTTTTACGTTTTTCCCTCGCTTCTTGTATTATCCTTTTTACATCTCATGCCATTTGCTGCCATGCAGCCAACCACAGCGATAACTCTATGGATACTTTACGTATTGGATTAATTTCCGTTTCCGATCGTGCTGCCAACGGCATCTACCAGGATCAGGGCATTCCGGCGTTAGAGAGCTGGCTCGCCACCGCGCTTGTCACGCCATTTGAAATCGAAACGCGTCTGGTGCCAGATGAACAGCCGATGATTGAGCAGGCGATCTGCGAACTGGTCGATGAGCTGTTCTGTCATCTGGTGCTTACCACCGGCGGCACCGGGCCAGCACGACGTGATGTGACGCCGGATGCGACACTCGCCATCGCCGATCGGGAAATGCCCGGGTTCGGCGAGCAGATGCGCCAAATCAGCCTGCAATTCGTGCCAACGGCAATTCTGTCTCGTCAGGTTGGCGTGATTCGCAAGCAGTCGCTGATCCTGAATCTGCCGGGCCAGCCGAAATCGATTAAAGAGACGCTGGAAGGCGTGAAAGCGGAAGATGGAACGGTCAACGTGCCGGGGATTTTTGCCTCTGTACCTTATTGTTTACAGCTTCTGGAAGGGCCGTATGTTGAAACGCATGATGCAGTGGTAGCAGCTTTTCGCCCTAAAAGTGCCCGTCGTGAGACAAATAACTAAAAAACGGCGTTTTCAGGCATAAAATCCAGCGGCGCTGGTGTGGCAAAATATTGACGGTATAGTAATCCAATCTTTACATAACGTATGTTTAGCCTCTGGATACCGCTGGATTATGGATACGCACGCAACGCGTCGACTCAACGGACAGGATTACAAAACCCTGTCGCTGGCCGCCCTTGGCGGGGCGCTAGAATTCTACGACTTCATTATTTTCGTTTTCTTTGCCGCGGTGATTGGCGAACTGTTCTTTCCGCCCGACATTCCTGAATGGCTGCGGCAGGTGCAGACGTTCGCCATCTTTGCCGCCGGCTATCTGGCGCGCCCATTAGGCGGCATTATCATGGCGCACTTTGGTGACAAAGTGGGCCGCAAGAAGATGTTTAGCCTGAGTATTCTGTTGATGGCGCTGCCCACGCTGGCGATGGGTGCGTTGCCAACTTATGCCAGCATCGGCATCGCCGCGCCGCTGTTGATGCTGCTGATGCGTGTGCTGCAGGGTGCGGCCATCGGCGGTGAAGTACCCGGCGCGTGGGTGTTTGTTGCCGAACATGTTCCTGAGAAACGCATCGGTTTCGCCTGCGGCACGCTGACAGCCGGTTTAACTGCCGGCATTTTGCTGGGTTCGCTGGTGGCAACAGTACTGAATACCACGCTTTCACCGGCTGCCATTCGCGATCACGGCTGGCGTATTCCGTTCTTCCTTGGCGGGATTTTTGGCCTGCTGGCGATGTATCTACGCCGCTGGCTGCACGAAACGCCGGTGTTCCAGCAGATGCAGCAGCGTAAAGCGCTGGCGGAAAAAATGCCGCTGCAAACTATTCTCGCCAGCCACAAGCGCGGCATTGTGATTTCGATGCTGCTTACCTGGCTGCTGTCAGCCTGCATTGTGGTGGTGATTTTGATGGCGCCGACGCTGATGCAGAAACAGCACGGCATCCCCGCGGCGCTCAGCCTGCAAGCCAACAGTTTCGCCACTATTATGCTGCTGCTGGGCTGCGTTATCGCCGGATGGCTGGTGGATCGCTTCGGCGCAGCGCGGTCGCTGATGGTCGGTTCATTACTGCTGGCGATGGGTAGCTGGAATTTCTTCCATCAATTAGGTAGCACGCCCGAAATGCTATTTGTTTGGTATGGCTTAGCGGGCTTTAGCGTCGGCGTGGTGGGTGTGGTGCCGTTTGTCATGGTGCGCGCGTTCCCGGCCGCGGTGCGTTTTACCGGCATCTCGTTCTCATACAACGTGGCTTACGCGATTTTTGGCGGACTGACGCCGATTAGCGTTACGCTGATGATGAGCCTGACGCCGATGGCACCCGCGTGGTATGTGCTGGCGCTGGCAGGCATTGGTTTCATGGTGGGGATTTGGCTGTGGCGCGATAGCCGTCAACAGCATGCGCAGTTAGATATATCGCTGCACTCGTCATAATAAACAACGCGGAGCCCAATAGGCTCCGCGTTGTTTTTCTTCTCTTGCCACATTTATTCGCCGATCGGTAGGACCGTACGGCCAAATTTCTCGTTCAGCACTTCGCCCATCGCCAGATAGAAGGCGCTCGATCCGCAAATGATGCCAATCCAGCCGGCAAAACGCAGCAAGCCCGCGTTGTCGGTCAGATGACCTATCGCCAGCAGGGCAAACAGCAGCGTCAGGCTGGCAAAGATGAACTGCAGCATTTTGGGTGACTTCAGCGTGCCGAAGAACAGAAATGCAGTGAAAATGCCCCATAGCGCGAGATAGGCGCCGAGGAAGTGGCCGTCGGCTGCGGACGCTAACCCAAGCTTTGGCAGCAGCAGAATTGCCACCAGCGTTAACCAAAAGCTGCCGTACGAGGTGAACGCGGTCAAACCAAAGGTATTGCCTTTTTTATACTCCAGCAGCCCGGCAAAGATTTGCGCGATGCCACCGTAAAATATGCCCATTGCCAAGATGATCACATCCATAGCGAACAGGCCGGTGTTGTGTAAGTTAAGCAGGATGGTGGTCATACCAAATCCCATCAGGCCCAACGGAGCGGGATTCGCCAGCGTGGTGTTGCTCATAATTCCTCAGAAGCAGCGTTTAAATGTTGTTAGTTTTTTTAGCCACGCAAGCCGCCGGGGCCGCGTGGCGCTGCATAATAAGCGGCCTGTTTTTGGCCAACTTTGATCTTAATCGACCAGAGAATGAAATTTTTTTTAGTTTTAACCCTTGATGCGCATCGAACCGGCCCCATTTACTTGTCATCGAGCGTTGTGAGGCAGCAAAAAAAGCCTGCTTCAGCAGTTGAAAGTGGTCAGTTTGACCGCATCTCTGTTTCACAACCCTAATTGGCAAAGAATTTAAGTGGGAGATGTTTAGATGGGTAAGATTATTGGTATTGACTTGGGTACAACCAACTCATGTGTTGCGGTTATGGATGGTGGTAAAGCGCGCGTGCTGGAAAACGCCGAAGGCGATCGCACCACGCCGTCGATCATTGCGTATGCACAGGATGGCGAAACTCTGGTTGGTCAACCGGCTAAACGTCAGTCTGTGACCAACCCGCAGAATACCCTGTTCGCGATTAAGCGCCTGATTGGCCGTCGCTTCCAGGACGAAGAAGTACAGCGTGATATTAAAATCATGCCTTACAAAATCATCGGCGCTGACAACGGCGACGCATGGCTGGACGTTAAAGGCCAGAAAATGGCACCGCCGCAGATCTCTGCTGAAGTGCTGAAAAAAATGAAGAAAACCGCGGAAGATTTCCTCGGTGAAGCAGTAACTGAAGCGGTTATTACCGTACCGGCTTACTTCAACGATGCACAGCGTCAGGCAACCAAAGACGCCGGCCGTATCGCGGGTCTGGAAGTAAAACGTATCATCAACGAACCAACCGCAGCGGCACTGGCTTACGGTCTGGATAAAGGCCAGGGCAACCGCACCATCGCTGTTTACGACCTGGGCGGTGGTACTTTCGATATCTCAATCATTGAGATCGATGAAGTTGATGGCGAGAAAACCTTTGAAGTGTTGGCAACCAACGGTGATACCCACCTTGGTGGTGAAGACTTCGATAGCCGTCTGATTAACTATCTGGTGGCAGAATTTAAGAAAGATCAGGGCATCGATCTGCACAACGATCCACTGGCAATGCAGCGTCTGAAAGAAGCCGCAGAGAAAGCCAAGATCGAGTTGTCTTCAGCGCAGCAGACCGACGTTAACCTGCCGTACATCACGGCGGATGCGACCGGTCCTAAGCACCTGAACATTAAAGTGACTCGTGCGAAGCTGGAATCACTGGTTGAAGATCTGGTTGCGCGTTCTATCGAGCCGTTGAAAGTTGCTCTGCAGGATGCCGGTCTGTCAGTTTCTGACATTAACGATGTCATCCTGGTAGGCGGTCAAACGCGTATGCCAATGGTTCAGGCCAAAGTCACTGAGTTCTTTGGTAAAGAGCCACGTAAAGACGTGAACCCGGATGAAGCGGTTGCTGTAGGTGCTGCGGTTCAGGGTGGCGTGTTGGCTGGTGAAGTAAAAGACGTTCTGCTGCTGGACGTGACCCCGCTGTCGCTGGGTATCGAAACCATGGGTGGCGTGATGACGTCGCTGATCAGCAAGAACACCACTATCCCAACCAAGCACAGCCAGGTGTTCTCGACTGCTGAAGACAATCAGTCTGCCGTGACCATTCACGTGCTGCAGGGTGAGCGTAAGCGTTCTGGTGATAACAAATCACTGGGCCAGTTCAACCTCGACGGTATTCAGTCTGCACCGCGCGGCATGCCGCAGATCGAAGTCACCTTCGATATCGATGCGGATGGTATCCTGCACGTGTCGGCGAAAGACAAAAACAGCGGTAAAGAGCAGAAGATCACCATCAAGGCTTCTTCTGGTCTGAACGAAGAAGAGATCGAAAAAATGGTGCGTGACGCGGAAGCTAACGCCGAGTCTGACCGTAAGTTCGAAGAGCTGGTTCAGACCCGTAACCAGGGCGATCAGATTTCGCACAGCACGCGTAAGCAGTTAGATGAAGCTGGCGACAAACTGTCTGCCGATGATAAAGCACCGATCGAAGCGGCATTGACTGAGCTGAACACGGCGCTGAAAGGCGAAGACAAAGCTGAAATCGAAGCCAAAATGCAGGCATTGATGGAAGTGTCCAGCAAACTGATGGAGCTGGCACAGCAGCAAGGTCAATCAGCTGATGCAGGCGATGCGTCTGCACAGAAAGATGACGACGTTGTCGATGCTGAATTCGAAGAAGTTAAAGACAAAAAATAATTGCCCCTGACCGGGCGCGACGGCTGGCCTGACAGCCGTTGAAACCAGCACGGGCGTAGGAGATCTCTCCACGCCCGTGCGATCATGTTAAGGGCAGAACAAATATGGCTAAGAGTGATTTATACGAGATCTTAGGCGTCTCTAAATCCGCTGATGAGCGTGAAATCAAAAAGGCTTATAAGCGCCTGGCGATGAAATACCATCCGGACCGTAATCCGGACAATAAAGAAGCCGAAGCGAAATTTAAAGAAATCAAAGAAGCCTACGAAATTCTGACCGATGCGCAGAAGCGTGCAGCCTACGACCAATACGGTCATGCGGCCTTTGAACAAGGTGGTATGGGTGGCGGCGGTGGCTTCGGCGGCGGCGGTGCTGATTTCAGCGATATCTTTGGCGACGTATTTGGCGATATCTTTGGTGGTGGCCGCCGTCAGCGTGCCTCACGTGGCGCCGATTTACGCTACAACATGGAGCTAACGCTGGAAGAAGCGGTACGCGGCGTGACCAAAGAGATCCGCATTCCTACGCTGGAAGAGTGTGATGTTTGCCACGGCAGCGGCGCGAAAGCGGGCACCAAACCGCAGACTTGTCAAACTTGTCACGGCGCGGGCCAGGTGCAGATGCGTCAGGGCTTCTTCACAGTGCAGCAAGCGTGTCCAACCTGTCACGGTCGCGGTTCGGTGATCAAAGATCCGTGCAATGCGTGTCATGGTCACGGTCGTGTTGAGCGCAGTAAAACCCTGTCGGTGAAAATCCCTGCGGGCGTGGATACCGGCGATCGCATTCGTCTGAGCGGCGAAGGCGAAGCAGGCGAACACGGCGCACCGGCAGGCGATCTCTACGTTCAGGTGTCGGTGAAAAAACACCCGATCTTTGAGCGTGAAGATAACAACCTGTACTGCGAAGTGCCGATTAACTTCGCCATGGCTGCATTGGGTGGCGAGATAGAAGTGCCAACCCTGGATGGTCGCGTAAACCTGAAAGTGCCTTCTGAAACGCAAACCGGCAAACTGTTCCGCATGCGCGGCAAAGGCGTGAAATCGGTGCGTGGTGGCGCGGTGGGTGATTTGCTGTGTCGTGTGGTGGTGGAAACGCCTGTTAGCCTTAACGACAAGCAAAAAGCGCTGCTGCGTGAACTGGAGGAGAGCTTTGGCGGTGCTGGCGGTGAGAAAAATAGCCCGCGCTCTAAGAGCTTCTTTGACGGCGTAAAAAAATTCTTTGATGACCTAACCCGTTAAGTTTGCCGGGCAGGGTTAAAAAGCGGAGAGGAAACTCTCCGCTTTTTTTATGTTTCGCCACTCACGCGTCACTCCTGATATATGCTCAATTTTGCCCATCACTTGATGTACGCCAAAAACGTCATCGCAAAGGCTCGGTATTATCGAGCATTAAACGAGACATAAGCTGCTTTTAACGAGGTGTTTGAATCGTTACACTTCTCAGCCAAATGTCTCTACTCAGGAGGAGTTGTGAACAAACCCCGTTCTATTCGAAGCTTATTGAAAAGCTTTATTGCCAGCGATGCCAGTAATGGCTTAGTGCTGATTCTGGCTGCCGTCGCGGCAATGATTTTGGCTAACAGCGCGGAGACCGCTCAAGGCTATCAAGCGTTTCTCGCGCAACCGGTACAGATTCGCTTCGGCGCATTAGATATCAGTAAAGACCTGCTGCTGTGGATCAACGATGCGATGATGGCGTTGTTCTTCCTGGTCATCGGTCTGGAAGTGAAACGTGAACTGATTACCGGCGAACTCGCTAGCCGCGATCGCGCCATTTTCCCGGTGATTGCTGCGCTCGGCGGTATGGTTGTGCCGGGGCTGATATTTTTTGCCTTGAATCATGGCGATCCTATCGCACGTAATGGCTGGGCGATCCCAACTGCTACCGATATCGCCTTCGCTTTAGGCGTATTGGCATTGTTAGGCAGCCGCGTACCGACCGCGCTGAAAGTTTTCCTGATGGCGCTGGCAATTATTGATGACCTCGGCGCCATCGTGATTATCGCGCTGTTCTACACCAGCGATCTGTCTGTGATGTCCTTGAGCGTAGCGGCGGGTGCCATTGTGCTACTCGCGATTCTTAATCGCTGTGGCGTACGCAACATCGCAATCTATATGCTGGTCGGCATCGTGCTGTGGACTGCGGTGCTGAAATCTGGCGTACACGCTACCCTGGCGGGCGTCGTTGTGGGCTTCTTTATACCGCTGGAAGAGAAGAACGGGCATTCACCGGCCGAACATTTGGCGCATGGTTTGATGCCGTGGGTAAACTGGCTGATTCTGCCGCTGTTCGCTTTTGCAAATGCGGGGATTTCGCTGAGCGGTATCACCTTTATGGATGCGCTGTCGCCAGAGCCGCTGGGTATCATTCTGGGCTTGCTGATAGGTAAACCTCTGGGGATTACGCTGTTCTGCTGGTTGGCGGTGAAGTGGCGGCTGGCGGTACTGCCAGCGGGCACCACGATACGCGATATCATGGCGATTGGTGTGTTGTGCGGTATCGGCTTTACCATGTCGATCTTTATCAGTTCACTGGCCTTTGATGCTGCCCACGAGCAACTGGTGACCTTCTCCAAACTGGGCATTCTAAGCGGCTCACTGCTCTCGGCGGTAATTGGTTACACGCTGCTGCGGATTAAACTGCGTTAATAGAGGAAGGAGGCGAAAGCCTCCTTTTTTGCCAATGAATCAGCTCAACTTTAATCATCTCTACTATTTCTGGCAGGTGTGTAAAACCGGTTCGGTGGTGCGTGCAGCGGATGTGCTGTGCCTGGCGCCACAAACTGTCACCGGCCAAATTAAAGTACTGGAAGAGCAGCTCGGCGGGGTGTTGTTTCGTCGTCAGGGGCGCGGATTAGTGCCCAGTGAATTGGGGCAGCTGGTATTTCGTTATGCCGATCGTATGTTCATGCTGAGCCAGGAAATGCTCGATATCGTTAACTATCGCAAAGAGTCACATCTGCTGTTTGATGTCGGCGTGGCGGATGCGCTATCGAAGCAGTTAGTGAGTAAAGTGCTTGAGGCGGCGGTGGTGGCAGAAGAGAGAATTCATTTGCGCTGCTTTGAATCGACACACGAAATGCTGCTGGAGCAGCTTAGCCAACATAAGCTGGATATGATCCTCTCCGATTGTCCTATTGATTCTACCCAGCAGGAAGGGCTGTTTTCGGTGAAGCTGGGCGAGTGTCCAATCAGTTTCTGGTGCAACACACCTGTACCGGCGCAGCCTTTTCCCGCCTGCCTCGAAGAGCGCCGCTTACTGATCCCTGGTCGTCGTTCGATGCTGGGGCGCAAATTGCTGAACTGGATTCACAGCCAGGGCTTGCAGGTCGAGATTCTGGGTGAGTTTGATGATGCGGCCTTAATGAAGGCATTTGGCGCGCTTAACAACGCGATATTCGTGGCTCCCACGCTTTATGGCGACGGCATTTATCGTGATGATGCTATCAGGGAGATTGGTCGTTTGGATGCGGTGATGGAGGAGTATCACGTCATTTTTGCTGAAAGGATGATTCAGCATCCGGCCGTGCAGCGTATTTGCAATCGCGATTTCAGCGCGCTATTTACCCGCGAATAACAGGCATAAAAAAACCGGCTAAGCGCCGGTTCTTTTTACAAAGCGATGAACAGACGGGCGATTAAGCCAGTTTGTTGATCTGTGCAGTCAGGTTTGCTTTATGACGTGCAGCTTTGTTTTTGTGGATCAGACCTTTAGCAGCCTGACGGTCCACGAGTGGTTGCATTTCGTTGAATGCGTTCTGCGCAGCAGCTTTGTCGCCTGTTGCGATAGCCGCGTATACTTTCTTGATGAAAGTACGCATCATTGAACGGTTGCTTGCGTTATGCTTGCGACGTTTCTCAGATGTTACGGCGCGTTTCTTAGCTGATTTGATATTAGCCAAGGTCCAACTCCCAAATGTGATCTATATGGACAAATCAAAGGCCGAGGACTATGCCTTTTGCGCCTTCTTATGTCAATGGATTTGTGCAAATAAGCGTCGTTTTAAAAACAACACTCGATTACGTAATTGATGGCGCAGGATTCTACCAGCAACGCGGCGTTGAATACAGTATTTCGCAGCAAAAATCTTCAGATCCTCGCTAAGCAACTGGCCACGCGTGGAATAAGCCGCTCCAGAAGCAGGAAAGGCACGTATACGGGTTAACCTAAACGCCATTCAAGGGTATAATCCGCCGATTTCCACCGGTTTGAGTCAGCCATGAAGTTTATCCGCGGTATTTACAATCTGAAAGAGCAGCATCGCGGCTGCGTCCTGACCATAGGCAATTTTGACGGCGTACATCGCGGCCACCAGGCTTTGATGGCGGAGCTGATTGCCGAAGGACGTCAACGCAATCTGCCGGTGGTGGTGATGCTGTTCGAGCCACAACCGCTTGAACTGTTTGCCGGCGATAAAGCCCCGGCGCGCCTTACACGTTTGCGTGAAAAGCTGAAATACCTTGAGCAAGCCGGTGTTGATGCGGTGTTGTGCGTGCGTTTTGATCGCCGCTTCGCCGCGCATTCGGCGCAGAGTTTTATTGCTGAATTGCTGGTGGACAAGTTGAACGTGAAGTTCCTTGCCGTGGGCGATGATTTCCGCTTTGGCGCTGGTCGCCAGGGGGATTTCCTGCTATTACAGAAAGCCGGTGCGGAGTATGGCTTCGAGGTCATCAGCACCCAGACTTACTGTGACAGCGGCAAGCGCATCAGCAGCACGGCGGTACGTCAGGCGCTGGCGCAGGATGATTTCGCGCAAGCCGAAGCGCTGCTGGGCCATCCGTTCAGCATCTCAGGTCGCGTCGTGCACGGTGATGCACTGGGGCGCACCATCGGTTTTCCTACTGCTAACCTCCCTTTACGTCGTACCGTTACGCCGGTTAAAGGCGTGTTTGCGGTTGAAGTTTTGGGCCTTGGTGAGCAGCCGCTGCCGGGCGTGGCCAACATTGGTACGCGTCCTACGGTAAAAGGTTTACGTCAGCAGCTTGAAGTTCACCTGCTCGACACAAATATGAATCTCTATGGACGCCACATTGACGTGGTATTGAAACAGAAGATTCGCGATGAACAGCGTTTCGCTTCGCTGGACGCGTTGAAAGAACAAATTGCGAAAGATGTGGTGACGGCCCGCCAATTCTTTGGGCTAAAAACACCGGTTTAATGACCGAAATACGGAATCGAGAATCTGATGAGTGACTATAAATCTACCCTGAATTTGCCGGAAACGGGGTTCCCGATGCGTGGCGATCTGGCCAAGCGCGAACCGGGAATGCTGCAACGTTGGTATGATGACAACCTGTACGGCATCATCCGCGAAGCCAAAAAAGGGAAAAAAACCTTTATTTTGCATGATGGCCCTCCCTATGCGAACGGCAGCATTCATATCGGTCACTCAGTTAACAAGATTCTGAAAGACATTATCGTTAAGTCGAAAGGCATGGCGGGCTATGACTCGCCGTACGTTCCAGGCTGGGACTGCCACGGCTTGCCGATTGAACACAAAGTTGAGCAGATGATTGGCAAGCCGGGCGAGAAGGTGAGCGCGGCTGAATTTCGTGCAGCTTGCCGTCAATATGCGGCTGAACAGGTTGAAGGTCAGAAAAATGACTTCATCCGTCTCGGCGTATTAGGCGACTGGGATCGTCCTTACCTGACGATGAATTTCCAGACAGAAGCCAACATCATCCGCGCACTGGGTAAAATCATCGGCAACGGCCATCTGCACAAAGGCGCTAAGCCGGTGCACTGGTGTATGGATTGCCGCTCAGCGCTGGCCGAAGCGGAAGTCGAGTACTACGACAAAACCTCACCCTCCATCGACGTGATGTTCAATGCCGTTGATGCTGACGCAGTACGCGCTAAGTTTGGCGTCACCGCTTCAGAAGGCCCGGTTTCTCTGGTTATCTGGACCACCACGCCGTGGACCATGCCGGCCAACCGCGGGATCTCGCTGCATCCGGAATTTGAATACCAGCTGCTGCAGATTGAAGGCCGCAGCCTGATCCTCGCTAAAGAGATGGTTGAGAGCGTGATGAAGCGCGCTGGCATTAGCGACTGGACAGTGCTGGGCGAATGCAACGGCGCTGCGCTGGAGCTGCAGCTGTTCCAGCATCCGTTCCTTGAGCAGATCCAATCTAAAGTGGTTCTGGGTGAGCACGTTACGCTGGAAGCTGGTACCGGTGCGGTACACACCGCGCCAGGCCACGGCCCGGATGACTATGTCATCGGTCAGAAATATGGTCTGGAGACCGCCAATCCGGTTGGTCCGGACGGCGCCTATCTGCCAGGCACTTATCCAACGCTGGATGGTGTGAACGTCTTTAAAGCTAACGACATGATCGTTGAGCTGTTGAAAGAGAAAGGTGCGCTGCTGCACGTTGAAAAACTGCTGCATAGCTATCCGCACTGCTGGCGTCACAAAACGCCGATCATCTTCCGTGCCACGCCGCAATGGTTCATCAGCATGGATCAGAAAGGTCTGCGTGCGCAGTCGCTGAAAGAGATCAAAGGCGTGCAGTGGATCCCTGATTGGGGCCAGGCGCGTATCGAAGCGATGGTCGCTAACCGTCCAGACTGGTGTATCTCACGTCAGCGTACGTGGGGCGTGCCGATGGCGCTGTTCGTGCATAAAGAGAGCGAGCAGTTGCATCCAGATACGCTGGAGCTGATGGAAAAAGTCGCCAAACGGGTTGAGCAGGACGGCATCCAGGCGTGGTGGGATCTCGACCCGCGTGACCTGATGGGCGACGACGCTGACCACTACGTTAAAGTGCCAGACACCTTAGACGTCTGGTTCGACTCCGGATCAACCAGCTACGCGGTCGTTGATGCGCGTGCAGAGTTTGGTGGTCACACGCCAGATATGTATCTGGAAGGTTCGGATCAGCATCGCGGCTGGTTCATGTCTTCTCTGATGATCTCTACCGCGATGAAAGGCAAAGCGCCTTATCGTCAGGTACTGACGCACGGCTTCACCGTCGATGGTCAGGGTCGCAAAATGTCGAAATCTATCGGCAACACCGTGGCACCGCAGGACGTGATGGATAAGCTGGGCGCGGACATTCTGCGTCTGTGGGTCGCCTCAACCGATTACTCCGGTGAGATGGCGGTATCCGACGAAATCCTCAAACGTGCCGCAGACAGCTATCGTCGTATCCGTAACACCGCGCGTTTCCTGCTGGCTAACCTTGCTGGCTTCAACCCGGCGACCGATTGCGTTAAGCCGGAAGAGATGGTGGTGGTGGATCGCTGGGCGGTCGGCCGCGCGCTGGCAGCGCAGCAGGATATCGTGCAGTCCTACGAGAACTATGATTTCCATGAAGTGGTGCAGCGCCTGATGCACTTCTGCTCCATCGAAATGGGCTCGTTCTATCTTGATGTGATCAAAGATCGTCAGTACACCGCGAAAGGTGACAGCCTGGCGCGTCGCAGCTGCCAAACCGCACTGTGGCACATCGTTGAAGCGCTGGTGCGCTGGATGGCGCCAATCATGTCCTTCACTGCTGACGAAATCTGGGGCTATCTGCCGGGCGAGCGTGCGAAATACGTGTTCACCGAAGAGTGGTACCAGGGTCTGTTTGGTCTGGCGGAGAACGAAGCGCTGAACGACGCTTATTGGGATGACCTGCTGAAAGTTCGCGGCGAAGTGAACAAGGTCATTGAGCAAGCGCGTAGTGATAAACGCATCGGTGGTGCGCTGGAAGCCACGGTCACGCTTTACGCAGATGCCGAGCTGGCAGCCAAGCTGCAGGCGCTGGGCGATGAGCTGCGTTTTGTGCTGCTAACCTCAGGTGCGACCGTAGCGGATTACGCCACGGCCAGCGATGAAGCGCAGCAGAGCGAGCTGTTAAAAGGTCTGAAAATTGCGCTGCACAAAGCAGAAGGCGAGAAATGTCCGCGCTGCTGGCATTACACTACTGACGTTGGCCAGAATCCGGAGCATGCTGCAGTGTGTGGTCGTTGCTACACCAACGTCGCCGGCAATGGCGAACAGCGGAAATTTGCCTGATGAGTAAAGCGCTCTCTTCGACTGGTTTGCGCTGGCTGTGGCTGGTGCTGGTGGTGATCGCCATCGATTTTGGCAGCAAGATGTGGATCATCAACAACATGATGCTGCATGAAACGCAGCCGCTGATGCCGTTCCTGAACCTGTTCTACGCGCACAATTATGGCGCGGCGTTCAGTTTCCTGGCCGACAAAGGCGGCTGGCAGCGCTGGTTCTTTGCCGGTATCGCCGTTGCTATCGTGGTGGCGCTGCTGGTGATGATGTATCGCAATGCGGCCACGAACAAATTAACCAATATTGCCTACGCGCTGATTATTGGCGGGGCGTTAGGTAACCTGTTTGACCGTTCATATCACGGCTTTGTGGTCGATTTTATCGACTTCTATGTCGGAGACTGGCACTTCGCGACCTTTAACATTGCTGACTGTGCCATCTGCATCGGCGCGGCGCTGGTGGTGCTGGAAGGTTTTCTCAGCCCGAACGGCAAACCGGCTAAGGAATAAAAGATGACAGACTTAGTTCAGCGCGATAGCGCGTTGCTGGTGCATTTCACGCTGAAGCTGGAAGATGGTTCGACAGCTGAATCCACGCGCGCCAACGGCAAACCTGCGCTGTTCCGTCTGGGCGATGGTAGCCTGTCGGGCGCGCTGGAACAGCAGCTGATCGGGCGTAAAGTGGGCGATAAGCACGCGTTTACGCTGGAACCGGAAGATGCGTTTGGTGGCACCAGTCCGGATCTGGTTCAGTACTTCTCGCGCCGTGACTTTAACGATGCGGGCGAGCCGGAAGTGGGTGCCATTATGCTGTTTAGCGGTCGAGGCGGCAGCGAAATGCCGGGTGTGATTCGTGAAGTTTCCGGCGACTCGATCACCGTGGATTTCAACCATCCGCTAGCGGGTCAACGCATTCAGTTCGACATTGAAGTGCTGGAGATTGATCCGGTGCTGGAGGGCAACGATGCAAATCCTGTTAGCTAACCCGCGCGGTTTCTGCGCAGGCGTCGATCGCGCCATCAGCATCGTTGAGCGCGCGCTGGAGATGTATGGCGCGCCCATCTATGTGCGTCACGAAGTGGTGCATAACCGCTACGTGGTAAGCAGCCTGCGCGAGCGCGGCGCCATCTTCATTGAAGAGATCGCCGAAGTGCCAGACAACGCGATTTTGATCTTCTCGGCGCACGGTGTCTCACAAGCGGTTCGCGCCGAAGCCAAAGCACGTAATCTCACCATGTTGTTCGATGCCACCTGTCCGCTGGTGACCAAAGTGCATATGGAAGTCGCGCGCGCCAGCCGCAAAGGTGTCGAAGCGATCCTCATTGGTCACGCGGGCCATCCCGAAGTGGAAGGCACCATGGGCCAATACAGTAATCCGAACGGTGGCATGTATCTGGTGGAATCACCGGAAGATGTGTTTAAGCTGAACGTGAAAGATGAGCGCAATCTGTGCTTTATGACGCAGACTACGCTCTCCGTCGATGATACCTCGGACGTGATTGATGCTTTGCGTCAGCGCTTCCCGGCAATTATCGGTCCACGTAAAGATGACATCTGCTATGCCACCACTAACCGTCAGGAAGCGGTACGCGTGTTGGCGCGTGATGCTGAAGTGGTGCTGGTGGTGGGGTCGAAAAACTCCTCTAACTCTAATCGCCTGGCGGAACTGGCGCAGCGTGCTGGCAAGCTGGCGAAGCTGATTGATTCAGCGGATGACATCCAGGAAGAGTGGGTCAAAGATAAGCAGATCATCGGCGTCACCGCGGGAGCATCAGCGCCGGATATTCTGGTGCAGCAGGTAATCCAGCGTTTGCGTGAGCTCGGCGGAGAAGCAGCCATTGAGCTGATTGGTCGCGAAGAGAACATCGTGTTTGAAGTACCGAAAGAGCTGCGCGTCGACGTACGCAACGTGCAGTAAGCGCTTCGCGCCACAGTAAAAATCAGGCCGACATTGTTCGGCCTTTTCTTTGTCTGTCGCCACCTAAAATCCCACTTCCAGCATGCGGGATTGCTTTTACTGATAATGTTTCGCGGCTGGCATAAAATTCTTATTATCCCTTTATTATTGTGGCGTGACGGTTATCTGACCGTTAACCTGTTTACGCTTTATATGCATAGATTTGTATCAGGAATGAATAATTATGAGTGAAATCCGCATTGCTATCGTTGGTGCGCCGGGTCGCATGGGACGCAATTTGATTCAGGCCGTTCAGCAGGCGGAAGGTGTGGTGCTCGGTGCCGCATTGGCGCGCAGCGGTTCCTCGCTGTTGGGTGTTGATGCGGGGGAGTTGGCGGGCATCGGCAAAACCGGCGTGATCGTCACCGACGATCTGCATCAGGTGAGCAATGATTTCGATGTCTTAATCGACTTCACCCGCCCAGAAGGCACGCTGGAGTATCTGGCGTTTTGCCGCCAGCACAAAAAGGCGATGGTGATCGGTACCACCGGTTTTGATGAGGCGGGTAAAGCAGCGATTCGCGCGGCTGCGCAAGAGATTGGTATCGTGTTTGCCGCCAACTTCAGCGTTGGCGTCAATCTGGTGCTAAACCTGCTGCAGCAGGCAGCGAAAGTGATGGGTGACTACGCGGATATTGAAATTGTAGAAGCGCATCACCGTCATAAAGTTGATGCACCATCAGGTACCGCGCTGGCAATGGGCGAAGCCATTGCCGATGCCATGAACTGGAAGCTGGACGAGCATGCGGTGTATGCCCGTGAAGGCCATACCGGTGAGCGTAAAGCACAAACCATCGGTTTCGCTACGGTGCGCGCCGGCGATATCGTGGGCGAACATACTGCGATGTTTGCGGATATCGGCGAGCGCGTAGAGATTACCCACAAGGCTTCCAGCCGCATGACCTTCGCAAATGGCGCGGTTAAGGCTGCAAGCTGGCTTAAGAACAACAAATCTGGCCTTTATGACATGCGTGACGTGCTGGATTTATCGATGTTGTGAGTGTTGTGAACCATCGTGATGTGGTTATTTCAATCGGTAAGACCTTGATTGACGAGGGCAATGTTTTCATTGCCCTTTATTTTATCTATAAATAACCATCTTGTTGTATATTGATTATGAAGTCTTTATTTATCGCGGTTTTTGAGTGTTTATCAGCCTGCTTAAGTCCATTTTTGACCATTTGGTCAAAAATTTATGCGTGCTAGCACCACTTTGTTATTATTGCCGTCAGGCAACCGATTATTTTTCCGAGTTATCACGCTCTTTTGTCGCCTTTCCCCGTTTTTAACATTCAGTTGCCCGAAATATACAAAAAAATAGCCACATGGTGTAGACAAGCTGCGGGTCGATCATTAGAATGCGCGCAATTTGCCAAAATTCGAGTACTCAGGCGGGTTTTGCATTGATTCTGGCACTGCTTTTGAATTAATATGCAAATATTGTGACTGTTTATTCCCTGGAGGATGTTTTGATTAAGTCAGCGCTCTTGGTTCTGGAAGACGGAACCCAATTCCACGGTCGGGCCATCGGGGCAACGGGGTCGGCAGTGGGAGAAGTTGTTTTCAACACTTCAATGACCGGTTATCAAGAAATCCTCACTGATCCTTCCTATTCTCGCCAAATCGTTACCCTCACTTATCCCCATATCGGCAATGTTGGCGTTAACGCCGCCGATGAAGAATCCAGCCAAATCCATGCTCAAGGCCTCGTTATTCGCGATCTGCCGCTGATTACCAGCAACTTCCGCAGTGAAGAGAGTCTGTCAGCTTACCTGCAGCGCAATAACATCGTCGGTATCGCCGATATCGACACGCGCAAACTGACCCGTTTGCTGCGTGAGAAAGGTGCTCAGAGTGGCTGCATTATTGCGGGCGATAATCCGGATGCCGCACTGGCGCTACAGAAAGCGCAGGCGTTCCCGGGCTTGAAAGGGATGGATCTGGCGAAAGAAGTCACCACCGCAGAGACCTACGCATGGCAGCAGGGCAGTTGGACGCTGGAAGGCGACCTGCCGGAGCAGAAAAGCGCGGAAGCGCTGCCGTTCCATGTGGTGGCCTATGATTACGGCGCTAAGCGTAATATCCTGCGCATGCTGGTGGATCGCGGTTGCCGCCTGACGGTGGTACCGGCACAAACCCCGGCAGACGAGGTGCTGGCACTTAATCCAGACGGTATTTTCCTGTCGAATGGCCCTGGCGATCCTGAGCCGTGCGACTATGCCATTAACGCGATTCAGACGTTCCTGAACACGGACATTCCAGTGTTCGGCATCTGCCTCGGCCATCAGTTATTAGCGCTGGCGAGCGGTGCTAAAACCATCAAGATGAAGCTCGGCCACCACGGCGGCAACCACCCGGTGAAAGATCTCGATAACAATACCGTGATGATTACCGCCCAGAACCACGGTTTTGCGGTTGATGACAGCCAGTTGCCAGCGAATCTGCGCGTGACGCATGTGTCGCTGTTCGACAAAACCGTGCAGGGCATTCATCGCACCGACAAACCGGCCTTCAGCTTCCAGGGACATCCGGAAGCGAGCCCAGGCCCGCACGACGCGGCGCCGCTGTTCGATCACTTTATCGAACTGATTGAAGCTTACCGTTCTAACGCGAAGTAATCAGGAGCCCACGATGCCAAAACGTACAGACATAAAATCCATCCTGATCCTTGGCGCTGGCCCGATCGTAATCGGCCAGGCATGTGAATTTGACTACTCCGGTGCGCAAGCGTGTAAAGCGCTGCGCGAAGAGGGTTACCGCGTCATTCTGGTGAACTCGAACCCGGCCACAATCATGACCGACCCGGAAATGGCCGATGCCACCTACATCGAGCCGATTCACTGGGAAGTGGTACGCAAAATTATCGAAAAAGAGCGCCCGGATGCGGTGCTGCCGACCATGGGCGGCCAGACTGCGCTGAACTGTGCGCTGGAGCTGGAGCGTCAAGGCGTGCTGGCTGAATTCGGCGTCACCATGATTGGTGCCACCGCCGATGCGATTGACAAAGCCGAAGATCGCCGCCGTTTCGACGTAGCGATGAAAAGCATTGGTTTGGGCACAGCGCGTTCCGGTATTGCGCACAACATGGAAGAAGCGCTGGCGGTGGCCGAAGACGTTGGCTTCCCGTGCATCATCCGTCCTTCCTTTACCATGGGCGGCACCGGCGGCGGTATCGCCTATAACCGCGAAGAGTTCGAAGAGATTTGCGAGCGCGGTCTGGATCTGTCACCAACCAATGAGCTGCTGATTGACGAGTCGCTGATTGGCTGGAAAGAGTACGAGATGGAAGTGGTGCGTGATAAAAACGATAACTGCATCATCGTCTGCTCAATCGAAAACTTCGATGCGATGGGCATCCACACCGGTGACTCGATCACCGTGGCGCCAGCGCAAACCCTGACCGACAAAGAGTATCAAATCATGCGTAACGCCTCGCTGGCGGTACTGCGTGAGATCGGTGTAGAAACCGGCGGTTCTAACGTCCAGTTCTCGGTGAACCCGAAAGATGGCCGTATGATCGTTATCGAAATGAACCCGCGCGTGTCCCGTTCGTCGGCGCTGGCATCGAAAGCTACCGGCTTCCCGATTGCAAAAGTGGCAGCGAAGCTGGCGGTGGGCTTCACCCTCGATGAGCTGATGAACGACATCACCGGCGGCTTAACGCCTGCGTCGTTTGAACCCTCTATCGACTACGTCGTGACCAAAATTCCTCGTTTCAACTTCGAGAAGTTTGCTGGCGCCAACGATCGCCTGACTACGCAGATGAAATCAGTGGGTGAAGTGATGGCGATTGGCCGTACTTTCCAGGAATCGATGCAGAAAGCGCTGCGCGGCCTGGAAGTGGGCGCCAACGGTTTTGACCCGAAGGTCAGCCTGGACGATGCCGAAGCACTGACGCGCATTCGCCGTGAACTGAAAGATGCCGGTTCTGACCGTATCTGGTACATCGCCGATGCCTTCCGTGCCGGCATGTCGGTGGATGGCGTGTTCAATCTCACCAACATCGACCGCTGGTTCCTGGTACAGATTGAAGAGCTGGTGCGTCTGGAAGAGCAGGTTGAGCGCGAAGGCGTGAACTCGCTGAATGCTGAATTCCTGCGGGCCCTGAAGCGTAAAGGCTTTGCCGATGTGCGTCTGGCCACGCTGGCCGGCGTTTCAGAAGGCGAAATTCGCAAGCTGCGTCAGCAGTTTAATCTGCACCCGGTCTACAAACGCGTCGATACCTGCGCCGCTGAATTTGCCACCGATACCGCGTATATGTACTCAACCTACGAGGAGGAGTGCGAAGCCAATCCAAATCAGGATCGTGAAAAAATTATGATTCTGGGCGGTGGTCCAAACCGTATCGGCCAGGGTATCGAGTTTGATTACTGCTGCGTGCATGCGGCGCTGGCACTGCGTGAAGACGGTTACGAAACCATCATGGTTAACTGTAACCCGGAAACCGTATCGACCGATTACGACACCTCAGATCGCCTCTACTTCGAGCCGGTCACGTTGGAAGATGTGCTGGAAATCGTGCGCATTGAGCAACCAAAAGGCGTCATCGTGCAGTATGGCGGTCAGACTCCGCTGAAACTGGCGCGCGCGCTGGAAGCGGCCGGCGTGCCGGTGATTGGTACCAGCCCGGATGCCATTGACCGTGCAGAAGACCGTGAACGTTTCCAGCAGGCGGTTGATCGCCTGAATCTGAAGCAACCGGCGAACGCCACCGTTGCCACGCTGGAGCAGGCGGTAGAAAAAGCGGCCGGTATCGGCTATCCGCTGGTGGTACGTCCTTCTTATGTGCTGGGCGGCCGCGCGATGGAAATCGTTTACGATGAAATCGACCTGAAGCGCTACTTCCAGACCGCGGTTTCGGTCTCTAACGATGCGCCGGTGTTGCTGGATCGTTTCCTCGACGACGCGGTTGAAGTGGATGTTGATGCGATTTGCGACGGCGAGCGTGTGCTGATTGGCGGCATTATGGAGCACATCGAGCAGGCAGGCGTGCACTCCGGTGACTCCGCATGTTCACTGCCAGCCTACACACTGAGCACTGAAATTCAGAACGTGATGCGTCAGCAGGTAGAGAAACTGGCCTTTGAGCTGAACGTACGCGGCTTGATGAACGTGCAGTTTGCGGTGAAGGACAACGAGGTTTACCTGATTGAGGTTAACCCGCGTGCCGCACGTACCGTACCGTTTGTGTCGAAAGCCACCGGCGTGGCGCTGGCGAAAGTAGCGGCGCGCGTAATGGCCGGCAAAACGCTGGCGGAGCAGGGCGTCACCAAAGAAGTGATTCCTCCGTATTACTCGGTAAAAGAAGTGGTGCTGCCGTTCAACAAGTTCCCAGGCGTTGACCCGATTCTCGGCCCTGAAATGCGCTCTACCGGTGAAGTGATGGGCGTTGGTCGAACCTTCGCAGAAGCCTTTGCGAAAGCGATGCTGGGCGCGCAGAGCAATATGAAGAAAACCGGCCGTGCACTGTTGTCAGTACGTGAAGGCGATAAGAAACGTATCGTCGACCTGGCGGCGAAGCTGCAGAAGTTTGGTTTCGAGCTGGATGCGACGCACGGCACCGCAGTGGTACTGGGCGAAGCTGGCATTAATCCACGTCTGGTGAACAAGGTGCATGAAGGTCGTCCGCACATTCAGGATCGTCTGAAGAACGGCGAATATGCTTACATCGTGAACACCACTGCAGGACGTCAGGCGATTGAAGACTCTAAGCTGATTCGTCGCAGCGCACTGCAATATAAAGTGCATTACGACACTACGCTAAATGGCGGTTTTGCTACCGCGATGGCGCTGAATGCGGATCCCACCGAGCAGGTGATTTCCGTGCAGGAAATGCATGCGCAAATTAAAGGCTAATCAGTTCGTTAGCTAAAATAAGCGGCTCCTTCGGGAGCCGTTTTTATTTTGTCATTTTGCTGCAATATGGAAATGCTTATACGTTAAAATTCTTTAGATTTGACATAACTTTTATCAGTTGATGCGGAAAAAGTTACACCTCGGAATATCCGCACAAAATTATAAATAAGAACCCAGTAAGCGCACCGTACTATTTCGCTCGCTCACCAATAGAGCGCTCACCTTAACTGGGATATAAAAAATGCAAATGCGTGCTTTCACTCTCAGCGCTATTGCTGCGTTACTCGCAGCGGCGCCACTCGCCAGCCAGGCGGAAATTACTTTACTCAAGCAGGATCCCCAGGCGGGCGATCCGCTCAGCCGTCTCGACTTCAAAGTGGGCGGCAGTATTCGTCCGCAGTTCCAGCACCAGAATGGTGTAAACGACCAATCCTATAAACGTAATGGCTATGATGGCGGTTCACGTTTCCGCTTCACTGCGAATTACTACCTGTTTGATGACGTAAGCTGGGTCGGTTACTACGAGCTGGGTGTTAACTTCCCGGCTTGGTGGGGTTGGGACAATCATCATGCTGATGGCGCCAACAATACCACCCGTCGCCAGCTTTACACGGGCTTCAAAAGTGCCACGTTGGGTGAGCTCTACTTTGGTCAGCAGAACAGCGTTTACTACGATGTAGTGGGCGCGAAGACCGATATCTGGGACTATGACATGTTGGCTCAGGGCCCAGGCAACGGTATCAATGGCGATTACGATGGTTCATATCGCTCGCGCAAAATGTTGAAGTACAAAAACACCTTCGGCGATGCAGATGTGTATGCATCTTATCTGTTTGAAGATAACGAGTTCCTGCCGGGTAACGGCCTACGCTACAAGCGTAAAGGCGGCGGATCGCTGGGTGTGAACTATCACATCACCAAAGATCTGGCATGGGGAACCGCGTGGAACTACACCCGCGCAGATATCCGTAATCCAGGCAATGGTGACAGCAAGCGCTACGACCAGAATATCTACGGTACCGCATTGAGCTGGACGCCTGATAACTGGACGCTGTCAGCAGGAGCGGGTTGGTATGAAAACTTCTCTCCAACCAAACGTAATACGGTAAACAACTACTTCGCGGATGACGCGTGGGGTATTGAATATTTTGCCGGTTACAAATTCCCAATCGGTCAGTATGCGGTGAAATCAATTCAGCCTTACTTCATGGGTGACCGTCTGGAGTTCGTCAACGGACGTGATTACAAACGTATCGATAATGGGGTTGGCGTGAGCGCACAACTCGACTACGGCTTCCGTATTGATTACGAATATGTCATCACCTCAAGCACCGACAAATCACTGGGTAACGTCAACCTGGTGCGTCTGCGCTACGATTTCTAAATCGTCTTGACGGCTCCTGCGGGAGCCGTTTTCTTTTGGCGCACAGAGTGCGTTTTTCTTTACACTGCCATACCGAGTGTCCACGGATTCGTGCTGAGTTGTGCCGCCTCGCCAGCAATTTCTGGCGCCTCTCCCCGCTATTGCTGGGAAAGTCGGTGTAAAACTCTGTCCAATAACAAAAGTGCGGTGGCATCGGAGCTTTACGCAAATAGCGGGGTCGGCCTATCGACGAAAGTTTCGCCTTTACGTATGATGGCGCCAATTTTTTCCAGTAGGTCTTTTAACATGATTAGTCTGATCGCGGCACTGGCAACGGATCGCATTATTGGTATGGAAAACGCCATGCCATGGAATCTGCCAGCAGATTTGGCGTGGTTCAAACGTAATACCCTGAATAAGCCAGTGATTATGGGCCGCCTGACCTTTGAATCCATTGGCCGTCCGCTGCCTGGACGTCTTAATATTGTGGTCAGCAGCCAGCCTGGCAACCATGATGGCGTAACCTGGGTGACCTCGCTGGAAGAGGCGGTGAAAGCTGCGGGCGATGTAGAAGAGATGATGGTGATTGGCGGTGGACGCGTTTACGAGCAGATGCTGGCGCGCGCAGATCGTCTGTATCTGACGCATATCGACGCGGAAGTGGAAGGGGATACGCAATTCCCGGATTATGAGCCGGATGAGTGGCAATCAACCTTTAGCGAATTCCACGATGCCGACGAGCAGAACTCGCACAGCTACTGCTTTGAGATTCTGGATCGCCGTAAGTAGGGTTGGCCTTCAGGTGACCAATAAAAAACCCCGCTAAAGCGGGGTTTTTTAATTACGGCGTATCGCTTAACGGTGGATGTGCGCTGGCGGCGCTTTCCGCCATCGCCTGTTCACGATTCGAGGCTTGCACGTAATATTGTTTGGTTTCCCAATGCAACAGCGTCAGTGTTCCGCCCCAGCAGCAACCGGTATCCAGACCAATTACGTGTTCCGGTGTACCTTTTCCTTCCAGTGATGCCCAATGACCGAAAATCTGCGTGTAGTCGCTGTCGATCTTGCTCGGCACCATAAACCACGGCTTCAGCGGCGGTGGTGCAGATTCCGGGGATTCCTTGCAAATCATATCCAGCTGACCATTTGGAAAGCAGAAGCGCATGCGCGTTAGCGCATTGGTGCTAAACCGCAGGCGCGCCAGCCCGCTAAGCTCCGGCGTCCAGTTGTTTGGCATGTCGCCGTACATGGCGTCGAGAAACAGCGGATAGCTGTCGCTGGAAAGCACCGCTTCTACTTCGCGCGCGCATAACTGCGCCGTTTCCAGATCCCACTGCGGTGTAATCCCGGCATGCGCCATTAATAGCTTCTTCTCTTCATCTACCTGCAGCAGCGGCTGACGACGTAACCAGTTGATCAGTTCATCGGCATCATCGGCTTCCAGCAGCGGCGTCAGGCGATCTTTCGGCTTATTACGGCTGATACCGGCAAACACCGCCAGCAGGTGTAGATCGTGATTGCCCAGCACCAGGCGCACGCAATCGCCCAGCGATTTCACATAGCGCAACACATTGAGCGAGCCGGGCCCGCGCGCCACCAGATCGCCGGTGAGCCACAATGTGTCCTGCTGCGGATCGAAATCGACCTGCGCCAGCAGCGCACGAAGCTCGTCATAACAGCCATGGATATCGCCAATCAGGTATGTACTCATTGTCAGTCCGGTTAAAACGCGCCGCCCGGACGGGCCGGGCGGAGGAGGATTAATGAATGTGGGTTTGCACCGCAAGTCGGAACACGGGAATTTCGACGTGGAACTCTTCGCCCGCTTCATCGATCATCACATAGTGACCCTGCATAGTGCCCATCGGCGTTTCAAGAATCGCGCCGCTGGTGTATTGATACTCGCCGCCGGCCGCGATGTGCGGCTGCTCGCCGACCACGCCTTCGCCCTGGACTTCAGTCTCGCGACCGTTACCGTTGGTGATCAGCCAATAGCGGCTGCGCAGCTGTACGCTGCTGCGCCCTAGATTGCGGATGGTGATGGTGTAGGCAAACACGTAGCGATCCTCGTCGGGCAAGGATTGCGACTCCACATACTGACTATGTACATGGATACAGACGCGGGCCAGTTCACTCATGCACTCAATTCTCCGGGTTTTCAGCCTGATGCTTGCTCAACCAGTTTGCCAGTTGGCAATATTGCGCCACAGAAACGTTTTCTGCACGCAGTGAGGCATCGATATCTAATTGATCCAGCGCACCAGCCGCAAACATATGAGCAAGGCTGTTGCGCAGCGTTTTACGGCGTTTACCAAAGGCTTCTGTGGTAATGCGGCTCAGCAGACGAATATCGCTCACCGGATGCTGTGGCTGCGTATAAGGCACCAAACGCACCACGGCCGAATCTACTTTCGGTGGCGGCGTGAACGATTCAGGCGGCACTTCGAGCACAGGGATAACCTGACAATAGTACTGCGCCATCACGCTCAGACGACCATAAGCTTTGCTGCCTGGACCGGCGACTAAACGATTCACCACTTCTTTCTGCAACATGAAGTGCATGTCTTTAATCGAACCAGTATAGCTGAAAAGGTGGAACATCAGCGGCGTGGAGATGTTGTACGGCAGGTTGCCAAATACGCGCAGCGGCTGACCTTTCTCCTGCGCCAGGGCAGAAAAATCAAAGGTCATCGCATCCTGCTGGAAGATGGTCAGCTTAGGGCCGAGGAACGGGTGAGTTTGCAGACGCGCGGCAAGGTCGCGGTCCAGCTCGACAACGGTCAGCTCATCCAGACGCTCGCCTACCGGTTCGGTTAACGCACCAAGGCCGGGGCCAATTTCCACAATGGCTTCGCCTTTTTGCGGATGAATGGCGGAGACAATGCTGTCGATAATGTACTGATCGTTCAGGAAGTTCTGCCCGAAACGTTTACGGGCATAATGCCCCTGATGGACGCGATTATTCATTACTGCTCTTGATCATAGTGATGGCGAGATTAAGCGCCGTGATAAAGCTGCCCGGTTCCGCTTGACCCAGTCCGGCTAATTCAAGCGCGGTGCCGTGGTCGACAGAAGTCCGGATAAAGGGCAGGCCAAGCGTGATATTTACCGCCCGGCCAAACCCCTGAAATTTTAGCACCGGTAAGCCCTGGTCGTGATACATCGCCAGCACTGCGTCGGCATGTTGCAGGTATTTCGGCTGGAATAACGTATCCGCTGGCAGTGGTCCAGTGAGTTGGATGCCTTGCTGACGCAGCTCATTGAGTGCCGGAATAATGGTATCAATCTCTTCACGGCCCATATGGCCGCTCTCGCCGGCATGCGGATTGAGGCCGCAGACGAAGATATGCGGATTTGGCAAACCAAACTTTAGCTGAAGATCGCGATGCAAAATCGTGATCACTTCATGCAGCGTGTCGCGAGTAATTGCTGCAGACACATCTTTCAACGGCAGATGCGTCGTGGCTAAGGCGACGCGCAACTCTTCAGTTGCCAGCATCATAACCACTAAATCGCCACCGGCGCGATCGGCGAAAAATTCGGTGTGACCGGTAAACGGGATGCCCGCGTCGTTGATCACGCCTTTATGTACTGGCCCGGTAATCAGCGCAGCGAATTCACCCTTCAGACAACCATCGCAGGCGCGCGTCAGCGTTTCCAGCACATAGTGGCTGTTAGCGACGCACAGTTCACCAGCGGTGACGGGCTGCGCGGTATCCACTTGCAGTAGCGTAAGGGTACCGGCCTGCTGCGGTTGTGCCGCGACGCCAGGCTGATAGTCGCGCAGCGTCAGCGGTAAACCCAATAAAGCAGCGCGACGGCGCAAAAGCTCGCCGTCGCCGCAGACCACCAATTCAACGGGCCAGTTTTGCTGCGCCAGTTGAACGGTGAGGTCGGGACCAATCCCGGCGGGTTCGCCGGGAGTGATCGCTACACGATAATTACTGACCATTGTTATCCAGAATTTTCACGTAAGCACTGGCGCGCTGTTCCTGCATCCAGGTTTGCGCTTCTTCCGCGAATTTACGGTTGAACAGCATACGATAGGCGCGCTCTTTCTGCGCAGCATCGGTCTTATCGACCTGACGCGTATCCAGCAGCTGAATCAGATGCCAGCCGAAGGAGGAGTGAACTGGCTGGCTCACCTGGCCTTTCTGCAGTTTCAACAGTGCATCGCGGAATGCCGGATCGTAAATTTCCGGTGATGCCCAGCCAAGATCGCCGCCCTGATTGGCAGAACCCGGATCGTCAGAGAACTGCTTGGCCGCTGCGGCGAAGGTGGTTTTACCGCTTTGAATGTCGGCTGCGATCTGTTCGATCTTCGCTTGAGCCTGCGCGTCAGTCAGAATCGGTGACGGTTTCAGCAGGATGTGGCGCGCGTGTACTTCAGTCACGGAGATGTTTTTACTCTCGCCACGCAGATCGTTCACCTTCAGGATATGGAAGCCGACACCTGAACGGATTGGGCCGACGATATCGCCTTTCTTCGCCGTGCTCAGCGCCTGCGAGAACAGCGTTGGCAGCTCTTCGATTTTGCCCCAACCCATGTTGCCGCCTTTCAGCGCTTGTGGATCGGCTGAGTAAGTGACGGCCAGTTTGCCGAAGTCAGCACCGCTTTTCAGCTGAGCAACCAATTGGCGCGCCAGCGTTTCCTGATCGTCAACCTGTTGTTGCGTTGGGTTCTCTGACAGTGGCAGCAGAATCTGGCTAATGTTCAGTTCCGTACCTTGGCTGTTCTGCGCTCCGACCTGAGCGGCCAACGTGTCCACTTCCTGCGGCAGGATGGTGACGCGGCGACGCACTTCGTTATTACGCACTTCGGCAATCATCATCTCTTTGCGGATCTGCGCGCGATAGACGTTGTAGTTCATACCGTCGTAAGCCAGACGACTACGCAGCTGATCAAGACTCATGCGATTCTGTGCGGCAATGTTTTGAATAGCCTGATCCAGTTGCTGATCGCTAATCTGCACGCCTGCTTTTTCACCCATTTGCAGAATGATGTTATCCATGACCTGGCGTTCAAGGATTTGATGACGCAATGTGTTGTCATCAGGGAGCTGCTGGTTTGCCTGCTGCGCCTGTGATTTCACGGTGCGCATCATGTCATCAACGTCACTTTCGAGTACCACGCCGTTATTTACGACTGCGGCAACTTTATCAACCACTTGTGGGGCTGCGAACGCAGTGTTAGCGGTAATCGCCACACCAAGAATCAGCATTCTCCAGTTCTTCATACTTTATCCATTGTTGTTTCCGCACTGCGGGATAGCCTGTCAAATATCACAACATCAGAAAGCGCGCTGGTAAGGGATGATGCCCTGACGCAGCATTTGATTGGTGCCTAAGCCATAGTTGGAACTCAGACCACGCAGCTCAATGTTGAATGAGATTTGGTTGTCATACTTACTGTCGTTGTTTTCCCAACCGTTGATCTTGCGTTCGTAACCCAGACGAATGGCATAGCAGCACGAGCTGTACTGCAGTCCGACCATTTGTTCAGCAGGACGGCTGTTGCGCGTATCGTAGTAGTAACCGCCCACCAGTGACCAGGCATCTGCAATCGGCCAGCTGGCAGTGGTACCCACCTGTGAAATCCCGTTTTTGTAGATCGGGTTAGTCACCAGGTTTGAGTTGTTCAGGGCCTGTGCCACATATTCCGGGCTGCTGTAGCGATAGCTCAGCTGCACCATACGGTCGGCGTCCTGACGATACTCAACTACCGCATTACCCTGCGATACGTCATCAAGGCGGGTGTCATATTGCAGTCCGCCACGCGCGCCCCAGCGATCGCTGATTTTCCAGTAGGTGTCGCCGGCCCAGACCAGGCTGCCGGTGTCATCTTCTTTATTTGTCTGGTTTACGCCGGTACGAGACGGGGTAAACGAGTAGATTTGACCCACAGAAACGTTAAAACGTTCAACCAGATCGTTATCATAAATACGCGTGGTGACACCGGTCGCCACTTCGTTCGCCGAAGCGATACGATCGAGGCCGCTATAAGTACGATCGCGGAACAGACCGGTGTAGTCGGTTTGCAGCAGCGTTGAGTCGTATGGATAGATATCGCTTTGATTGCGATACGGGACGTAAAGATACTGAACACGTGGTTCCAGCGTCTGGGTGTAGCCTGGCTCCCAATCCATATCACGGTCAAACACTAAGCGACCATCCACTTTGAACTGCGGCAGGGTACGATTGACCGAGTTCTTCAGCTGGTTATCACCGGCGGTATTAATTGAAGTGTTGTAGTAATCAACTTCATCCTGCTGGTAATGGGTAGCGAGGAATTTTGCTTCGGTATCCAGACTTGCCCAGCCATTTGACAGCGGAAGATCCAGCGTTGGCTCGATGTGCAAACGTGTCGCTTCAGGCATGCGGCTATTCACGTTGGTGAATTTAACCGCCTGCGCATAGACGCGGCCATCGAACGGTCCAATATCATTCTGATAAAAGTTTAGGTCGAGCTGCGGCTGCGCTCGGTAGACGTTTCGATTGCTGGTCGTACCGAAGACCTGGAAGTCTTTGCTCGACAGCGTAGCGTCCCAGTTGGTGTCCGCATAGCCAAAGCTGAATTTCTGCGTGGCGTAACCGTCGGTTGAGCTGTAGTACTTCGACTCAAGATCGTTGAAGTAATAAGGATCGCTGACTTTGGTGTAGTCGGCGTTAAAGCGCCAGTGCTGATCGTAAACGCCCGCATGACGCCAGTAGAATAACCAGCGATCGGAGCTGTCATTCTCTGCGATTCCGCGCACCGCTTTATCGTTGTCGTATTGCTTATCTGACTTCAGGTAGTCCAGCTCCATCAAGCCTGCGCCAAACACCGTCAGATAGCGGAATTCGTTCTGCAATTGCAGACCGCGTTTTTCCATATAATGCGGTGTAATAGTGGCATCGGCCTGCGGTGCAATGTTCCAGTAGTACGGCAACATGAATTCGAAGCCGTCATTGCTACCGTACTTCGCATTCGGGATCAGGAAACCGGAACGGCGACGATCGCCAATCGGCAGCTGCAAATAGGGGCTGTAGAACACTGGCACATTGCCGAGTTTAAAGCGGGCGTTCCAGATTTCCGCGACTTCTTCTTCGCGGTCCTGAATCACCTCGGAACCGACCACGCTCCAGCTGTTGGAACCCGGCAAGCAGGAAGTGAAGCTGCCGTTTTCCAGAATGGTGTACCGATTGTTACCGCGCAGTTTCATCTGATCGGCATCGCCGCGGCCCTGGCGGCCAACCATCTGATAATCACCATTCCACACGTTGGTGTCTTTGGTGTTCAGATTTGACCAGGCTTTCGGACCTTTGAGGATGACCTGGTTGTCGTCATAGTGCACATTACCCAGCGCATCCACGGTGCGAACCGGCGTGGTTTGCCCATCTTGCGGACGCTGATGCAGTTGCATCTCGTCAGCGCGCAAGCGGCTATTGCCCTGTTGCACATCGACGTTGCCAGTGAACACCGCGTCATTCGGATAATTGCCTTTGGCTGAATCAGAATTGATGGTGACCGGCAGCGAATTGGTATCGCCATTAACCAGCGGGCGGTTGTAGCTCGGCACGCCCAGCATGCACTGCGACATCAGATCGTCGGCAAGTGATGACTGGCTATAAAGCGCTGCACCAATCATGGTAGCCAGCAAGGTAGGTATACGTTTTTTCATACGCGGTTTCGATAATTCCATGAAAACTGGCATCATGCCGACAATCCGGTCAGAGACTAACTTACTGCCCGGCGTTGCGCCAGTGTTAATCCTTTTCTGTCCGCGTTGCCGTTAGGCGCTGAGATAAATGACAGGTATGATAATGCAATTTTCAGCCGCAAGCATGGCGAATTGAGGAGTTTATGCGCTACTGGGGAAAAGTAATTGGTCTGGCACTCGGTATATTTTCCGGGGCGGGCTTTTGGGGCATTGTACTGGGTCTGATCATTGGTCACATGTTTGACAAAGTGCGCAGCGTAAAAGGGCAGGGATATTTCGCCAATAACCAGGCGCGACAGACACTGTTTTTCAGTACCACCTTCCAGGTGATGGGCCATTTGACCAAGTCAAAAGGGCGCGTTACCGAAGCGGATATCCAGATTGCTTCCTTATTTATGGATCGTATGCAGCTGCATGGTGATGCGCGCAGCGCTGCACAGCGTGCGTTTCGCGAAGGCAAGCAGAGCGACTATCCGCTGCGCAATAAACTGCGCGAGCTACGCAGCGCCTGTTTTGGCCGTTTCGATCTGATTCGTATGTTTCTGGAAATCCAGATCCAGGCCGCTTTCGCCGATGGTTCACTGCATCCCAACGAACGTCAGGTGCTGTATGTCATTGCGGAAGAGCTAGGCATCTCGCGCGCGCAGTTCGATCAGTTCCTGCGCATGATGGAGGGCGGGCAGCAGTTTGGCGGCGGCGGTTCTTCCTACGGCGGTGCGTATCAGCAGACCCAACGCGGGCCCACGCTGGAAGATGCCTGTAGCGTGCTGGGCGTGAAAAGCAGCGATGATAGCACCACCATCAAACGCGCTTATCGTAAGCTAATGAGCGAGCATCATCCTGATAAACTGGTGGCGAAAGGATTACCGCCAGAGATGATGGAGATGGCGAAACAGAAAGCGCAGGAAATCCAGGCGGCTTACGATTTGATTCGTAAGGAGAAGGGGTTTAAGTAAGTTTGTTTTTCCCTCACCCTAGCCCTCTCCCGCAAGCGGGCGAGGGAACCGTTTATTGCGATGTTAAGGTTCTGTGCTTTATCTGCAAATCCACTCACCCCAACCCTCTACCGCGTGCGGGCAAGGGTTGGGGTGAGGGAAGAAACTAAAAATCCGCCGGCTGCCTAAACGTCATACTGTTACCAAACGCCGGATGGGTAATCGTCAGAGATTCGGCATGCAGCTGCAAACGCGGGGCCATCGCCAGCGCCTCTTGGTGCGCATAAAAGCGGTCACCGAGAATCGGATGCCCCAGCGCCAGCAGATGTACACGCAGCTGATGTGAACGTCCGGTAATCGGCTTCAGCTTGATGCGCGCGCTGTGAGTCGCCTCGTACTCCAGCACCTGATACTCCGTTTGCGCCGCCTTGCCGTTCTCGAAACACACCATCTGCTTCGGCCGATTCGGCCAGTCGCAAATCAGCGGCAGATCGATTAACCCTTCTTCTGCCGCCGGATGTCCCCAAACACGCGCCACATAATACTTAGAGGGCTCGCGCTCACGAAACTGGCGCTTGAGTTCACGCTCTGCCGCTTTATTCAGGGCCACGATTATCACGCCGCTGGTGGCCATATCAAGACGATGCACCGATTCCGCCTGCGGGAAATCACGCTGGATGCGCGTCATCACGCTATCCTTGTGCTCCTCAAGACGGCCCGGCACTGACAGCAACCCGCTCGGTTTATTCACCACCATAATGTGCTCGTCCTGATAGAGAATATGCAGCCAGGGCTCGAGCGGCGGGTTGTAGGCTTCCATCAGCATGATGTCGCGGTCCTGAACATTATTGGTGCGTCACGACGATCAGGCGCAGCGCATCAAGACGCCAGCCCGCATCGCTCAGGCTTTCCAGCACCTGCTCGCGATTGCTTTCCAGCGCTTCAACCTCATCATCACGGATGTTGGGGTTAACAGCGCGCAGCGCTTCGAGGCGTGACAGTTCTGAACCCAGCTTCTCTTCGGCTTCGACTTTCGCCGCCGCGATAATCGCCTGCGCTTCCGGCACAATCACTTTCTCCGCCTGGGTCAGAATCTCGTGCACATCTTGTTGCACGGCATTCACCAGCTTGCTGCCAGTATGACGATTCACCGCATTCAGCTGGCGGTTGAAGCTTTCGAACTCAACTTTACCGGCCAGGTTGTTACCGGCACGATCCATCAGCAAACGCACTGGCGTTGGCGGCAGGAAGCGGGTGAGCTGCAGGCTTTTCGGCGCTTGTGCTTCAACCACATAGATCATCTCCACCAGCAGCGTACCCACCGGCAGCGCCTTGTTCTTCAGCAGCGACAGCGCACAGCTGCCGGTATCGCCCGAAAGAATCAGATCAAGACCATTTAGAATCAGCGGGTGTTCCCAGGTAATGAACTGAGTATCTTCGCGCGACAGCGCCTGATTACGGTTGAAGGTCACGGTACAACCGTCTTCCGGCAAGCCTGGGAAATCAGGCACCAACATGTGATCGGATGGCGTCAGCACAATCAGGCTATCACTGCGATCTTCCTGATTGATGCCGACGATATCGAACAGGTTCAGCGCAAAGTTAACCAGATCGGTATCATTATCCTGTTCGCCGATGGCATTCGCCAACGCTTGCGCCGCTTCACCGCCGTTGGAGTTGAGCTCCAGCAGGCGGTCGCGGCCCTGTTCCAGCTGCGATTTCAGCGCATCATGTTGCTTGCGGCTTTCGGTGATGAACGCATCCAGCCCCTGCGGATTTTCCGGCGCGGCGAGGTATTCAATCAACTGGTTGTACTCGTTGTCATAAATGGCGCGGCCGGTTGGGCAGGTATGCTCAAACGCGTCCAGACCTTCGTGATACCAGCGCAGCAGCACCGCCTGCGCGGTTTTCTCCAGCCACGGCACCAGAATCTGGATGTCATGCATTTGGCCGATACGATCGAGACGGCCGATACGCTGCTCCAGCAGATCCGGGTTGAACGGCAGATCAAACATCACCAGACGACTGGCGAACTGGAAGTTACGGCCTTCTGAACCGATTTCCGAGCACAGCAACACCTGCGCGCCATCCTCTTCAGAGGCGAAGAAGGCGGCTGCGCGGTCGCGTTCAATGATCGACAAACCTTCGTGGAATACTGCAGCGCGGATACCTTCACGCTCACGCAGCACCTGCTCCAGCTGCAACGCGGTGGCCGCTTTGGCGCAGATCACCAGCACTTTCTCTTTGCGGTTGCTGGTGAGATAGCCCATTAGCCACTCAACGCGCGGATCGAAGTTCCACCAGGTGCCGCTCTCACCTTCAAATTCCTGATAAATCTGCTCGGGATACAGCATGTCGCGTGCGCGCTCTTCTGCACTTTTTCGCGTACCCATGATGCCGGAGACTTTAATCGCGGTCTGATACTGTGCCGGCAGCGGCAGGCGAATCTGGTGCAGCTCGCGTTTCGGGAAGCCTTTTACACCGTTTCGGGTGTTACGGAACAGCACGCGGCTGGTGCCGTGGCGATCCATCAGCATTGAGACCAGCTCTTTACGCGCATCCTCTTTGCCGTCGCGATCGCTATTGGCCACTTGCAGCAGCGGCTCAATATCCTGTTCACCGATCAAATCGTTGATCAGATTCATTTCATCTTTGCTGATGGCGTGATCGGCCAGCAGCGAGCTGACGGCATCTGCTACCGGGCGATAATGCTGCTGCTCTTCAACGAACTGGCCAAAATCGTGGAAGCGATTCGGATCGAGCAGGCGCAGACGGGCAAAGTGGCTCTCTAAGCCGAGCTGTTCCGGCGTTGCGGTCAGCAGCAGCACGCCAGCTGTTTTCTCTGCCAGCTGCTCGATGACCTGATATTCACGGCTCGGCGCGTCTTCGCTCCACGCGAGGTGGTGCGCTTCATCGACCACCAGCAGATCCCATTCGGCGTCCGCCAGCAGTTCAAGACGCTGTTTATTGCGGCGTACAAAGTCGAGCGAACAGATAATTAACTGCTCGGTTTCAAAAGCGTTATCGCTGTCATGCTGGGCTTCGGTATAGCGGTCGTCATCAAATAGCGCAAAGCGCAGGTTAAAGCGACGCAGCATCTCTACCAGCCACTGATGTTGCAGCGTTTCCGGCACCACAATCAGCACGCGTTCAGCGCGACCGGCCAGCAGCTGTTGCTGGATGATCATCCCGGCTTCAATGGTTTTACCCAGGCCCACTTCGTCCGCCAGCAGGACGCGCGGCGCATGGCGACGGCCAACATCGTGCGCGATGTGCAGCTGATGCGGGATCAGATTGGTGCGCATACCGCGCAGGCCGCTGATTGGCAAACGATATTGCTCACTATGATATTTACGCGCACGAAAACGCAGCGCAAAGCGATCCATACGGTCGAGCTGACCGGCGAACAAGCGATCCTGCGGCTTGCTGAACACCAGTTTGCTGTCCAGCATCACTTCACGCATCACCACATCGGTTTCTTCGTTATCGAGACGCGTGCCGATGTAAGTCATTAACTCGTTTTCGTTGCGGACTTCATCGACGCACATCTGCCAGCCTTCATGGCTGGTGATGGTGTCACCCGGATTGAAAATTACACGGGTAACCGGAGCATCATTTCGTGCATACAGGCGGTTTTCGCCGGTTGCCGGAAACAGCATGGTAATCATACGCGTATCAATCGCGACAACCGTGCCCAGTCCCAGTTCACTTTCCGTATCACTAATCCAGCGCTGACCCAGTGTAAAAACCATATATTTTTTGCTCGACTCTCTTACATGCCATAAAGAAGTTCACCTGCACTCAGGCAATACGCAACCGCCAAACGGGTGTTTGGTCAGATTGTGTGTGCGGTGAGAATCAGGAAGGGCGCTATGGTACTGGATGGCAAGGCATTCGTCACCTGTCAAAAAAGCCCCAGTTGCCCAGTAATCAGTGTAGCAAAGTCATCACCGACGAACGGTAAAATGCCATCAGCCACCGGTTGTAGCTGTTTGCTAACGTAGTGATCGTAGTCCAGCGGCGTGTTGCGCGCCTCCAACGGTTCAGGACCAGAGGTGGCCATCACATAGCGAATGGAGCCGCCGTTCTGGTATTGCAGCGGCCGCTGCAGCTTACGATTTTGCTCATCGGCAAGGCGCGCGGCGCGCACGTGGGGCGGCACATTGCGTTCGTAATCTTTCAGCGCCCGACGTAGCCGTTTTTTGTAGATCAGTTGCTCATCGAGCTCGCCCGCCAGCAGCTGTGCCACCGTCTCGCGAATATAATCCTGCCACGGCTCACCGCGGAATATACGGCCATACAGGTTTTGCTGGAACTGCTGCGCCAGCGGTGTCCAGTCGGTACGCACGGATTCAAGTCCTTTAAACACCAGCCGCTCGCCGCCGTCGCTGCGGATCATACCGGCATAACGTTTTTTGCTGCCCTGTTCGGCACCGCGAATCGTCGGCATCAGGAAGCGGCTAAAGTGCGTTTCATACTCCAGCTCCAGCGCGCTCGCCAGTCCATAAGTCGCTTGCAGATGCTGTTGCCACCAGCCGTTGACGTGCTCGGCCAGGCTGCGACCAATCGCCGTCGCATCTTCTTCGCTGTGCGCGCCTTTTAGCCAGACAAAGGTGGAATCGGTATCGCCATAAATAACGTCAAAGCCTTCCGCTTCAATCAGCTCGCGCGTTTGCTGCATGATGGCGTGGCCACGCAGTGTAATTGACGACGCCAAACGCGGATCGAAAAAGCGGCAGGCGCTGGTACCGAGCACGCCGTAAAAGGCGTTCATAATAATTTTCAGCGCCTGCGACAGCGGTTTATTGCCGTCGCGCTTAGCGGCTTCACGTCCTTGCCAAATCTGCTCAACGATTGCCGGTAAGCAGTGCGTGTCACGGGAAAAACGTGCATTTCGAAAGCCGGGGACAGAATCGGCATCATCCGGATGCGCCAGACCTTCTACCAGCCCAACCGGATCGATCAGGAAAGTGCGAATAATAGAGGGATAGAGGCTTTTATAATCCAGCACCAGCACCGAGTCGTACAGGCCGGGGCGCGAATCCATTACATAGCCGCCGGGGCTGGCTTCAGGCGCCACTTCACCGAGATTCGGCGCGACAAAACCAGCGCGGTGCATGCGTGGAATATAGAGATGACCAAACGCCGCCACCGAACCGCCGTGACGATCCACTGCTAACCCATTTACCGTGGCGCGTTCCAGCAGGAACGGCATGATGGCGGTGTGCTGGAAGATGCGCGTTACCAGCTCGCAATCCTTAAGATTGTATTTCGCCAGCGCCGGTTTATCGTTGGCAAAGCGCCAGTTGATCTCCTCCATGCGCTGCCATGGATTATTGATAGCTTTGCCTTCACCCAGCAGCTGGCGCGAGACCGCTTCAAGGCTGAAAGAGGGGAAATCCCAGAAAGCGGATTTGAGCGCGTCAATGCCATCAATAATCAAGCGGCCAGTGGCCTGCGCGAAGAACACGCCGGGTTTGAAGCCGTGCTCGCGCCACTCTAAAGCCTGCTTCTGACGCCCTAAACGCAGCGGAATGCCGTAGCGATCGGCGTGCTTCTGTAATACGCGCAGGTCAAACTGCACCACGTTCCAGCCGATAATCACATCCGGTTCATGTTGCTCGAACCAGGCGTTGAGCTGCTCCAGTAGCTGCGGGCGGCTATCCACATAGATGAGTTCGAAATCGAGGGGGCTAGCGTCGCCGTTGGGCGGACCGAGCATGTAGACCTGACGCTGGCCGCAGCCTTCCAGCCCAATACAATAAAGCTCGCCATGCTGGGTAGTTTCGATATCCAGCGAAACCCATTTCAGCTGTGGACGATAATCAGGATGTGGCTTCAGGCGCGCGTTAACTACGCTGTCACCGCGCGCCTCGCCACTAAACCACACTGGCGCGGTGATAAAGCGTTCCATCAGGTAGCGTTCCGGCGGGCGGATATCGGCTTCATAGACCGGAATGCCGTTCTCGCGCAGACGCTTTTCGAGGTTTTGCAGTTGGCGATTGCTGCGGCAATAGAGGCCAAAAACCGGGCGGCGGCGGAAATCTTTCAGTTCAAGCGTTTGCAAACGAATATGGCGCTCATCGTGCAGCTGCGCTTCGGTTTGCGCACGAAACGCTTCCGGGATAAACGCCACCGATTCCTGAGCAGGCAGCACCAGCCGCTGCGGGCCGCTGTCTGTCGCCAGCCACAGCACCACTTCGCTGCCAGTCGGCGTATCTCGCCAATGTCGGGTAAGCAGAAAACCTGCGCGCGGATCGGTCACGTTAACTCCGGAGAATGAATTATATTCAGTATAACATGGATGTTTATACAGTGTATTTGGATCTCTGGCGTAAGTCCCCGGGAGCTTACACCTGTAAGTGACCGGGGTAAGCGAACGCAGCCAACGCACCTACCATTTGAAGGATGACGGAAAAGCCTACAATTCTTGCCTTGACGCTGGCGCACGCGCTCTGGACAATCCAGCCTCTATATTCCGCAGAGGATATTTATGGAAGCCTGGATTCAACACCTGTTTTCGCAATCGCTGGAGTACGCGCTGATCGCCGTTGCGCTGGTGACCTTTCTTGAGTCACTGGCATTCGTGGGATTGCTGTTGCCGGGCACGGTATTAATGGCCAGCCTTGGGGCGCTGGTAGGAAGTGGACAAATTGGCCTTTACCCTGCGTGGGCGGCCGGATTCATCGGCTGTTTAGTCGGCGATTGGGTCTCTTATGGCATCGGCTGGAAGTTTCAGGGTCCGCTGCATCGCTGGAAATATCTGAAAAAATATCAGGGGCTGCTGGATAAAACCGAGCACGCGCTGCATCAACACAGCATGTTCACCATTCTGGTGGGGCGTTTTGTCGGTCCGACGCGTCCGCTGATTCCGTTAGCGGCAGGTATGCTGGAACTGCCGGTGCGCAAGTTCCTGCCACCGAATCTCATTGGCTGCATTCTTTGGCCGCCGGCTTATTTGATGCCGGGCATTCTGGCGGGCGTGGCGATTGATGTACCGCAGGCCGCGCAGGGCGGCAGCTTCAAATGGCTGCTGTTGCTGGTGGCGCTGCTGCTATGGATCGGTGGCTGGTTGCTGTGGCGCTGGTGGCGCAGTGGGAAAACCGTCGATTGGGCAACCCAGTATCTGCCGACTGCGCGCCTGCGCTGGCTGGCACCGCTGGCGGCAGCGATCGGGCTGGGCGCGTTTATCGCGATCCAGTTCCATCCCATGATGCCGATCTTCCGCCACCTGCTGTGGAAAGTGTTCTTCGCTTAACGCGGTTGCACGCCAAGGATGGCGGCTGCTGTGCTTTCACCCCGAATCAAACTCTCCGTGCTGCCGTCCCAATAGATGCGCCCATCGACGATCACTAAACTGCGCGGCGCAATCTGCTGAGCATCTTCCAGGCTGTGCGAAACCATGAGCAGCGTGATATTGCGCGTTTCACATACCGAACGCACCAGCTGCAGCATCTCACCGCGCAGCGCCGGATCAAGCGCCGAAAACGGCTCATCCAGCAGCAAAATAGGCTGATTGCGCAGCAGGCAACGCGCCAGTGCCACGCGCTGACGCTGGCCACCGGAAAGCTGTCCCGGCAAGCGCGTCAGCAGCTCCTGCAAGCCGGTTTGTTCGGCAATGTCAGTGACTTGTTGCTGCTGCGCGCGCGTGAGTTTCAGGCCGGGATGTAAACCCAGCGCCATGTTCTGCTGCACCGTCAGGTGCGGAAACAGGTTGTTCTCCTGGAACAACATCGACACCGGCCGCGCGGACGGCACGCTGTGGGTATGATCCACGCCATTCATCACCAGCGTTCCCTGGTTTACCGCTAAAAAGCCGCCAATCAGACTCAGCAAGGTGCTTTTGCCCGCGCCGCTTGGACCAAGGATCGCCAGGCGTTCACCCGCCTGCGCCGCAAAACTGAAGCGCATCGGCAGATGCTGATAAAGGTAAGTGAGGTTATTCAGTGTCAGCATGGCGGCCCGGTAATTTTTCCATCAGCGTAAAGAGGAGCAAGCAGAGCAACAGCAATAGCAGTGCGGTAACAGCACCATCCGCACCACGATAGGCACCGATCTGCTGGAAAAGATAGAAGGGCAGCGTGCGGAAATCGGCGCTGCCAAAAAGCGCGACGACGCCAAAGTCACCGATCGACAATACGCAGGCAAACGCCAGCGCCTGCGCAATCGGACGTTTCAGCGCGCGCAGCTCAATCAGTCGTAAGCGGTTAAAACCTGAGATGCCGAGTGAGGAACAGAGCTGGCCATAACGGGTGCTGATATCGCGCATGGGATTCTCCAGTACTTTCATCGCATAGGGAATGGCGATCAGCGCATTAGTGAAAATCACTAAGCCATCGGCGCGCTGCGGCAGGCCAACGGTGGCGTTGAACAGCAGGAAAAATCCACTCGCCAGCACAATGCCCGGCATCGCCAGAATCAGCATGCCGCTGAGTTCCATGGCCTGCGCGGCGATCATTTTCTGACGCTGGCGCAATTCGCGGCTGCTCCACAGCAGCATCATGGTCAGCACCACACAGAGTACACCGGCGCCGACCGCGATACGCAGCGAGGTAAAGGTGGCTTGCCACAATGCTGATTGCTGCAATGCACCGGCCACGCCACCACGCAGGCCATCGACCACCACCGCCGCCAGCGGTGGCAACAGTAGCAGCAGCGCCATGCCAATTAACACGGTATCGGTAAAACGCGCATGCCATGAATCGCGCGGGTCGCGCCAGCCGCGAATGCTCTGGCTGCCAGTGGGAATTGCTTTGCTAAAGCGCTGACTCAGCAGTACCAATAATAAACAACAGCCAAGCTGTAGCAGGGCCAGCAGTGCCGCACGGCCAGGATCATAATCAAAATTCAGCGCCTGATAGATCGCCAGTTCTAGCGTGGTGGCCTGCGGTCCGCCGCCCAGCGCCAGCACGGTGGCGAAGCTGGCGAAGCACAGCATAAAGATCAGTGCCGCTGTAGGCAGAATCTGGCGGCGCAGCCACGGCCACTCCAGCAGTCGAAACAGATTCCAGCCGCGCAGGCCGAGCTGCGCGGCTAATTGTCGCTGCTCGCCTGGGATGCTCTCCAGCGCCTGTAGCAGCATGCGCGTTGCCAGCGGCAGATTAAAGAACACGTGCGCCAGCAGAATGCCCTGCAAACCATACGGCGAAAAGTGGTAGTCGAATCCCAGTGTCGCACACAGTTGTGCCAGCCAGCCGCTGCGGCCGTAAACGCTCAGCAGGCCAAATACCGCCACCAGCACCGGCAGCACCAGCGTCATAGCACACAGACGCAGCAGCAGATTACGACCGGGGAAACGGCGGCGATAGAGCGCGCGTGCCAGCAGGATGGCAGGCAGCACCGACAGCAGCGCCGATAGCAGCGCTTGCTTGAAGGAGAAGGCCAGCACGTGGTGCAGGTAGCTGTCGCTGAGCAGCGCGCGCCAGTCAGTGGCCGGCGCGACCATCACTAAAGCGCCAAAGGACAGCAGTGCGACCGCGCACAGCAGCAGCGCGGTCGCACTGCCGGGAATCAACCAGCCAGGCATTAACGGCTAACGGCGCGTTGCCATGCGCTGATCCATGCAGCGCGATGGTCGGCTACTTCCGCTGGCGTGAATTGCAGCGCTTTGGCGGGGACCTGCAGCGATTGATAACCGGCAGGCAACTCGCTTTTAATCACCGGATACATCCAGTTGCCGGTGGGAATGGTCTGCTGGAAAGCCGGCGACACCATAAACTGCATGAACTGTTGCGCCAGCTGTGGCTGTTTGCTGCTGGCCAGCTGCGCGGCAACTTCTACCTGTAAATAGTGGCCTTCGCTAAATTCGGCCGCGGCGTAGTTCTCTTTCTTCTCTTCGATGATGTGGTAAGCCGGAGAGGTGGTGTAACTCAACACCAAATCGCCTTCGCCTTTGAGGAACAGGCCGTAGGCTTCACTCCAGCCTTTGGTGACGGTAACGGTTTTTTGCGCCAGCTTCTGCCACGCATCGGGCGCGTTGTCGCCATAGACTTTCTGCATCCACAGCAGCAGGCCAAGACCCGGCGTGCTGGTGCGCGGATCTTCATAAATCACGCGCCATTTTTCCGGGCTCTCAACCAGCTCCTGCAGGCTTTTAGGCGGATTCTTCAACTTGTTCTTATCGTAGACGAAGGCGAAGTAGCCGTAATCGAACGGGATAAAGGTGTCGTTGTGCCAGCCATCCGGCAGTGTTAACGCTTTGGTATCGACGCTGCTTTTGGCAAACAGGCCGGTTTTCTCCGCTGCCTGCACCAGATTGTTATCGAGGCCCAGCACCACATCGGCTTTGCTGTTTTTGCCTTCCATACGCACACGATTCAGCAGCGACACGCCATCTTCCAGCGCGACGTATTTCAGTTCACAGCCGCACTGTGCTTCAAAGGCTTTTTTGACCGCCGGACCTGGACCCCAATCGGCAGAGAATGAGTCGTAGGTGTAAACTGTCAGAACCGGTTTGGCAGCGAAAACCGGTGCCGCAACCAGCAACAACACAGGCAAAACTTTGTTTAACACTTTGCGCTCCTTGAGGAGAAGATAAGGTTGAGTCGCAAAGGATCTGAGGAGTGGGCATCTCAAATCCCTACGCCGGTATTAGCCGGATCAGGTTCGACGGGTCTTTCTCAGCCACAAAATAAGGCACCCCGTTGAGAACGGCTCATTCTAGACATTTATATGACAGCGCGAAAGGAGCACCGGCTGGAAGTCTGGTGCCACGCTTCCCGGTGCGCATGAATGCGCACCTTACAAAACTGCGCCGGCGCGATGCTCACAGCTCCGGAGGCGCAAACCAGGCGGATTTGAAGTCAAACCAGCCGAGCGTATTCAGCCGCACGCCGCGCATGCTGCGTTGCCCCTCCAGTAGCAGCCAATGATGGAAAAGCGGGTGCAGATAGTCGCTGTCGATCAGCTGTTTACTCCACTCCGCCAGCGGTAAAGCTTTCTGCCGCCAGCGCGCCGCGTCGGCTTGCCAGTCAATCGGGATGCAATGATGCATCAAAGGCAGTTCGAACAGCTGAGCAAACAGCGCGTACTCCAGCGGCAGGGTAAAATTGACGCTACCAAGCCAGATATCACTCTCGCCTTCACCCTCGAACCACTCCTCGTAACTGACTTCGCGCGTAATCAACTCAACACCTTGCTGCGCCAGTAACGGACGCAGGGCGTTGGCGATACCTTCATGCTCAACGTGGTTGTTGTACCAGCTGAGCGTGAATTGGGTTAAGCCGGCTGGTTTCTCGGCAGGCGTAAGGTCGCGACGATGATGCCAGCGCGGCAGCAGGCCATAGGCCGGGAACCAGTAACGCTGATAGCCGACGCCAGCATGATTAAGCAGGGCGATAGGATTGAATAAATAGCTCACCCAGCGGCGGAAGTGCGCATCTTGTCCCAGGTGTGAGCGCTGATCAAACAGGAGGAAATAGCAGCCCTCTTCCAGGCGGCTCTCTTCCGATTTCTCATCGGCGTTTTCGCCCTGCAGTTTTACGCCGGCATACACCAGCTCGTCGCTGATCTCCGGCAGCACCCAAATCGATACATCGTCGATCAAGGCGCGATAGCCGAAGTAATCATCAAAGGCGGCAATTTTCAGCTGCGTTTGCTGATTACGCACCACGCTGTAGGGGCCGGTACCAATCGGCTGACGGGCAAAGTGGCGTAGCGTCTGCCATTCGCGTGGCAGGATCATCGCACTGACGCTGGCCAGCAGCCACGGTAGCCAATCGTCCGGCTGGCTTAGGTGAATATCCAGCGTCCAGGGGGCAGGTGAATGCAGCTTTTCGATATGGGAAAACAGCGGTTGACTGCGCACGCGCTCCAGCGAAGCAATCACATCCTCCATTTCCAGTTCGCGGCCATGATGAAAGCGAATGGCCGGGCGCAGGAAAAAGCGCCAATGCAGCGGCGAAGTTTGCTGCCAATGGTGCGCGATATCGGGCTCGATTTCCCCCTTTTCCTCATTTATACGCATCAGGCCGTTGAAAATTTGGCGTGCCAGATGGGTTTCTGAGCGGCGCAGCGGCGAACCGGGCAACAGATTGGGCAGCGGACGGTAATAGAGCACGCGCAGAATATGCTTGCCCTGACGGAAGCTGCGGCCTAAATGTGCCGCGATCATCTGTCGGACCTGATTTTTGTCGCCCACCAGCTGGACCAGCTGTTCGATGCGATCTTGTTCCAGCAGATCCTCGGCACGCTGCTGTTGCAGCGCCAGCCCGGTATAGCAAAAACTCAGCATCGAACGCTTGCCGCGTCCGGCTTCCGCCTGCCAAATCAGCCAGCCTTCGTTCTGCATGGCGTTGAGTAAATTACGCATGTGACGGCGCGAGCAGTGCAGCAGATCGGCCAGCTCGTTCAGGGTGGTTTCCTGATCCAGCCCCTGACAGCTTTGCCATAAGCGGATGAATTGCTGCTGCAGACGTGAAGAGGACATAAAAGGGGAACTCCTTCTCAGAATCGCTCAGTTTTTCCTGCCTCATATTAGAGGCATACTGCCCGGCAATGGAAGAGCGGGAGGCATTCAGTAATGAATGGCGCTCTGCCAGCGGTTCCGCCAACGTGGAACCTCTTTCTGAGTAGGGTGCATTTTCACCGCCAGCAGCGCTTTATCTGCTGGCTTTTTTCGTTTTGCTGTAGAATTTTCTACCCTCATTTCTCTAGCCGTTTTTTATCCGCAAAGGGATTTCTGCATGAAATCGCTGTTAACGCGTCAACGTCGCATCAATCCGGTCTATCTCTCTTTTATGGTGGTGTCATTTATGACGGGCGTGGCCGGGGCGCTGCAGGCGCCAACGCTGAGTCTATTTTTGACGCGTGAAGTGCAGGTTAGCCCGTTTTGGGTGGGCTTGTTCTTTACCATCAATGCGATAGCCGGCATTGTCATCAGCCTGTTAATGGCGAAGCGATCCGATAATCGAGGCGATCGCCGCAATCTGATTCTTTTCTGCTGCCTGATGGCGACACTCAATGCGCTGCTGTTTGCTTTCAACCGTCACTATTTAACGCTGGTGACGCTGGGGGTGTTTTTGTCTGCGCTGGCCAGCGTGTCGATTCCGCAGGTATTCGCCCTCGCGCGTGAATATGCCGATCAATCGGCGCGTGAAGTGGTGATGTTCAGCTCGGTAATGCGTGCGCAGCTGTCGCTGGCATGGGTGATTGGGCCGCCGCTGTCGTTTGCGCTGGCGCTCAATTATGGCTTCACCACGTTGTTTTGCGTCGCGGCGGGGATTTTCCTGCTGAGCATGCTGCTGATCTGGCGCACCTTGCCTTCGGTACCGCGCGTGGTGGCGTCGCCTGAAGAGGTGCTGACGCAGCTTAGCCCGTGGAAAGATAGCCAGGTGCGGCTGCTGTTTATTGCCTCCGTCACCATGTGGGCGTGCAACACCATGTATATCATCGATATGCCGCTGTATATCAGCTCAACGCTCGGCCTGCCGGAGAAGCTGGCGGGATTATTGATGGGCACCGCCGCCGGGCTGGAGATTCCGATTATGCTGCTGGCCGGACATTACGCGCGGCGGTTGGGCAAACGCAAACTGATGCTGCTGGCGCTGGTGGCGGGAATTGTGTTTTATCTCGGACTGGTGATGTTCCAGTCGCGTACTGCGCTGATGGTGCTGCAGCTGTTCAATGCGGCATTTATCGGCATCATCGCCGGAATTGGCATGCTGTGGTTCCAGGATTTGATGCCAGGACGGGCAGGCGCGGCAACCACCTTATTCACGACGTCGATTTCCACCGGCATGATTATCGCGGGTATTATTCAGGGCACCATGAGCGAGCGCTTTGGTCATGAGTCGGTTTATTGGCTGGCGTTGGGGTTAGCGGTGCTGGCGCTGGGATTGGCGTCACGCGTGCGGGATGTTCCGCATCGATAGAAAAGAGAAGGGCGACAGAATGTCGCCCTTATTGCCTTAGCGTAAGAACGCGGGCTGATTGGTTTCGTAGCTGGAGATCGACGCTTCATGTTGCAGCGTCAGGCCAATACTGTCGAGGCCGTTGATCATGCAGTGACGGCGGAAGCTGTCGATTTCAAAGCTGTAGGTTTTCTCACCCGCCGTTACTGTCTGCGCTTCCAGATCCACCGTGAAGCTAACGCCCGGCTGCGCGGCGACCAGTTTGAACATCTCATCCACTTCTTCATCACTCAGCTTCACCGGCAGCAGCTGGTTGTTGAAACTGTTGCCGTAGAAGATGTCCGCGAAGCTTGGTGCGATCACCACATGGAAACCGAAGTCGGTCAACGCCCAGGGCGCATGCTCACGTGAAGATCCGCAGCCGAAGTTTTCACGCGCCAGCAAAATGCTGGTGCCTTTGAACTCCGGCTTGTTCAGCACGAAGCCGGCGGTGGGGACGGTGCCGGCATCATCTTCAAAACGCCAATCGTGGAACAGGTGCGCGCCAAAGCCGGTGCGCGTCACTTTCTGCAAAAACTGCTTCGGAATAATGGCATCGGTATCGACGTTAGCCGCATCCAGTGGCGCCACAATGCCGGTGTGTTGAGTAAATTTGTTCGCCATGGCTTATGCTCCCTGAGTCAATTCACGAATGTCGGCAAAGCGACCGGTTACGGCAGCCGCCGCGGCCATCGCCGGGCTGACCAGGTGAGTACGTCCACCACGGCCCTGACGACCTTCAAAGTTACGGTTGCTGGTGGATGCACAACGCTCGCCTGGATTCAGGCGGTCATTGTTCATTGCCAGGCACATGGAGCAGCCCGGCAAGCGCCATTCAAAACCGGCTTCGAGGAAGATTTTATCCAGACCTTCGGCTTCGGCCTGCGCTTTCACTGGACCCGAACCTGGCACCACCATCGCTACTACGCCTGGCGCCACTTTGCGACCTTTAGCAATGGCGGCAGCGGCGCGCAGATCTTCAATGCGTGAGTTGGTGCAGGAGCCGATAAACACTTTATCGATCGCCACGTCAGTCAGTTTAATGCCCGGCTGCAGATCCATGTAAGCCAGCGCTTTCTCGGCCGAGGCGCGCTCAACCGGATCGGCAAACGATTGTGGATTCGGGATCGCTTGATCCACCGCCATCACCTGGCCAGGGTTGGTGCCCCAGGTAACTTGCGGGGCAATATCTTCCGCGTGCAGGGTGACAATGCTGTCAAACTTCGCATCGTTGTCAGACTTAAGCGTGCGCCAGTAAGCAACCGCCTGTTCCCACTGCTCGCCCTTCGGTGCGAACTGTTTGTCTTTCAGGTAGTTGAAGGTGGTGTCATCCGGTGCGACCAGGCCCGCTTTGGCACCCATCTCAATCGCCATATTACACAGCGTCATGCGGCCTTCCATGCTCAGCGCTTCAATCGCTGGGCCACAGAATTCAACAACGTGACCGGTACCGCCAGCGCTGCCGGTTTTACCAATGATCGCTAACACGATGTCTTTAGCGGTAATGCCCGGCGCCGCTTCGCCCAGCACTTCAATCTTCATGGTTTTCGCACGACCCTGTTTCAGGGTTTGCGTGGCAAACACATGCTCAACTTCAGAGGTACCGATACCGAAGGCCAACGAACCGAACGCGCCGTGGGTGGCGGTGTGGGAGTCGCCGCAGACAATAGTCATGCCCGGCAGCGTCATGCCTTGTTCCGGCCCAATCACGTGCACGATGCCCTGGAACGGGTGATTCAGGTCATACAGCTGAATGCCGAACTCAGCACAGTTCTTGATCAGCTCCTGCATCTGAATACGTGCCATCTCGCCAGACGCATTGATGTCTTTGGTCTGGGTCGAAACGTTATGGTCCATGGTGGCGAAGGTTTTTGACGGTTGACGCACTTTGCGGCCGTGCGCACGCAGGCCATCAAAGGCCTGCGGTGACGTCACTTCATGGATCAAATGGCGATCGATATACAGTAACGGGGTTTCTTTTGGCGCTTCGTGAACGACATGTGCATCAAATAACTTCTGGTATAAGCTTTTCATTTTATTATTTTTCCTCGGCGATAAAACCGGCAATGATGCTGCCCATTTCATCTGTGCTCACGGCTTTGCCGTCACCGGCTAAATCACGGGTGCGATAACCCGCTTCCAACGCGCGGCTCACGGCGCGTTCAATGCTAGCGGCAGCGTCATCCGCATTCAGGCTATAACGCAGCAGCAGTGACAGCGACAGAATCTGGGCAATCGGGTTGGCAATATTCTGACCGGCGATATCAGGTGCAGAACCGCCCGCGGGCTCAAACAAGCCGAAACCTTCTTCGTTCAGGCTGGCGGAAGGCAACAAGCCCATGGAACCGGTAATCATCGCGCATTCATCAGACAGGATGTCGCCGAACAGGTTAGAACACAGCAGCACATCAAACTGTGATGGATCTTTAATCAGCTGCATGGTGGCATTATCGATGTACATGTGGCTCAGCTGCACATCCGGATAATCTTTTGCCACTTCATTGACAATTTCGCGCCACATGACTGACGTCTGCAAGACGTTGGCTTTATCGATTGAGGTGACGATGTTGCGACGTTTGCGGGCAGATTCAAAGGCGATGCGGGCAATGCGCTCGATTTCAAAGCGGTGATAAACCTCGGTGTCAAAGGCGCGCTCATGCGGGCCGCTGCCTTCGCGACCTTTCGGCTGACCGAAGTAGATGCCGCCAGTCAGTTCACGCACGCACAGGATATCGAAACCACGCTCGGCGATATCGCTGCGCAGCGGGCAAAAAGCTTCTAAACCTTTATACAGCGCGGCGGGGCGCAGGTTACTGAACAGCTTGAAGTGCTTACGCAGCGGCAGTAGCGCACCGCGCTCTGGCTGCTGAGCAGGTGGCAGATGTTCCCATTTCGGGCCACCTACCGAGCCAAACAGAATCGCATCTGCTTGTTCTGCGCCGGCAACGGTGGCCGGTGGCAACGGTTCACCATGACGATCGATGGCGATACCGCCAACATCATATTCGCTGGTGGTGATACGCATGTCGAAACGCGTACGAATTGCGTCGAGAACCTTCATGGCCTGCGCCATCACTTCCGGACCAATTCCGTCGCCTGGCAATACCGCGATATGAGAAGACTTAGACATAGTTACACCGTTTCCTTCTGATCTTTAAATTTACGCTGCAGTTCTTTTTCCACCTGCTTAGCACGCCAAATATTGTTCAACGCATTTACCATCGCTTTAGCGGATGATTCGACGATATCGGTCGCCAGGCCAACGCCGTGGAATTTACGGCCGTTGTAGTTGACGACGATATCTACCTGACCCAGCGCGTTCTCGCCGTGGCCTTTCGCGGTCAACTTGTAGTTCATCAGTTCAGCTTCAAAGCCGGTGATGCGGTTGATAGCCTGATAAACGGCATCAACCGGGCCATTACCGGTAGCGGCATCGGCTTTGGTCTCTTCGCCACAGCCCAACTGCACAGACGCGGTGGCGGTGACGCTGGAACCTGTCTGCACGTTGAATTCGTTCAGCTGGAAGTATTCCGGCTCTTCATTCTGTTTGTTGATGAAGGCCAACGCTTCCAGGTCGTAATCGAAGACCTGACCTTTCTTATCAGCCAGTTTGAGGAAGGCATCGTACAAGGTGTCCAGATTGTAATCGGACTCTTTGTAACCCATCTCTTCCATGCGATGTTTGACGGCGGCGCGGCCCGAGCGTGAGGTCAGATTCAGCTGGATTTTGTGCAGGCCGATAGATTCTGGCGTCAGGATTTCGTAGTTTTCACGATTCTTCAGCACGCCATCCTGGTGAATACCGGATGAGTGGGCGAAGGCGTTAGAACCAACTACCGCTTTGTTAGCCGGAATCGGCATGTTGCAGATTTGGCTTACCGTTTGGCTGGTACGGTAGATTTCCTGATGATTGATATTGGTGTGCACGTTCATAATCTGCTGGCGGGTTTTAATCGCCATGATTACTTCTTCCAACGCACAGTTACCCGCGCGCTCGCCCAGACCATTCAGCGTACCTTCAACCTGACGCGCACCGGCCAATACCGCGGCGATGGCGTTGCCGGTCGCCATGCCCAAATCATCGTGGGTATGAACAGACAAAATGGCTTTATCAATGTTTGGCACGCGTGCGACCAATTGGCCGATGATGTTGGCGTATTCGCCTGGCAAGGTGTAGCCGACGGTATCGGGGATGTTAATCGTGGTGGCGCCGGCATTGATAGCCGCTTCAACCATGCGGCACAGATCGTCGATTGGTGTGCGGCCGCCGTCTTCACAGGAGAACTCAACGTCGTCGGTATAGTTGCGGGCGCGTTTAATCATGTGTACTGCACGTTCAATCACTTCCGGCAGCGTGCTGCGCAGCTTGGTGGCGATATGCATCGGCGAAGTGGCGATGAAGGTGTGAATACGGAACGCTTCAGCGACACGCAATGATTCGTATGCGGCGTCAATGTCCTTCTCAACGCAGCGTGCCAGTCCGCAGACGCGGCTATTTTTAATGGTACGAGCAATGGTTTGTACGGATTCAAAATCGCCTGGAGAGGAAACCGGGAAGCCCACTTCCATCACATCCACGCCCATACGTTCCAATGCCAGAGCGATCTGCAGTTTTTCTTTAACACTCAGGCTGGCCTGTAAAGCCTGTTCGCCGTCACGCAGAGTGGTATCGAAAATAATAACTTGCTGGCTCATCGTAATCTTCCTTATGCATTAACTTTGCCGGTGCTACGAGCATAAAAAAACCCGCGCATTGGCGCGGGTTTCTTAAACTTCTGCAGGTTCGAATCAGTTATTGATTCCGCCCACGAGTCTACCGCGCAAACTGGATGCGTTTAGTAGTAGACCGAGTAGGCGGAAAGAATGAAACATGAGTCAAACCTCGTAAATTGTGTGCTGCACATATTGGTACTGGAATTGACGTAGCAAGTCAACCCTAAGTGCAAGGGTATTTCAGTGAAGCCAGAAGGGCGATCTGCTGGGATTTTTCGGCTGCGCAGAGCAATGACATAAATTAGCTACAGGATAAGCAAAACCCTACGCTTAAAAAATACTTTAGAGAATGGATTTTATTTTAATGCGTTGAAATATATTGATTTAGTTAGTTAGTGCGCTCTGAATCCAAAACAAGATTTGGCTTGTTGTATAGAGGAATGTGATGTGATTAAGCCATTTTAAAGATAATCAAGCCAGAAAGTAATTAGCCCAAAAGATTGTGGACTGAGTGGTCAGGCAATATGAAAATCATATTTCTTATAACACACTGCAAATAATTGCTTAGCCAGCATTATCCTCTGTGGTTATGACAAAGCATTAGTTTAATCCTCCCAGGCGATAATCACGCGTTAGTGCCTTAATTGCCGGATAGAGCCTGAGGTGGCATGCTGGCGTTTGCAGGCTGCGTAGTCTGCGGTTATGGTAATCGACCTACTCTTAAAAGAATTAACTCAAGTAGATTCCCTGTACCTGGAAGGCGGAAATGAACGCCGTCTTCTGAGCATAAACATAAGGTTTTGATCTTAATTGGCAAGCGGGGGCCGGATATCAGTGGCGTGCGGGAAACGCGAACGTCAGTGGATTCAGTCCCTCAAGCCTGGAGGCAGAAAATGGAGATGTTGTCAGGAGCCGAAATGGTCGTCCGTTCGTTAATCGATCAGGGCGTTAAGCAGGTATTCGGCTATCCGGGCGGAGCGGTGCTCGATATTTACGATGCACTGCAAACGGTCGGTGGTATTGACCATGTATTGGTGCGTCATGAACAAGGCGCGGTGCATATGGCCGATGGCCTTGCGCGTGCGACGGGCGAGGTTGGGGTGGTGCTGGTGACGTCCGGTCCGGGCGCCACTAACGCGATCACCGGTATCGCAACGGCCTATATGGACTCCATTCCGATGGTAATTCTGTCGGGCCAGGTGCCCTCTTCGCTGATCGGCTACGATGCGTTCCAGGAGTGCGACATGGTCGGCATCTCCCGTCCGGTGGTGAAGCACAGCTTCCTGGTGAAAAATACCGAAGAAATTCCAACCGTTTTGAAAAAGGCCTTCTGGCTGGCAGCGAGCGGTCGTCCGGGACCGGTGGTAATCGATCTACCTAAAGATATCCTCAATCCTGCCAATAAGTTGCCATACGTATGGCCGGAAACGGTGAGCATGCGCTCCTACAATCCGACCATCCAGGGCCATAAAGGACAGATTAAGCGCGCATTGCAAACGTTATTAGCGGCCCATAAGCCGGTGATTTACGCGGGTGGTGGCGCGATCATGTCTGGCTGTGAAGCTGAACTGCTGCAGCTGGCGGAAAAACTGAATATCCCGGTAACTATGTCGTTAATGGGCCTGGGCGTGTTCCCTGGCACGCATCGTCAGAGTGTCGGGATGCTGGGTATGCACGGCACTTACGAAGCCAACATGACTATGCACAATGCCGACTTGATTTTCGGTATTGGCGTACGTTTCGATGATCGCACCACCAACAATCTGGCGAAGTACTGCCCGAATGCCACCATCATGCATATCGATGTCGATCCGACCTCAATCTCCAAAACCGTTAGCGCGGATATTCCGATTGTCGGTGATGCAAAACAGACGCTGACTCAAATGCTTGAGCTGCTGGCGCAAAGCGATGCGAAGCAGGAGCTTGATAGCTTGCGCGATTGGTGGCAAACCATTGATGGCTGGCGTAGCCGTAAGTGCCTGGAATTTGATCGCACCAGCGACAAGATTAAGCCGCAGGCGGTGATCGAAACCATCTGTCGTTTGACCAAAGGTGACGCTTACGTCACCTCTGACGTGGGCCAGCATCAGATGTTCGCTGCGCTTTATTACCAGTTCGACAAACCACGTCGTTGGATCAACTCCGGCGGCCTGGGCACCATGGGCTTCGGCCTGCCCGCTGCGTTGGGTGTGAAGATGGCGCTGCCGGATGAAACGGTTATCTGCGTGACCGGTGATGGCAGTATCCAGATGAACATTCAGGAGCTGTCAACCGCACTGCAATACGATTTGCCGGTGCTGGTGCTGAACCTCAACAACGGCTTCCTCGGCATGGTTAAGCAGTGGCAGGACATGATTTACTCCGGCCGCCACTCGCAGTCTTATATGCAATCGCTGCCTGACTTCGTCCGTCTGGCTGAAGCCTATGGCCACGTCGGCATCGCGATTCAACATCCTGCCGAACTGGAAGAGAAGCTTCAGCTGGCGCTGGACACGCTGGCGAAAGGGCGTCTGGTGTTTGTTGATGTGAATATTGACGGCAGCGAGCACGTTTACCCGATGCAAATTCGGGGTGGTTCGATGGATGAGATGTGGCTGAGCAAAACGGAGAGGACTTAATTATGCGTCGTATTTTATCGGTTCTGCTGGAAAATGAATCCGGCGCATTGTCCCGTGTCGTGGGACTGTTCTCGCAACGTGGCTACAACATTGAAAGCCTGACTGTAGCGCCCACCGATGATCCTACGTTATCCCGCATGACCATCCAAACGGTTGGCGACGCGAAAGTGCTGGAGCAGATCGAGAAGCAACTGCATAAGCTGGTGGACGTGTTACGCGTCAGCGAACTGGGGCAGGGCGCCTATGTAGAGCGCGAGATCATGCTGGTGAAAATTCAGGCCAGCGGTTACGGTCGTGAAGAAGTGAAGCGCAGCGCGGAAATTTTCCGTGGTCAGATTATCGATGTGACGCCGACGCTTTACACGGTTCAGCTGGCGGGCACCAGCGATAAACTTGATGCGTTTCTCAACACTGTACGTGATGTAGCGGAAATTGTTGAAGTGGCGCGTTCAGGAATCGTTGGTGTGTCACGCGGCGATCGCGTTATGCGTTAATAACGCAGAGAAAAGATCACATTCAGTGCTAACCCGGCGAAATGCCGGGTTTTTTTATTTTATGCGCTCAACCAGGATGCTGGAGAAAAGCGGTTGCTCAGCGTAGTTTTCTGCGGTTAGATGTTACAAATGTTTTATCCATAGCTAATCTGCGGATATTTTCGCCAGCGCTGGCTTAACAGAATTAAGGTGTCATCGTGAAACTGGATGAAATTGCGCGCCTGGCAGGCGTGTCGCGCACTACGGCCAGCTATGTAATAAATGGCAAAGCGCGGCAGTATCGTGTCAGCGAAAAAACCGTCGAAAAAGTCATGGCGGTGGTGCGTGAACACAATTATCACCCCAATGCCGTTGCGGCTGGGCTGCGTGCCGGCCGGACGCGCTCTATTGGTCTGGTAATCCCCGATTTGGAAAACACCAGTTACACCCGCATTGCAAATTATCTGGAGCGTCAGGCGCGACAGCGCGGCTATCAGCTGCTGATTGCCTGCTCGGAAGATCAGCCCGATAACGAAATGCGCTGTATTGAGCATCTGCTGCAGCGTCAGGTCGATGCCATCATTGTTTCTACCTCATTACCGCCAGAGCACCCGTTCTATCAGCGATGGATCAATGATCCCTTACCGATTATCGCTCTGGACCGCGCGCTGGATCGTGAACACTTTACCAGCGTGGTAGGAGCCGATCAGGATGATGCCCAAGCGTTGGCGGCTGAATTGCGTCAGCTGCCGGTGAAAAATGTGCTGTTCCTTGGCGCACTGCCTGAGCTTTCAGTGAGTTTCCTGCGCGAACTGGGCTTCCGCGATGCGTGGAAGGATGACGAGCGCCCTATCGATTACATTTACTGTAATAGCTTCGATCGTGCCGCCGCGGCAACGCTGTTTGAAAGCTACCTCGAAGATCATCCTATGCCGGACGCGCTGTTCACCACCTCATTTGGGCTATTACAGGGCGTGATGGACATTACGCTTAAGCGCGATGGTCGCCTGCCAACCGATCTGGCAATTGCTACCTTTGGTGATCATGAATTGCTCGATTTCCTGGAATGCCCGGTACTGGCAGTGGGTCAGCGTCACCGCGATGTCGCCGAGCGTGTGCTGGAGTTAGTATTAGCCTCGCTGGATGAGCCACGCAAACCGAAGCCTGGTTTAACGCGCATCCGCCGAAATTTATTCCGCCGTGGACAATTAAGTCGCCGCGCAAAATGAAATTGTGGGCAGTTCGCTGCCCCTTTTAATTTAACCAGTAGATATTTCTCAAGAACCTGCCGGGGTAAAAAAGCGTAAATTATCGTCACCACAGCTAACAATTTAAACCTGTTAACTTTTCTTATTTGTTTACATGTTCATCAACGAGTCATAGCAGAGCTGGCGCGAAGCTGCTGGGCTTCCTTTCAGAAATCCCCTAAAATGCAGCCGCTGTCGCAGAACGCAGGGCAAATATATTTCAGCGCTAAAGCGCTTTATTTTTCGCCAATTTATATTTCGCGGAAATTTTTATTCCACTATTCATCAGGTTAATTTTAATTTTGCCGCTCCATGTCGCTTTATTCCCGTCTCCAATTAATTTCACCCGTTGTAAATAGTGATATTCACTTGCCGTTGCGGCTTGACAAGGATTTCATCGGCTCCGTAAACTCGTTTCGTGGTAAAAAGTGGGATAAAGTGGTGAAAACGGGTGATTGAGGGGTAAGGCTGGCATGTTCCGTGGAGCAACGTTAGTCAATCTCGACAGTAAAGGGCGATTAGCAGTACCAACACGCTATCGTGAATTGCTTGTCGCAGAGTCTCAGGGGCAAATGGTATGCACCATTGACCTCCACCAGCCATGCCTGCTGCTTTATACCCTGCCCGAATGGGAAATCATTGAGAAAAAGCTGTCTCGCTTATCCAGCATGAATCCTGCAGAGCGTCGCGTACAGCGACTGCTGTTAGGGCATGCCAGTGAGTGTCAGATGGATAATGCGGGCCGTTTGTTGTTAGCGAATACGCTGCGACAACACGCGGGCCTGACCAAAGAAGTGATGCTGGTTGGACAGTTCAATAAATTTGAGCTGTGGGATGAACAGACCTGGTATCAACAAGTTAAGGACGATATTGACACAGAACAGTCGGCTCAGGAGCCTTTATCTGAGCGGTTGCAGGACTTGTCGCTATAGCTATGCAGGAAAATTTCAAACACACCACAGTGCTGCTGGATGAGGCGGTTAACGGCCTCAATATCAGGGAAGACGGCATTTACATTGACGGCACTTTTGGTCGCGGCGGTCATTCGCGCTTAATTCTTTCACAGCTTGGCGAGAAAGGACAACTGATCGCGATTGATCGCGATCCGCAAGCGATAGCCGCAGCTGCTGAGATAAACGATCCCCGTTTCTCCATCGTCCACGGGCCGTTTTCGGCGCTGGCGGAATATGTCGAAGAGCGCGGTCTGACCGGCCAAATTGATGGCGTATTGCTGGATTTAGGCGTCTCGTCACCACAGCTGGATGATGCCGAACGCGGCTTCTCCTTTATGCGTGACGGACCGCTGGATATGCGTATGGATCCAACGCGTGGGCAATCAGCAGCTGAATGGCTAATGAGTGCGGAAGAAGCGGATATCGCTTTCGTGATTAAAACCTACGGTGAAGAGCGTTTCGGTAAACGTATCGCGCGTGCCATCGTAGAACGCAATCGCGAGCAGCCCATGACACGCACCAAAGAGTTGGCCACCGTTATCGCTGCTGCGATGCCGGTGAAAGACAAATTTAAGCATCCGGCAACGCGTACCTTCCAGGCGATTCGTATTTGGATCAACAGCGAGCTGGAAGAGATCGATACCGCACTAAAAGGTGCGCTGTCTGTTCTCGCTCCCGGCGGCAGATTGTCGATCATCAGCTTCCATTCGCTGGAAGATCGCTTAGTGAAGCGTTTTATGCGCGATCAGAGCCGCGGTCCACAGGTGCCAGCCGGCATCCCAATGACCGAGTCGCAGCTCAAAGCGTTAGGCGGTCGTGAACTCAAAACGCTTGGCAAGCTGATTCCGGGTGAAGCTGAAGTGAACGAAAACCCACGTGCACGCAGTTCTGTTTTGCGTATCGCGGAGAGAACAGCGTCATGATTGGCAACGAGCGTCACAGCCTGCCTGGCGTTATCGGTGGAGACCTGCTGCGTTTTGGCAAGATTCCACTGTTACTGCTGATTGCGGTGCTAGTGTCCTCCGTCGTGGTCGTGACGACCACACATAAGACGCGCCTGCTGACAGCGCAGCGTGAACAGCTGGTGCTGGAGCGTGATGCGCTCGATATCGAGTGGCGCAACCTCATTCTTGAAGAGAACGCCCTTGGCGATCACAGCCGCGTAGAGCGGATAGCAACCGATAAACTGCAAATGCAGCATGTTGATCCTTCACAGGAAAATATTGTGGTGCAGAAATAAGGAATCGCAGAACTCAATGAGTGGCGCAGGTAAAACGCTGAAGTTAAAAAAACAAGAAGATAAGGCCAGCTTTGTAAGCTGGCGCTTTGCGTTACTGTGCGGGTGTATTTTACTGGCGCTGGGTGGACTGCTGTCGCGCGTAGCGTGGTTGCAGGTGATCAACCCCGATAAGCTGGTGAAAGAGGGCGATTTACGCTCGCTGCGCGTTCAGTCGGTGCCAACGGCGCGCGGTATGATCAGCGATCGTGCGGGTCGTCCACTGGCGGTGAGTGTGCCGGTGAATGCGATCTGGGCCGATCCGAAAGAACTGACTGAGCACGGCGGCGTATCGCTGGATAGCCGCTGGAAAGCATTGTCTGATGCGTTATCAATCCCGCTTGATCAACTCGCAGCACGCGTTAATGCCAACCCGAAAGGGCGCTTTATTTATCTGGCGCGTCAGGTCAATCCGGCAATCGGCGAGTATGTGAAAAAACTTAAGCTGCCGGGCATCTATCTGCGTGAAGAGTCGCGTCGCTACTATCCGGCGGGCCAGGTTACTGCGCACCTGATTGGCTTCACCAACATTGATGGACAGGGCATTGAGGGCATCGAGAAGAGCTTCGATAAATGGCTGACTGGCGCACCGGGTGAACGTACCGTGCGTAAAGACCGCAACGGTCGCGTCATTGAAGATATCTCTTCGGTTGATAGCCGTGCGGCGCATAACCTAACGCTGAGCATTGATGAGCGTCTGCAAGCGCTGGTTTATCGTGAACTGAATAACGCCGTGGCCTTCAACAAAGCCGAATCGGGCACTGCCGTATTGGTGGATGTGAATACCGGTGAAGTGCTGGCAATGGCGAACAGTCCCGCTTACAACCCGAATAATCTTAGCAACACGCCGAAAGATGTGATGCGTAACCGCGCCATCACTGACATCTTCGAGCCAGGTTCTACCGTGAAACCCATGGTGGTGATGACGGCTTTACAGCGTGGTGTGGTGAAAGAAAACAGCGTCCTGAATACCGTGCCGTACCGCGTTAATGGTCATGAGATCAAAGATGTGGCGCGCTATAACGAATTGACCCTTACCGGGGTTTTACAGAAGTCGAGTAACGTCGGGGTTTCACGTTTGGCGTTAGCGATGCCCTCCTCAGCGCTTGTAGATACTTATGCGCGCTTTGGCTTGGGTAAACCGACCAATTTGGGGCTGGTCGGGGAAAGCAGTGGCTTATACCCTCAAAAACAACGGTGGTCTGACATAGAGAGGGCCACCTTCTCTTTCGGCTACGGGCTAATGGTAACGCCGTTACAGTTAGCGCGAGTCTACGCAACCATTGGCAGCTATGGCATCAATCGCCCGCTGTCGATCACCAAAGTTGACCCGCCAGTGGCAGGTGAACGCGTTTTCCAGGAAGACCTGGTGAAAACGGTGATGCACATGATGGAGAGCGTTGCGTTGCCAGGCGGTGGTGGGGTTAAAGCCGCCATCAAGGGCTATCGCATTGCCATTAAAACCGGTACCGCCAAGAAAGTTGGACCGGACGGACGCTACGTCAACAAATACATTGCTTACACCGCTGGCGTTGCACCTGCCAGCCGTCCTCGTTTTGCGCTGGTGGTGGTGATCAACGATCCCCAAGCCGGTAAATATTATGGTGGTGCGGTTTCAGCACCGGTGTTTGGCGCCATCATGGGCGGCGTGTTGCGTACCATGAACATTGAACCTGATGCGCTGCCAACAGTTGATAAGAACGAGTTGGTGAAGAATAGAAGTGAGGAATCAAGTGACAGATCGTAACCTGCGCGACTTACTGGCCCCATGGGTGCCGGGTGCGCCGGCGCGTCCACTCCGTGACATGACACTGGACAGCCGCGCTGCGGCTGCTGGCGATCTGTTTATCGCCGTGGCGGGCCATCATGCTGATGGACGTCGTTTTATTCCACAGGCTATTGCACAAGGTGTGGCAGCGGTGATTGCCGAAGCCGAAGGTGAGGCCAGCGATGGTGATATCCGCGAGATGCACGGCGTCCCGGTTATCTATCTGGCGCAGTTGCAGCAGCGTCTCTCTGCACTGGCCGGGCGCTTTTATCAGCAGCCTGCGAGCAAACTGAAGTTAATTGGTGTTACCGGCACCAACGGTAAAACCACCACCACGCAGTTGATGGCGCAGTGGGCCAATCTGTTGGGTGAAGCCGGCGCCGTGATGGGCACGGTAGGAAATGGCCTTTACGGTCAACTGGTGGCAACTGAAAATACCACCGGCTCTGCAGTGGATGTGCAGCATGTTCTGAATGATTTGGTCGAGCAGGGCGCAACCCTGACGGCGATGGAAGTGTCTTCACATGGGCTGGTGCAGCACCGCGTGGCAGCGTTGCCGTTTGCCGCGGCGGTATTTACCAACCTGAGCCGCGATCACCTCGATTATCACGGTGATATGCAGGGCTATGAATCCGCTAAATGGCTACTGTTCTCTGAGCATCAAATCGGTGCAGCCATCATCAACGCTGATGATGAGGTTGGCCGTCGCTGGCTGGCAAAATTGCCCGATGCTGTAGCGGTAACCATGGAAGACAACTTGCAATCAGGCTGCCATGGCCGCTGGCTCAAAGCCACGGCGGTTAATTATCACGACGGCGGCGCACATATTCAATTCAGCTCCAGCTGGGGCGACGGCGAGTTTGATAGCCGTTTGATGGGCGCGTTCAACGTTAGCAACCTGCTACTGGCACTGGCTACCTTGCTAACGCTGGATTATCCGCTTACTGCGCTGGTTGCCACCGCACCGCAATTATTACCGGTTTGTGGTCGTATGGAAGTGTTCACCGCGCCAGAAAAACCCACAGTCGTGGTTGATTACGCCCACACGCCTGATGCGCTGGAAAAAGCGCTGGAAGCGGCGCGTCTGCACTGTAAAGGCCAGCTGTGGTGCGTGTTTGGCTGCGGCGGCGATCGTGATAAAGGCAAACGTCCATTGATGGGCGCGATTGCTGAGCAATTCTCCGATATTGTGGTGATCACCGACGATAATCCGCGCAGCGAAGAGCCGATGTCGATTGTGAATGATATTCTCACCGGCCTGCTCGACCCGGGTCGTGCTCGCGTCGTTTCAGGACGTGCGCAGGCGGTGACCAACGCCGTCATGCAAGCCAGTGTGGATGACATCGTGCTGGTGGCCGGTAAAGGCCACGAAGATTATCAAATCATTGGCAACCGCCGTCTGGATTACTCGGATCGCGACACCGTCGCCCGTTTGCTGGGGGTGGTCGCATGATTCCCGTTTCTCTGCAAACCCTCGCTGATATCAGCGGCGGCAAGCTGTACGGCGCTGATATAACCGTTGCCGATGTCACAACCGATACGCGCAAAGTTACTGCCGGCAGCCTGTTTGTTGCGCTGGTAGGCGAACGTTTTGATGCTCATGATTTCGCCAGCGATGCCATTGCAAGCGGCGCTCAGGCTCTGCTGGTCAGTAAGCTATTGCCTATTTCTATCGCGCAGGTAGTGGTGGCCGATACGCGTATTGCCTTCGGACAACTCGCGGCATGGGTGCGCCAACAGGCGAAAGCGCGCGTGGTTGCCCTGACGGGATCGTCCGGTAAAACCTCGGTCAAAGAGATGACCGCCGCAATTTTGCGTCAGTGCGGCGAGACGCTCTATACCGCAGGTAACCTGAATAACGATTTCGGTGTACCGATGACGCTACTGCGTCTAACGAAAGAGCATGCCTACGCAGTGATTGAACTGGGTGCCAACCATCAGGGCGAGATTGCCTACACCACCGCGCTGGTGCGTCCGGAAACCGCGCTGGTGAATAACCTTGCCGCCGCTCATCTGGAAGGTTTTGGTTCGCTAGCGGGTGTGGCGAAAGCCAAGGGCGAAATCTTTAACGGCTTGCCGGTGCACGGCACCGCTATCGTTAACGCCGACAGTAACGATCTGGCCAACTGGCAAACGCAGTTTGTGGATAAAACGTTGTGGCGCTTCTCGCCGCAGCCTATGGCCGATGCCGAATTCCGCGCCAGTGATATTGTGCTGCGCGCTGATGCCACGCTCTTCACCCTGCATACACCGCGTGGCGATATCGCGGTTGAGTTGCCACTGCCGGGCCGTCATAACATCGCCAATGCGTTAGCAGCTGCCGCGCTGGCGCTGTCAGTGGATGCACCGCTGACTGCGATTCAAAATGGCCTTAAAACCTTACAGCCCGTTCCTGGTCGTCTGTTCCCGATTCGTCTCGCGGCCAATCAGTTGCTACTGGATGACAGCTATAACGCCAACGTGGGTTCGATGACCGCCGCTGCGCAGGTACTCGGCGATATGCCGGGCTTCCGCGTGATGGTGGTAGGCGATATGGCGGAGTTGGGCGATGAAGCTGAACTCTGTCATCGCCAGGTTGGCGATGCGGCAAAAGCGGCAGGCATCGATCGCGTGCTGAGCACCGGCTCGCTAAGTCAGCTGATTGGTGAAAATAGCGGCAAAGGCGAGCATTTCGCCAGTAAAATCGCGCTGACTGAACGTTTACGCACATTGCTGTCCGAACATCAGGACATCACTATTTTGGTTAAAGGTTCACGTAGTGCCGCCATGGAGCAGGTAGTACAGAGCTTACAGGAGAAAGGAACATGCTAGTCTGGCTGGCCGAACATCTGGTCGCATTTTATTCCGGCTTTAACGTCTTCTCATATTTGACGTTCCGCGCCATTGTCAGCCTGCTGACCGCTCTGTTCATTTCTCTGTGGATGGGACCACGTCTGATTGCCTGGCTGCAGAAACTGCAGATTGGTCAGGTGGTGCGTAACGACGGCCCCGAGTCACACTTCAGCAAACGTGGCACGCCAACGATGGGCGGCGTGATGATCCTTACCTCCATCACCATTTCGGTGCTGATGTGGGCGTATCCCTCCAATCCATACGTTTGGTGTGTTCTGGTGGTGCTGGTTGGTTTTGGCATCATCGGCTTTGTTGATGACTATCGCAAAGTGGTGCGCAAAGACACTAAAGGTCTTATCGCGCGCTGGAAATACTTCTGGATGTCAGTGATTTCACTCGCTGTGGCCTTCGCGTTGTTTATCGCTGGCAAAGATACACCCGCGACACAACTGGTGGTGCCGTTCTTTAAGGACGTTATGCCGCAGCTGGGCTTGTTCTACGTGGTGTTGGCCTACTTCGTGATTGTCGGTACCGGTAACGCCGTTAACTTAACGGATGGCCTTGATGGCCTGGCAATTATGCCAACCGTGTTCGTGGCGGCGGGCTTTGCGCTGGTGGCATGGGCAACCGGTAACGTCAAATTCGCTGAGTATCTGCACATTCCTTATTTACGGCACGCCGGTGAACTGGTGATTGTCTGTACCGCGATTGTCGGAGCGGGGCTCGGATTTTTGTGGTTCAACACCTATCCAGCACAAGTGTTCATGGGCGATGTCGGTTCATTAGCGCTGGGCGGCGCGCTTGGGACTATTGCAGTGCTGCTGCGCCAGGAGTTCCTGCTGTTGATTATGGGCGGCGTGTTTGTCGTAGAAACCCTGTCGGTAATTCTGCAGGTGGGATCGTTCAAGCTGCGCGGTCAACGCATTTTCCGCATGGCACCGATTCACCATCACTATGAATTGAAAGGCTGGCCGGAGCCGCGCGTCATCGTGCGCTTCTGGATTATTTCGCTGATGCTGGTGCTGATTGGCCTGGCAACGCTGAAGGTACGTTAATCATGGCTGACTATCGGGGCAGAAAAGTCGTCATCATCGGATTAGGCATTACTGGCCTGTCCTGTGTTGATTTCTTCCTTGCGCAAGGCGTTACGCCACGCGTGATGGATACCCGTGTCTCGCCGCCGGGACTGGACAAGCTGCCAGCCTCGGTTGAGCGCTATGTTGGCGGTATCAACAGCGATTGGCTACTGGCGTCGGATCTGATTATTGCAAGCCCGGGTATCGCACTGGCACATCCTGCCTTAAGCGAGGCTGCTGATGCTGGCATTGAGATCATTGGCGATATCGAGTTGTTTTGTCGCGAAGCGCAGGCCCCGATTGTGGCGATTACTGGTTCAAACGGCAAAAGCACCGTGACGACGCTGGTGGGCGAAATGGCCCGCGCAGCAGGTTGGCAGGTGGGCGTTGGCGGCAACATTGGTTTGCCGGCGCTGACGCTACTGAAATCGCCAGCGCAGCTCTATGTGCTGGAGTTGTCCAGCTTCCAGCTTGAAACTACCCACAGCTTAAAAGCCGCGGCTGCGACTATCCTCAATCTTACCGAGGATCATATGGATCGCTATCCGTTGGGCATGCAGCAATATCGCGCGGCTAAGCTGCGCATTTACGAAAATGCCAGCGTCTGCGTAGTGAATGCTGACGATGGCATGACGATGCCGGTGCGCGGTGTTGATCAGCGCTGCGTGAGCTTCGGTATCAACCTTGGCGATTATCATCTCAATCAGCAGCAGGGCAGCACCTGGCTGCGGGCGAAGGGCGAGAAAGTCCTGAATACCGATGAGATGACGTTGGTGGGGCAACATAATTACACCAACGCGCTGGCAGCACTGGCATTGGCTGACGCGGTGAACATTCCGCGCGCCTCCAGCCTGAAAGCCTTAACCACGTTCACCGGCCTGGCGCACCGCTTCCAGCTGGTGCATGAAGCCAATGGCGTGCGCTGGATTAACGATTCAAAAGCCACCAACGTCGGCAGCACTGAAGCGGCGTTGAATGGGCTGCAGGTAAAAGGAACGTTATGGCTGCTGCTCGGCGGCGACGGTAAGTCGGCTGATTTCAGCCCGTTGGCGCGCTATCTGCAGGGCGACAAGGTAAAGCTGTTCTGCTTTGGTCGCGATGGCGATGCCTTAGCGGCGCTGCGCCCGGAGATTGCCACGCGCACCGACACTATGCAGCAGGCGATGACGCAAATTGCTGCACAGGTGACAGCCGGCGATATGGTGCTGCTGTCTCCTGCTTGCGCCAGCCTCGATCAATTCCGCAATTTTGAGCAGCGTGGCGATCAGTTCGCGCAGCTGGCGAAGGAGTTGAGTTGATGCGCATTCCTGGAGCCGGTATCGCCAACTATCTGTCACTGCGCCTACGCGATTGGGTGATGGGCGCACGCGACAATGATGATGCGCCGGTGGTGCTGTACGATCGCACGCTGCTATGGCTGACCTTTGGGCTGGCGCTGATCGGTTTCGTGATGGTGACCTCGGCATCCATGCCGGTGGGTCAACGTTTGAACGAAGATCCATTCTACTTTGCCAAGCGTGATGCGTTTTATATCGCGCTGGCGTTTGGTATGGCGCTAGTGACATTGCGCATCCCGATGGATTTCTGGCAGCGCTACAGCAACGTGATGCTGATGGTTTCGGTCGTGATGCTGCTGATCGTATTAGTGGTGGGTAGTTCGGTAAATGGTGCGTCGCGCTGGATTGCCCTTGGCCCGCTGCGTATTCAGCCAGCTGAACTCTCGAAATTAACGCTGTTCTGCTATCTCGCCAGCTATCTGGTGCGCAAAGTGGAAGAGGTGCGTAACAACTTCTGGGGCTTCTGTAAGCCGATGGGTGTGATGGTGGTGCTGGCGGTATTGCTGCTGGCCCAGCCCGACCTCGGCACCGTGGTGGTGCTGTTTGTTACCACACTGGCGATGCTGTTTCTCGCCGGTGCGAAAATGTGGCAGTTCCTGGCGATCATTGGCTCCGGCATTTTTGCTGTGGTGCTGCTGATCATCGCCGAACCTTACCGTATGCGCCGCGTTACTTCCTTCTGGAATCCATGGGAAGATCCCTTTGGTAGCGGCTATCAGCTCACGCAGTCATTGATGGCGTTTGGACGCGGTGAGTTCTGGGGCCAGGGCTTAGGCAACTCGGTGCAGAAACTGGAATATCTGCCGGAAGCACATACTGACTTTATCTTCTCCATCATCGGCGAAGAGTTGGGTTATGTCGGTGTGGTTTTGGCGCTGTTGATGGTATTCTTCGTCGCTTTTCGCGCGATGTCGATTGGTCGCCGTGCTCTGGAGATCGATCAGCGCTTCTCAGGCTTCCTCGCTTGCTCAATTGGCGTGTGGTTTAGCTTCCAGGCGCTGGTTAATGTCGGTGCGGCCGCGGGTATGCTGCCGACCAAAGGTCTGACACTGCCGCTGATCAGTTACGGTGGTTCGAGTCTGATCATCATGTCGACCGCCATCGTGTTTTTATTGCGCATAGATTATGAAACGCGTCTGGCAAAAGCCCAGGCGTTTACCCGAGGTGCTCGATGAGTGGCAAACGGCTGATGGTCATGGCAGGCGGTACTGGTGGACACGTGTTCCCCGGTCTGGCCGTTGCCCATCACCTGATGGAACAAGGCTGGCAGGTTCGCTGGCTGGGAACCGCTGACCGAATGGAAGCGGATTTGGTGCCGAAACACGGCATTGAGATTGATTTTATCCGCATTAGCGGTTTGCGCGGTAAAGGTGTGAAAGCGCAGTTACTGGCACCGGTACGCATCTTTAATGCGTGGCGCCAGGCGCGTCGCATCATGAAAAACTGGCAGCCGGATGTGGTGCTGGGCATGGGCGGTTATGTTTCAGGTCCCGGTGGTTTAGCGGCATGGAGCTGCGGGATTCCGGTGGTACTGCATGAGCAGAACGGCATTGCCGGACTCACCAACAAGTGGCTGGCAAAAATCGCTACCAAAGTGATGCAGGCATTTCCGGGCGCATTCCCTAACGCCGAAGTGGTGGGAAATCCGGTGCGTACCGATGTGTTAGCTCTGCCATTACCGGCAGCGCGACTGAGCGGACGCTTTGGCCCGATTCGCGTGTTGGTAGTGGGTGGCAGTCAGGGCGCTCGCATTCTCAATCAGACCGTGCCACAAGTGGCTGCTGAGTTGGGCGAAGCGATTACGGTTTGGCACCAAACCGGTAAAGGCGGACTGGAAATCGTGCAGCAGGCTTATCGTGCAGCCGGCCAGCCGCAACATAAAGTCACCGAATTTATCGATGACATGGCAGAAGCCTATGCGTGGGCGGATGTGGTTGTCTGTCGCTCCGGCGCACTGACGGTCAGTGAAGTCGCTGCCGCAGGTTTACCGGCGATCTTCGTGCCGTTCCAGCATAAAGATCGTCAGCAGTACTGGAATGCGTTGCCGCTGGAAAAAGCGGGCGCAGCCAAAATTTTCGAGCAGCCGCAATTTACTGCGGCTGTAGTAGCGGACACGCTGCGTCACTGGGATCGCACCACATTATTGGCGATGGCAGAGAAAGCCCGTCAGGTGGCGATTCCCGATGCAACCGAGCGGGTTGCAAATGAAGTGGCACGTGTCGCGAAGTAAATTAATCGGCCAGTTGATTTGGCCCGTACCTTCAGCAGGTACAAACGGGAAAAACAGGTAATTGAAACAGATGAATACACAACAATTGGCAAAACTGCGTTCTATTGTGCCCGAGATGCGTCGCGTCCGGCACATTCACTTTGTCGGCATCGGTGGTGCTGGCATGGGCGGTATTGCCGAGGTGTTGGCGAACGAAGGTTATCACATCAGCGGTTCTGATCTGGCGCCGAACCCGGTGACACAGCATTTGGCCGCGCTGGGCGCGACGATTTACTTCAACCATCGTCCGGAAAACGTCACCGATGCGAGCGTAGTCGTGGTGTCCACGGCCGTAGCGCAGGATAACCCTGAGCTGGTGGCCGCGCGCGAGCAGCGCATTCCCGTGATTCGTCGCGCGGAGATGCTGGCCGAACTGATGCGCTTCCGTCACGGCATTGCCGTGGCCGGCACGCACGGTAAAACCACCACTACCGCAATGGTGACCAGCATTTATGCGGAGGGCGGACTGGATCCAACTTTCGTCAACGGCGGCTTAGTGAAAGCTGCGGGAACCCATGCGCGCCTTGGCAGCAGCCGTTACCTGATTGCGGAAGCGGACGAAAGTGACGCGTCCTTCCTGCATCTGCAGCCGATGGTGGCGATTGTTACCAACATCGAAGCCGACCATATGGACACTTATCAAGGCGATTTCGAGAACCTGAAGCAGACCTTCATTAACTTCCTGCACAACCTGCCATTCTACGGACGTGCGGTGATGTGTGTTGATGACGCGGTGATTCGTGATCTGATTCCGCGTGTAGGCCGCCAGGTTACCACATACGGCTTCAGCGAAGACGCCGATGTACGTATCGAGAATTACGAACAGCGTGGCGCGCAAGGTCATTTCACTCTGATTCGCCATGATAAACCGGTGCTGAAAGTGACGCTGAATGCGCCCGGTCGGCATAACGCATTAAACGCGGCGGCGGCTGTGGCCGTAGCCAGCGAAGAAGGGATTGAAGACAACGCGATTCTGGCCGCACTGGAGAGCTTCCAGGGAACCGGGCGCCGCTTTGACGTACTGGGCGAGTTTGATACCGCCGCCGTCAATGGCAACCCGGGCAGCGCGATGTTGGTCGATGATTATGGCCACCATCCAACCGAAGTTGATGTCACCATCAAAGCGGCACGTGCGGGCTGGCCTGACAAAAAGCTGGTTATGGTGTTCCAGCCGCATCGCTACACGCGTACGCGTGACCTTTTTGATGATTTCGCCAATGTGCTGTCGCAGGTTGATGTACTGCTGATGCTGGATGTTTATCCAGCCGGTGAAGCCGCCATTCCGGGCGCTGACAGTCGCTCGCTGTGCCGCGCGATTCGTAATCGTGGCAAGGTTGATCCCATTTTGGTCTCTGAGCATGACGCTTTACCGGATGCTTTGGCACCGTTGCTGTCGGGCGACGATCTGGTGATCGTTCAGGGCGCAGGTAACATCGGCAAGATTGCACGTAAGCTGGCCGATAGCCAACTGCAGCCGGCGGTTAAGACGGAGGCGCGTCATGACTGAGAAGGTCGCAGTATTGATGGGCGGTAACTCGGCAGAGCGTGAAGTGTCGCTGATGTCAGGTGCGGCCGTGCTGGCCGGGCTGCGTGAAATGGGCATTGATGCACATGCTGTTGATACGCGTGATGTGTCGGTGCTGGATCTGAAACAGCAAGGCTTTGCTAAGGCGTTTATCGCGCTGCACGGCCGCGGTGGCGAAGACGGCACGTTACAAGCGGTGCTGGATTTTTTGCAACTGCCGTATACCGGCAGCGGCGTGATGGCTTCTGCCATCACCATGGACAAACTGCGCAGTAAATTGCTGTGGCAGGGCAGGGGATTGCCGTCAGGCAAATTCGTCTGGCTCACGCGTCAGCAGCATCAGCAAGGTTTGGATGCGGATACCGTTGCCGCCATACAAGCATTGGGTTTACCGCTGTTTGTTAAGCCAAGCTGCGAAGGTTCCAGCGTTGGCATCAGCCGCGTAAACCATGCGGATGCGCTACCTGCGGCGTTAGAAGAAGCATTTCGTCATGATGACGACGTATTGATTGAAGCTTTTTTAAGCGGCGAGGAGTACACCGTAGGCATCGTGGGTGAACAAATTCTGCCTTCTATCAGAATTAAAACCGCCAGCGAGTTCTATGACTATGAAGCTAAATACATTTCTGACGATACTGAATACTTCTGTCCGAGCGGTTTAAGTGCTGAGCGAGAAGCGGAATTGCAGAAATTGGTATGGGCAGCCTGGCGCGCGCTGGGTTGCAGCGGCTGGGGCCGCGTTGACGTGATGGCCGATGGTGAGGGTAATTTCCAGCTGCTGGAAGTGAATACCTCGCCAGGCATGACCAGCCATAGTTTGGTGCCAATGGGCGCTAAGCAGGCCGGATACAGCTTCCCTCAATTGGTAGCGCGTATTCTGGAGCTGGCTGACTGATATGTCTCAGGCGGCGATACGAGTACGCAATCGCGAACCTCAGGAGCGTCTACGCTCCGGGCGTAGCAACGGTGCACGACTGTTCGGCATCGTGTTCCTGCTGATTGTGCTGGGCATCATGGTGGCGGGCGGCCTTGTGGTGCTGAAGTGGATGAATGACGCCTCGCGCTTACCCTTATCAAAACTGGTGGTAACGGGGCAAACCCACTACACCACACATGATGATATTCGCCAGGCCATTTTATCGCTCGGTGCACCGGGGACATTCATGTCGCAGAACGTGGATATCATCCAGCAGCAGATTGAGCGTTTACCCTGGATTAAGCAGGTCAGTGTGCGGAAGCAGTGGCCTGATGAGCTGAAGATAAACCTGGTGGAGTATGTTCCGGTCGCACGTTGGAACGATTCACACATGGTCGATGCCGATGGCGTCTCCTTCAGCGTCCCGGCCAGCCACGTTGGCAAAGAAACCTTGCCAATGCTGTATGGCCCGGAAGGCAGTGAAAATGAGGTGTTAGCCGGCTATCACACCATGAGTGATGTGTTGAAGGCTAACAAGTTTACCCTGAAGGTCGCGTCGATGACGGCGCGGCGCTCGTGGCAGTTGGTGACCAGTGATGATGTGCGCATCGAGTTGGGACGCAGCGATACCATGAAGCGTCTGAACCGTTTTATAGAGCTTTATCCGGATCTGCAGCAGCAGGGTCTGAGTCAGAATCAGCGCATCACCTATGTCGATTTGCGATATGACTCCGGCGCCGCAGTTGGTTGGGCAGCAGCACCGATTGAGCCACAGGACAGTAATCAGCAACAGAACCAGGCACAGGCTAAACCACAATGATCAAGGCAACGGACAGAAAACTGGTAGTAGGACTCGAAATTGGCACCGCGAAGGTGTCCGCCCTGGTTGGGGAAATTCTGCCCGATGGTATGGTCAATATTATTGGGGTGGGCAGTTGCCCGTCTCGCGGCATGGATAAAGGCGGCGTAAACGATCTTGAGTCGGTGGTGAAATGCGTACAGCGAGCCATCGATCAGGCTGAACTGATGGCGGATTGCCAGATTTCATCGGTCTACCTTGCTTTATCGGGCAAACATATCAGTTGCCAGAACGAAATCGGGATGGTTCCGATTTCGGAAGAGGAAGTGACTCAGGATGATGTAGAGAACGTGGTGCATACGGCGAAATCCGTTCGCGTACGTGATGAACATCGTATTCTGCATGTCATTCCGCAGGAATATGCCATCGATTACCAGGAAGGCATCAAGAATCCGGTGGGACTTTCCGGCGTGCGTATGCAGGCGAAAGTACATTTGATCACCTGCCACAACGATATGGCAAAAAATATTGTCAAAGCCGTTGAACGTTGCGGCCTGAAAGTTGACCAACTGATTTTTGCCGGACTGGCCTCCAGTTTCTCAGTATTAACTGAAGACGAACGTGAGCTGGGAGTCTGTGTTGTTGATATCGGTGGCGGTACAATGGATATCGCTGTCTATACTGGCGGTGCACTGCGTCATACCAAAGTGATCCCGTATGCTGGGAACGTGGTAACCAGTGATATTGCCTACGCTTTTGGCACGCCGCCAACTGACGCGGAAGCGATTAAAGTGCGTCACGGTTGTGCATTGGGCTCGATTGTCGGCAAAGACGAAAACGTCGAGGTGCCGAGCGTGGGTGGTCGTCCACCACGTAGCCTGCAGCGTCAAACGCTGGCGGAAGTGATTGAGCCGCGTTACACCGAACTGCTGAATCTGGTCAATGACGAGATTCTGCAACTACAGGAGCAGCTGCGCCAGCAGGGCGTAAAACATCATCTGGCAGCCGGTATCGTGCTGACCGGTGGTGCGGCGCAGATTGAAGGTTTGGCAGCCTGCGCACAGCGCGTGTTTCACACGCAAGTGCGCATTGGACAGCCGCTTAACATCACCGGCCTTACGGATTATGCGCAGGAGCCGTATTACTCTACGGCGGTTGGCCTGCTGCATTACGGCAAAGAGTCACACATGAACGGTGATGCAGAAACGGAAAAACGTGCTTCGGTGGGCAATTGGTTTAAGCGAATCAACAGCTGGCTGAAGAAAGAGTTTTAATTTTTGAAAAAGGAGATCATGCTGGCAATGTTTATGATCTCCAGGCGACAGGCACATAACGGAGAGAAATCATGTTTGAACCTATGGAATTAACCAATGACGCGGTGATTAAAGTCATCGGCGTCGGCGGTGGCGGCGGCAACGCCGTAGAGCACATGGTACGCGAGCGTATCGAAGGTGTAGAATTCTTCGCTGTAAACACCGACGCGCAAGCGTTGCGTAAGACAGCGGTCGGCCAGACGATCCAGATCGGGACCAATATCACTAAAGGTCTCGGTGCAGGTGCGAACCCAGAAGTGGGTCGTAACTCTGCGGAAGAGGATCGCGAAGCACTGCGTGCTGCGCTGGATGGTGCAGACATGGTGTTCATCGCCGCAGGCATGGGTGGCGGTACCGGTACTGGTGCAGCGCCAGTTGTGGCTGAAGTAGCAAAAGATTTGGGTATCCTGACCGTTGCGGTGGTGACTAAGCCATTCAACTTCGAAGGCAAAAAGCGTATGGCTTTTGCTGAGCAGGGTATCGCCGAACTTTCTAAGCACGTCGATTCATTAATCACTATTCCTAACGACAAATTGCTGAAAGTTCTGGGCCGTGGCATCTCTCTGCTGGATGCGTTTGGCGCAGCCAACGACGTGTTGAAAGGTGCAGTGCAGGGTATCGCTGAGCTGATCACGCGTCCTGGACTGATGAACGTCGACTTTGCGGACGTACGTACCGTGATGTCAGAAATGGGTTACGCCATGATGGGTTCCGGTGTGGCATGCGGTGAAGACCGTGCGGAAGAAGCGGCAGAAATGGCTATCTCCAGTCCACTGCTGGAAGATATCGACCTGTCTGGCGCGCGCGGCGTGTTGGTCAACATCACCGCCGGCTTCGACCTGCGTCTGGACGAGTTTGAAACCGTGGGTAACACTATCCGCGCCTTCGCGTCTGACAACGCTACCGTAGTAATCGGTACATCTCTGGATCCAGAGATGAACGACGAACTGCGCGTAACCGTAGTTGCCACCGGTATTGGCATGGATAAGCGTCCAGAAATCACGTTGGTGACCAACAAACCGGCTACTCAACCTGTGATGGATCATCGCTACCAGCAGCATGGCATGGCGCCACTGCCGCAGGAACAGAAGCCTGCAGCTAAAGTGGTGAATGAGCAACCAGCATCATCCAGCAAAGAACCCGACTACCTTGATATTCCAGCCTTCCTGCGTAAACAGGCAGACTAAGAATATCCCGATAATTGGGATTCTCCGCTCTTTGTGCTAAAGTATTCCCCCGCTGGTAATTTATACTGGCGGTCGGAAGGGTAATATTGCGAGATAAAGCGATGATCAAACAAAGGACATTAAAACGTATTGTTCAGGCGACTGGTGTCGGTTTACATACCGGCAAGAAAGTCACGCTGACCTTACGCCCTGCGTCGGCTAATACCGGGGTCATCTATCGTCGCACTGACTTGAATCCACCGGTTGATTTCCCGGCTGATGCAAAATATGTGCGCGACACCATGCTAAGTACTTGCCTGGTGAATGATGAAGGCGTGCGTATTTCAACAGTTGAACACCTGAACGCCGCATTGGCGGGCTTGGGCATCGACAACATTATTGTTGAAGTTGATGCACCGGAAATCCCGATTATGGATGGCAGTGCCGCGCCTTTTGTCTATCTGCTGATGGATGCTGGCATCGAAGAGCTGAACACGGCGAAGAAATTCGTGCGCGTTAAGCAAACGGTGCGTGTTGAAGATGGTGATAAGTGGGCCGAGATTAAGCCGTATAACGGTTTTTCACTCGACTTTACCATCGACTTCAAGCACCCGGCGATTGACTCAAGCTCGCAGCGTTATCAGCTCAACTTCTCGGCTGAGAACTTTGTGCGTCAAATCAGCCGTGCGCGCACTTTTGGCTTTATGCGTGAAATCGAATATCTGCAGTCTAAAGGCCTGTGCCTGGGCGGTAGTTTAGATTGTGCGATTGGCCTCGATGATTTCCGCGTATTAAACGAAGACGGTCTGCGCTTTGAAGACGAGTTTGTTCGTCATAAAATGCTCGACGCGATCGGTGACTTGTTCATGTGCGGTCACAATGTTATTGGCGCATTTACCGCCTTTAAATCTGGCCATGCGTTGAACAATAAGTTGCTGCAAGCGGTTCTGGCGAAGCAGGAAGCCTGGGAATGGGCAACCTTTGAAGACGAAGCTGAACTGCCACTGGCATTCAAAGCACCTAATTTAGTTCTGGCTTAAGTCAGACATAAAACGGCAGGTTTCGCTGACACCCTCTCCGGTCAGTTGAACCTGCCGTTTTCATTGCCTCGCATCTAACCCTGCCAAACCGATCTCAATTCACTGTCGTGACTGGTGAAACGCTATACAAAAAAACGTGAATTCCGCCGTGGGCCCTTTAATCACTGGTGTCGAAGCCGCACATAAGTGCTATCATCTGGCGCTCATATAAGCTGGTTAACGCAGTTTTAGTCGACAGCTTTATTACTTTATTCAATGCATTGTGGACGGGTTGTGATCGGGATTTTCTCACGCTGGCGACAATTAGGCAGACGCTATTTCTGGCCTCATCTCCTTTTGGGGATGGTGGCGGCCAGTTTGGGCTTGCCTGCCTGTGCGCAAAGCTCTGAGCCCACGGCGAACGATTCGCCGATCAGCAGCCTATTTGTTGGCAATGTTGTTCAGTTCGATCATCTCATTCGTTTGCAGGAAAGCGCTCGTCGACCGAATTTTAACGTCGATTATTGGCATCAGCATGCAATTCGTACGGTGATACGCCACCTTTCCTTTAGCATGACGCCACCCGCTCAGGCTGAGGCCAACCAGGCTTTACCGTTGGCGGCGCAAAAGCTGGCGTTGATTGGTTCGCTTCAGGCGCTTCTAACCTCTCCCGCACAGCCACTTACTGTCGTTGAGCCGCAGCAAAACCTGCGTCACAGCGAGCCGCAAATCCACTCTTCTGCTGATTGGCAGGCTGCTATTCACGGCATCCGCGCCGGACCTTTCGAAGCTTAACTGCTAACCTTTTTTCCGCATCCTGTTTTAGATTTTGCAGTCCGTGAGATCACGGCTGAATTGAGAAAAATTTATCATGTTAATCAAATTGTTAACTAAAGTATTTGGCAGCAGCAACGATCGTACTCTGCGCCGTATGCGTAAAGTGGTAGACATCATCAACAAGATGGAGCCAGATTTCGTGAAGCTCTCCGATGATGAGCTGAAAGCGAAAACTGACCTGTTCCGTGAGCGCCTGAAAAAAGGCGAGAGCCTTGAAAGTCTGATTCCAGAAGCTTTTGCCACCGTACGCGAAGCGAGTAAGCGCGTATTTGGCATGCGCCACTTTGATGTGCAGCTGATCGGCGGCATGGTGCTGAACGAACGCTGCATCGCGGAGATGCGCACCGGTGAAGGTAAAACCCTGACCGCAACTTTGCCTGCTTACCTGAATGCGCTGAGCGGCAAAGGCGTGCACGTGGTGACCGTCAACGACTATCTGGCGCAACGTGACGCCGAAAATAACCGCGCACTGTTTGAGTTTCTTGGCCTGACCATTGGTATTAACCTGCCAAATATGCCAGCCGTGGCAAAGCGTGAAGCCTATGCCGCCGATATCACCTACGGCACCAACAACGAATACGGCTTCGACTACCTGCGTGACAACATGGCATTCAGCCCGGAAGAGCGCGTGCAGCGTAAACTGCATTATGCGCTGGTGGATGAAGTCGACTCCATCTTGATCGATGAAGCACGTACGCCATTGATCATCTCTGGTCCTGCTGAAGACAGTTCTGAACTGTATACCAAAGTTAACAAGATCATCCCGCACCTGGTCCGCCAGGAGAAAGAAGATTCTGAGACTTTCCAGGGCGAAGGCGATTTTTGGGTCGATGAGAAAGCACGTCAGGCGCACATGAGCGAGCGTGGCCTGGTGAAAGTTGAAGAGCTGCTGGTTAGCCAAAACATTATGGAAGAGGGCGAGTCACTCTACTCACCGACCAACATTATGCTGATGCACCATGTTACGGCGGCACTGCGTGCTCATGCACTTTTCACCCGTGATGTAGATTACATCGTCAAAGACGGTGAAGTGGTCATCGTCGATGAACATACCGGTCGTACCATGCAAGGTCGCCGCTGGTCTGATGGCCTGCATCAGGCCGTTGAAGCGAAAGAAGGCGTGGAAATCCAGAATGAAAACCAGACGCTGGCTTCTATCACCTTCCAGAACTACTTCCGTATCTACGAAAAACTGGCCGGTATGACCGGTACGGCAGATACCGAAGCATTCGAATTTAGCTCTATCTATAAGCTCGACACTATCGTGGTGCCAACTAACCGTCCGATGGTGCGTAAAGATATGGCCGATCTGGTCTACATGACCGAGAAAGAGAAGATTGATGCCATTATTGAAGACATTCGCGCCTGTACCGCAAAGGGGCAGCCGGTGTTGGTGGGTACGATTTCGATTGAGAAATCCGAAGTGGTCTCCAATGAGCTGACGCGCGCAGGCATTAAACACAGCGTGCTGAATGCCAAATTCCACGCCAGTGAAGCGGATATCGTGGCACAAGCGGGCCAGCCAGCTGCGGTAACTATCGCAACTAACATGGCCGGTCGCGGTACCGATATCGTGCTGGGCGGTAGCTGGCAGGCTGAGCTTGCCGCGATGGACGAGCCGACTGAAGAGCAAATTGAGGCGATGAAAGCCGCCTGGAAACTGCGTCATGATGCAGTGCTGGCGGCGGGTGGCCTGCACATCATTGGTACTGAGCGTCACGAATCACGTCGTATCGATAATCAGCTGCGTGGTCGTGCTGGTCGTCAGGGTGATGCCGGTTCTTCACGCTTCTACCTGTCGATGGAAGATGCCTTGATGCGTATCTTCGCTTCGGATCGCGTATCAAACATGATGCGTAAACTGGGTATGAAGCCAGGCGAAGCGATTGAGCATCCATGGGTGACCAAAGCAATTGCCAACGCTCAACGCAAAGTGGAAAGTCGCAACTTCGATATTCGTAAACAGCTGCTGGAATACGATGACGTTGCTAACGATCAGCGTCGCGCCATCTACAGCCAGCGTAACGAACTGCTGGATGTGTCTGATGTATCTGAAACCATCAACAGCATCCGTGAAGATGTCTATAAAACCACCATCGATACTTACATTCCACCGCAGTCGCTGGAAGAGATGTGGGATGTCGCGGGCCTGGAAGAGCGTCTGCGTAACGACTTCGATCTGAATCTGCCAATTGCTGAGTGGTTGGATAAAGAGCCTGATCTGCATGAAGAGACGCTGCGCGAACGCATCATGAGCCATGCTGCTGAAAACTATGCTGCCAAAGAAGAAGTGGTTGGTGCAGAGATGATGCGGAACTTTGAAAAAGGCGTGATGCTGCAAACGCTGGATTCGCTGTGGAAAGAGCATCTGGCGGCGATGGACTATCTGCGTCAGGGGATCCACTTGCGCGGTTACGCACAGAAAGATCCGAAGCAGGAATATAAGCGTGAATCCTTCTCTATGTTTGCGGCAATGCTGGAGTCACTGAAGTACGAAGTGATCAGTACCCTGAGCAAAGTCCAGGTACGCATGCCAGAAGAAGTTGAAGCGATGGAGCAGCAGCGTCGTGAAGAAGCGGAGCGCTTAGCACAGCAGCAACAGCTGAGCCATGTTGATGATGCAACCGCAGCAGCCGAAGCCTTAGCAGCACAAGGTGGCGAAAGGAAAGTGGGCCGTAATGACCTTTGCCCATGCGGCTCAGGCAAAAAATATAAACAGTGCCACGGTCGTCTGGCCTGATAAAAAAGGAGCCTTCGGGCTCCTTTTTTTGCTTAAGCCTTAGCGCGTAATTGCCATTAGCTTCTCTTCGTTGAGTCGTACGCCGTGATAAGGCAGCGTGACCAACAAACCATCCGGCAAGCCAAATCGTTTGAATAATGCCCGGCTTTGAAACAGCAATTGATGGTAATTATTATCGCTGATGCCTGGATAGCTCTCATTCCACACTGTCGCGATGATCTGACGTTTTGAGGTAATCCGCAGCAACAGGCAGGAGAAGAAGCGTTTTTGCGCTTCGTTAAGTGGCATGATTTTATGTTCAGGCCACCAGGTTAGGGTGTTCTGAGCACTGTCTAAGGTGAGAAGGTCGTGAAATACCAGATGGCGTAGAGTATGTAATTGTTCCGGCGTGTTTTGTTCCAGAAACGTTGTTTCTTTGAATTCCATAGGTAATCGGGTTTGGCAGAAGAAAGTGGCTGCGAGTATTCCCAACATCCCCGGTTGCGATCATTACGACATGTCTTAATCAATGGCTTTTGTGCGGCACATGGCGTCACATTCATCTCAGTGGTTAACATCACGCAACGTCTGATTTACACTCAGCGCTCATTTATTAAAAGCGGAATCCAGCTTATGAAACACCTGCAGGTTGCGGTGGGCATCATTCGCAATACAGATCGTCAAATTTTTCTGGCCCAGCGGGCGGCAAGCTCCTATATGGCTAATAAATGGGAGTTTCCAGGCGGGAAGATTGAACAAGACGAAACCGCCGAGCAGGCGCTGAAACGTGAGTTGATGGAAGAAACCGGGATAGACGTTACTTCAGCTAAGGCAATTGGACTGGCCGATCATAGCTATGAAGACCTGCGCGTTACGCTGCATTTCTTCCTGGTGGAAGGCTGGAACGGTGCGCCTTATGGCCGTGAAGGACAGCCACAACGCTGGGTTGAACAGCAGGATTTGGTTGCGGATGAATTTCCTCCGGCAAACCATGAGCTGATAGGTCGTCTGGTGGCCGGCGAGATTTAAGTTAAGGGGCTGCTGGCCCCTTACTTTTTTGTTACTGCTGCTCTTCGCTCCAGTCATCGCTGTCTGTCAGATCACCGTTGCTGGGAATGCGTTTTTCTTCTGCTGCCCATTCACCTAAATCAATCAGCTGGCAACGTTTACTGCAGAATGGCCGCCACGGGCTCAACTCATCCCAGATCACATCTCTACGACAATTGGGACAAGGTACGGTAATAATCTCTTCCGGCATAACTTCCTCTAACAACAAGCTAATTCAAAATTCAGTCGGGCTGGCACCTCACCCCGTTCGCTGTCTAACGGCAGAAAACGAATGGCATAGCGACTTTTGTGGCCCGAGACTTGCGGATACAGCGCATCTTCCAGCATTAACTGCAGGCGCAGCAAATCGGATCCTTCGGCATTGTCCTGATAAAAACCATTGAGGCTAGTTTGATGACGGAATACGCCGGACTGACGCACTAAATCGAGAATCATCGTTAAACTATTACGCAGCGGATTCAGCGATTCTAACCAGCTATTGACCTGCACATCACGCACCGATTGGTCCTGATGCAGCCAGATGTGCAGACTTGGTAAATCAAAACTACAGCAGCCGCCGGGAATACTCAGGCGCTGACGTACCAGCGCAATCAGGCGATCTTCACGTAGCTGTTGGCCCATCCGCGGCGCAGCCATCAATTCGCTAGAGTATTGTTTCAATTGCTGGCGCAGATTGCTAACGCGCAGTTCGTCAACGCCAGGCACATCCAGCCAGGCGCGTAACTTCTGCTGCTGCCGCTCCAGCTCTTTTAGCAATTCAGTGCGCATATCTCCGCGCTCAAAAATATCCAGGAGATCGCTAAGAATGCGAAAAACGCCGAGAGCCGAGACCGAACCACTTACTGGCACAGTTTCATGCAGCTGATCAATAAGATACTCAACGCGCAACCAGGTACGCATCTTCTCGTTCAAAGGGTGTTCGAATAGAACAACTGTACTCATGATGTTAATCCTTTCCGGTTGCTGCCAGACTTAGATAGTGCTGGTGAAGAGCAGCAACGCGCGGTAGCACCTGTTCAGGCGTACCGCTGTTATCAATGATGTCATCCGCACAGGCTAATCGCTGCTCACGACTGGCCTGCGCGGCAAGAATACTTTTCGCCTGACTCAGTGAAATGCCATCGCGCTGTTGAGTGCGTTGCAATTGCGTTGCGGTATCCACATCTACCACCAGCACACGATCGGCCTGCTGCTGTAATCCATTTTCGACTAACAGCGGCACCACCCAAAGCACATAAGGTGAAGTGGCCAGTAACTTTAATTGTTGTGTGCGGGCGTTAATGAGTGGATGGAGCAACTGATTGAGCCAGTTTTTTTCTTGCGGTTGCTGGAAAATAATTTCACGAAGTCGCGCACGATAGAGCGTGCCTTCAGCCGTCAGAATGGATTCTCCATGTCGTTGAGCAATCGCCTTTAAGGCGGGCGTGCCGGGTTCAACGACTTCTCTGGCAATGGCGTCAGCGTCAATAATATCAACGCCTAGCGCTGCGAAAGCATTAGCAATAGTGGTTTTACCACTGCCAATGCCACCGGTGAGCGCAACGGTATAAGGCATAGCGTTCTCGCAAAATTTATATCGTGAGCGGTGATTAACCACAGCAAGATGAGAGCATGATCACAATCATTTTTCTCAGCTAAATTTAAGGGATTGTAGCCTAAATAAAGTGAAATTCGCAGTCTTGTCGCGCAAGGAATGGCGCGTATGATAACGACACTGGAGCCGTGAGCGCTACCCGAACCGCGGTTCGTCTTCACTAACCAGGACAATCAGCTATGCGCATTGAAGAAGATTTAAAACTGGGCTTTAAAGATGTTTTGATCCGCCCAAAACGCTCCACCTTGAAAAGCCGTTCCGAGGTTGAACTGGAACGCACCTTCACGTTTAAACACTCAGGCTTAAACTGGAGCGGCATACCCATTATTGCCGCTAATATGGATACCGTCGGCACGTTCACTATGGCTGAAGCGCTGGCCAGTTTTAACCTACTGACCGCGGTGCATAAGCACTATAGCGTAGAAGACTGGCAGGCATTTGTGCAGCGCGTCCCGGCGACGGTGCTGAGTCATGTGATGGTTTCCTCAGGCACATCTGAATCAGACTTCACTAAGTTATCCGCGATTCTGGCGTTATCACCGCAACTTAATTTCATCTGTATCGACGTGGCTAACGGCTACTCCGAGCACTTTGTTCAGTTCTTGCTGCGGGTGCGTGAAAGCTTCCCAGGTAAAACCATCTGTGCGGGCAATGTCGTCACCGGTGAAATGGTGGAAGAGCTAATTTTGTCGGGCGCCGATATCGTCAAAGTAGGGATTGGCCCTGGCTCGGTGTGTACCACGCGAGTGAAGACCGGCGTGGGCTATCCTCAGCTCTCTGCGGTTATTGAGTGTGCTGATGCGGCACATGGTCTGGGTGGACAAATCGTCAGTGATGGCGGCTGTTCGGTTCCGGGCGATATTGCCAAAGCTTTCGGTGGTGGTGCAGATTTCACCATGCTCGGTGGCATGCTTGCGGCGCATGACGAGTGCGAGGGCACCATCGTTGAAGATCAGGGTGAGAAGTTTATGTTGTTCTACGGCATGAGCTCCGAATCGGCGATGAAGCGTCACGTAGGCGGCGTGGCGCAATACCGTGCAGCTGAAGGTAAAACCGTACGCTTGCCATTGCGTGGTCCCGTTGAAGATACGGTGAAAGATATCCTCGGTGGCTTGCGTTCAGCCTGCACCTACGTGGGCGCGGAGCGTTTGAAAGAGCTGACTAAGCGCACCACCTTTATCCGCGTAGCAGAACAAGAGAACCGCGTGTTTACTCGCTGATCGAAGATAACGGGCGCGCACAGCGCGTGCCCGTTAACGAATCGCATCACCCAGGCCAAATACCGGCAGATACATCGCTATCACTAACGTCCCAACAATCCCGCCAATCACCACCATCATCATCGGTTCCAGCGACGCAGCCAGAGCATCAGCCCGCGCCAGCGTTTGGGCCTCATGCCACTCCGCCAGACGCGCCAGCATCACATCGAGCGCACCCGCCTCTTCGCCAACTCTGACCAACTGGGCACAAAGCGGTGTAAACAGCAGATGCTGTTGTAACGCCTGATGCAGTGGTGCACCCGCAGCGATATGCTGTTGCAATTGAACAATGGCATCACGCCACAGACGCGATACTAGCGTAACCTCTACCGCCTGCAGGCTCTGTAACAGCGTTAAACCAGATTGCTGAGTAAGTTGCAGGATGGCGTAAATCTGGCTGAGCTGCCCACCGCGCCACAGCGGTGATAGCAACGGCATGCGTAACAGCCATTGCTGTGTACGCTTTTGCCAGGGCACTGAGCGTCGATAAGTTTGCTGCGCAGTTGCCAGCACCGCGGCGCATACCAGCGACAGCGGTAGTGCGGCTTTTTGCAAAAGTTCTGACAGAGACATCACCGCAGCGGTAAAAGCGGGCAACGGAGCATCAAAACTGGCATACACGGAGACAAATTCCGGCAGCACAAACAGCAGCATGCCGGCACTGACCGCGAGCGCCACCAGCAAGATAAACAAGGGATAACGCAGCGCCTCCACAACTTTTTGCCGTAAATATTGCTGCTTGCTTTGCTGCTGCGCCAGCTGGCGACAGCATTCGTCGAGTTGGCCCGTTAACTCGCCAACCTGCATCAGCGCGGGAAACAGCGGTGGAAAGATTTGCGGCCACTCCTGCAGCGCCTGTGAAAAGGGTTCACCGGCAATGACGCGGCGCTGCAATCCTTTCAGTAATACCCGCCAACCGGCATGCGGATGACCTTCCGCCAGCAGTATCAGGCTTTCGGCCAGCGGCAAACCGGCTTTAAGTAGCGTCGCTAATTGCCTAACCAGATCGATCTTCTGCTGCCACTTCCAATCGCGTGAGCGCCAGCATTTACCACGCTGCCAACTCACCGGCAGCATGCCTCGATCGGAAAGTTGATTGAGTAGGGCTTCCTGGCTGATGTTGAGCGACTCACCTTCCTGCAATACGCCCATGGTATCAAGCGCATGCCAGCGAAAATGATAGAGATTAGCCATCGCCAAGTCCCACCACGCGCTGCATCTCTTCAAAAGAGGTATCGCCGCGACTCACCGCTTCCAGCCCTGCAGCCAGTAATGTTTTCAATCCTTGCTCATTGGCTATGGCCAGCAAATGCTCTAGCGGCATATCTGCCGAGATAGCATTTTGCAATTTGCTGGTTATCGGCAGAATCTCAAACAGCGCCAGACGGCCGTAATAACCAGAGAAGCAGTGATCGCAACCGGGCGCTCGCCAGGTTTGTAGGGTGCCAGGCCAGAGGTCGCCTGGCAGATGGGCGATAGCTTGCCCCGGCTGACGGCAATGCACGCACAGGCGCCTGACCAGGCGTTGCGCGACCACCAGTTGCAGAGCAGGTCCCAGCAGATAGCCCGGAATGTCCATCTGGCGCAGACGCGTCAACGTTTCAGCGGTTGAGTTAGTATGCAAAGTGGAGAGGACCAGATGGCCGGTTTGTGCCGCCTTAACGGCAATGCTTGCTGTCTCGGCATCACGAATTTCACCCACCATAATGACATCAGGATCCTGGCGCAGCAGTGCACGCAGCACACGATTAAAATCAAGCCCGCTGCGCGGCTGGATCTGCGTTTGATTAATGCCATCGAGCGGAATTTCCACCGGGTCTTCCACGCTACACACGTTCTTTTCCGGCACGTTTAGCGCGCTTAAGCCGCTGTAGAGCGTGAAGGTTTTTCCGCTTCCGGTGGGGCCGGTGACCAGAATCAAACCCTGAGGCTTTGCCAGCGCATTTTTCAACAGGCGTAACTGTGCTGCGGGCATCCCCAGTTTATCGAGTGTGATGGCGCTATTTTCACTTTGCAGCAAACGCACCACGGCCTTTTCGCCCTGACTGATGGGTAATGTCGAAAGGCGAAACGCTGCCAGTTTGTCGTCTATTTCCAGCGTAAACTGCCCATCTTGCGGTAAACGTCGTTCCGCAATATCTAATCCGCCGAGAATCTTTAAGCGTGCCAGTAGCGCAGCAGGCTGCGCCTCGGAGGATTGAGGCAGTTTATGCAGCACGCCATCTATGCGCAGACGCACGCGCAGCCCATGTCGCTGCGGTTCGAAATGGACATCCGATGCGCGACGCTGGATGGCCTGGCGCAAGATTTGATCCACCGCGTTAATCGCTGACTCTGCGCTGGCGTGTTCACGTGGCGTGCTAGCGGCTTCAGGTTCGTGGAGCAATTGTTCGAGTCGTGCCGCAGGCCAGCATTCGACGTCGACCTTGCACTGACTGGCGAACTGCAATGCTTCCAGTAGCAGCGGGTCGGGCGTCTCTGCTACCGCCACGCGCAGCTGCGTGGCGTCATGTTGCAAAATTACCGCCTGATAACGTGCGCACAAGGCTTGTAACGCAGCATTTGGATTGTCCATTAATTGGCATCCTTGTCATCAAAGCGGAACTGTTCAAGACAGCTATCGCGCAGGCTACTGTTATCACTGGTACAACTACGCTGCCAGCTCATGGTGCCATCCGATGCGTTCCAAATTGGCAGCATTTCGACCGCTAATCCGCTAAGGCTCTCTTGTCCGGTCAGATTGATCGTACCGTTGACCACGCTCAGCGTTGCCACATAGCGCGAACCTTTCGCCGCAGGAATGCCGCGCTGTCCCGCCTGACACTGCGCTGGACCGCCACGTTCAATCGAACAGAGTTCCACTGCCGTTTTATACGGCACCATGGTTTGCAGCATGTCGGTTAGCGCCGCGCGTTGCAGATAATTTTGGTAGGCCGGTAAACCGATGGCGCTGAGAATGGCGACGATGCCAATCACAATCATCAATTCGATGAGGGTAAAACCGCGTTGTCTTTCCATAGTGATGCTCCTTGTTGTGGAGCCGCTACGGTAGAAAAGGGCGAGTAAAAGCGGAAGCCAGGCATGCGCGAGTCTGGAAAGCATCGCGCAGAGAATCGTCAGGATTACAGATGAGCTAGCAGAAATTTGGAAGGCATACCGCAAAACCGCCGCCACGAAGGGCGACGGAGGCGCTGAATTAAAGGTCGCGGAAGCGCATCGATAAATCCAGCGCGCGCACATGCTTGGTTAACGCACCAACGGAAACGTAGTCCACGCCGGTCTGGGCAATGTGTGGCAACGTGGTTTCGGTAACGTTGCCAGAGACTTCCAGCAGCGCACGTTTATTGGTTAGCGCCACCGCTTCATGCATCATTTCAAGGCTGAAGTTATCCAGCATGATGATGTCCGCGCCAGCATCAATGGCATCCTGCAGTTCCGTCAGTGATTCGACTTCGACCTCAACCGGCACATCGGGCGATAGCCACAGCGCTTTTTCTACCGCGTTGCGCACTGAGCCGCTGGCAATAATGTGGTTTTCTTTAATCAGAAAAGCATCCGACAAACCTAAGCGATGATTGTTACCGCCACCGCACAGCACCGCATATTTCAGCGCGGTACGCAGGCCGGGTAAGGTTTTACGCGTGTCGAGCAGTTGCGTGTTGCTACCTTGCAGCAGGGCGACATAGCGGCTGACTTCAGTAGCCACACCAGACAACGTTTGTACGAAGTTAAGCGCAGTGCGTTCTGCGGTTAAAAGCAGGCGCGCCGGGCCACTGAGCTCAAATAGCAGTTGATCGGCAACCAGCGTTTGTCCATCTTCAACATGCCAGTTGATGCTCACTTTATTGCCCAATTGGATAAACACCTCTTCCACCCAGCGTTTACCACAAAAAACACCGACTTCACGCGTGATTACCTGCGCCACAGCCTGCTTCTCGGCTGGCAGCAGTAACGCGGTGATATCGCGATCGGCATCCACTTCGCCGCCCAGGTCCTCCTGAAGCGCGCGGGCAACGGCTTCAGGGATATCTTGCTCAATACGCTTAATCAATTCCTGACGGCGATGATCGGGATCGTAACGACGCGTTGCCATGGTTTACCACTCCACAAGACGAGATTTTGTGCGCTCACCTTAGCCTGATTTATCGGCCATTGCCAGTTGCTGCAGGTGAAATGTTTAGTATCCTTAACTCCGGGTTGCTGGCGCATTAAGTCGCAAGTCTGCTCTCTGAAACATGTTATTCTCAGCCTGATTTTGCTGAGGATTTAACGGCATGAAACTGGAAGAGGGCTGGATCACCAGCGCGCGCAAAGTACCTTCACCCCACTTTAATCAGCGTCCGAATGATGAAGTTCCCTCGCTGTTGGTGATTCATAACATTAGCTTACCGCCCGGTGAGTTTGGCGGGCCGTGGATCGATCGGCTGTTTACCGGCACGTTGCCTGCGGATGCGCATCCCTATTTTGCCGAGATCGCCCACCTACGCGTGGCAGCACACTGTTTGATTCGCCGCGATGGTGAGTTGGTGCAATACGTCTCTTTCGATCAGCGCGCCTGGCACGCTGGGGTATCACAATTTGAAGGGCGTGAAAGCTGCAATGATTTTTCGATGGGCATTGAGCTGGAGGGCACCGATACGCTGCCGTATACCGATGCGCAATATGCCACTTTGCAACAGGTGACGGCGTTGTTATTGCAGCACTATCCATTGACGCCGTCGCGCATTACCGGCCACAGCGATATAGCGCCGGAACGTAAAACGGATCCGGGGCTCTCGTTTGACTGGCCGCGATATAAAGAGTCTATCAGGCAGGAGAATTCCTGAAACAGCAGGAGCAGGTATGACGTTGTTTAGCTTGTTATTAGTCTTAGGTTGGGAACGCCTTTTTAAGCTGGGTGAACATTGGCAACTGGATCATCGGCTTGAGCCGCTGTTCCGGAGACGTCAGCGCTTTTCCCTGCTGCGCACGCTGTTGATGACCGTCATGGCGATGCTGATCGTCTGGCTGGTGGTGTGGAGCCTGAAAGGTATTCTGTTTGGCGTAGCGCAACTGCTGTTCTGGATTGTGGTGGGTTTGCTGTGCATTGGCGCCGGTTCGGTACGGCTGCACTATCACAACTACCTTAAAGCCGCGAGCCATGACGATGAAGCAGCCCATCAGGCGATGGCCGCCGAACTGACGCTGATTCACGGTGTGCCTGTTGAGTGCAGCGAACGCGAGTTCCTGCGTGAACTGCAGAATGCGCTGATATGGATTAACTTCCGCTACTATCTGGCGCCGCTGTTCTGGTTTGTGGTTGGCGGTCCTTACGGTCCGGTGCTGTTGGTGGGTTATGCATTTCTGCGCGCCTGGCAGAGTTGGCTGGCGAAACACCATTCGCCGCTGCAGCGTTCGCAATCTGGCGTTGATCGCCTGCTGCACTTGCTGGACTGGATTCCTGTGCGCCTTGCCGGTGTGGCTTACGCGCTACTCGGGCACGGCGAGCGTGCGCTGCCGGCGTGGTTTGCCGCGCTTGGCGATCTGCATCGCCCGCAGTATCAGGTGCTGACCAGCCTGGCGCAGTTCTCGCTGGCACGCGATCCGCACATGGATAAAGTCGAAACGCCACGTGTTGCGGTGGCGCTCGCGAAACGTATTTCTCTGGTGCTAGTGGTGGTGGTGGCGCTATTGACCATCTACGGCACGCTGGTGTGATCGGCCGGCGGCACGCCGAAATCCGGTGTGCCGTCTTCGCGCCAGTCAACGTACTTTAATCGCGTATGGCGATTCGGATCCCACAGCGGATCGCCCTCAATTTCCGTATAGTTACGTGCGTGATACACCAGCACATCCCGCCCCGCCTCATCCACCGTAAAGCTGTTATGCCCTGGCCCGTATTGTTGATTATCCCAACTGGTGGCAAATACCGGACGCGCCGATTTATGCCAGGCGCTGATGTTAAGCGGATCGGCTGACACATCAATGCTTAAGATGCCAAGGCAGTAATTTTCATCGGTGGCGCTGGCGGAGTAGGTGACAAACAATCGTTCACCGTGCTGAATCACTGCCGGCCCTTCATTCACGCTAAACCCTGCGCATTCCCATTCGTACTCAGGTCGGCTCAGCATCAGCGGGGCGCTTTTCAATGTCCAGGGATTGAGTAGCTCGGCGAGATAAAGGTTGGAGTTGCCGGGAATAGCCGGGTCTTTCTGCGCCCACAGATACCAGTGTTTGCCCTGATGCGAGAAGTAAGTGGCATCCAGCGAGAAGGAGTCGATGGGCGTGTGGACGCGACGGCAAGGTTGCCAGTTGCCGCTGAGCGGATTGGCATCATTGCACACCAGCGCATACATGCGGTGCTGGAAAAGCCCATCTTTAATTTCGCGCGTCGGCGCGGCGGCAAAATAGATCACCCATTGCCCATTTATGTGGTGCAGTTCTGGTGCCCAAATTAATGCGCTGAACGGGCCGGTATCGGGTTTGTGCCATACGGTAACGGCTTGCGCATCAATCAGGCCAGCCAGCGTAGACGCATAGCGAATCTCTAGTCGATCATATTCCGGCACCGAGGCGATAAAATAGTAGCCATCCGCGTGACGCAGAATAAAGGGATCGGCGCGTTGGGTAATAAAAGGATTGGGCCAGCTCATTTGATCTCTCCGGGTTGCGTAGTCGCTGAGGACGCGATAGGGGATACGTGATGTGAATGGGCACGGCGTAGTGCCAGATCGGCCTGAATGGTGCGCATCATTTTGCGATCTACTTTCATCAAGCGCACCACGCCAGCGGTTATCAGATAGCCGACGCCTGGAATCACGGTAAACAGCAGCATGATGCCGTTAGTGGCGCTGGGTGCCTGTTGTTTGGCACCGGCATCGTAGCCATATATCGACAGCAGGAAACCTACCATCGCACCGGCAACCGCCAGCCCAACTTTCAGGAAGAACAGATTGCCGGAGAAGCTCATACCGGTGATGCGTTTGCCGGTTTTCCATTCACCGTAATCATCCACGTCGGCCATCAGCGACCAGTGCAGCGGCGAGGGAATTTGGTGCAGGATATTCAGCAAGAAATAGGCGATCACCACCGCGACGGTGGCGTGTGGATCGATCCAGTAAAAGCCGCAGGAGAACAGCGCCAGCGCGATGTTAGTCCAGAAAAAGACTTTGAGCTTGCACCAGCGGTCGGTAAGAATTTTCGCCAGCGTGCTGCCAAACATCATGCCGATGACGCCAAGGCTGATGAACAGCGTGGCGAAGTGCGTCGATTGGCCCATCACCCAGGTGACGTAATACATGGTGGCCGCCATGCGGATAAAACCAGGGCAGACGTTACAGAACGTCAGCAGCAGAATGCGCACCCACTGATCGTTCTTCCATACGTCGCGCAGGTCCTGTTTCAAATCATCATTGCTTGGCGCCGCAGGTCGAATGCGTTCGCGCACCGTAGCAAAACAGAACAGGAACATGGCCAGACCAATCAGCGCCAACACGCTCATCGCCAGCTGATAGCCGCGTGCTTTATTGTCGCCACCAAACCACTCGGCCATCGGCAGTAGCGAAAGCGAAAGAATGAGCGTGGCAACGCCCACCATCACAAAGCGATACGACTGGCACGACACGCGTTCTCCGGGATCGTTGGTAATCACGCCACCCAGCGAGCAGTAAGGGATGTTGATGGCGGTATAGGTCAGCGACATCAGGAAGTAGGTGACAAATGCCCAGATAACTTTGTTGTCGTAGCTCCAGCCCGGCGTGGTAAACATCAAGACGCTGAACAGCACGTAGGGCACGGAAACCCACAGCAGCCAAGGGCGGAAACGGCCCCAGCGGCTCTGGGTTCGGTCGGCAATGGCGCCCATGATCGGATCGGTCACCGCATCCAGCACGCGCACCGAGAGCAACAGCGTGCCGACCAGCGCCGGGGCTAAGCCAAACACATCAGTGTAGAAATAATTGAGGAACAGCATGATGGCGCCACCAATCATGTTGCATCCGGCATCGCCCATGCCATATCCCAGTTTCTCCCGGAACGAGAGGGCTGCTCCTTTCATTGATCGTCTCCAGCGACTAGATGAGCAGAAATTATCTGTGCAAAATCAGTAATCTGCTGGGGAGTAAATGGTCGGGTAGATGGACAAAACGCGCGGGCGGGAAAAAGTGTGAGCCAGATCAGAGGAACTGCCCGGCAACAGCGTGCCGGGCAGGGAATAACATTAGGCTTTCTGTAGTTTGTTCTTAATGGTGTAGCCGATACCCAGAATCACCAGCCAGACCGGAATCAGCCATACCGAGATCGCCATGCCCGGCGTCATCAGCATAATGACCAGCACGCCGGCCAGGAACACCAGACAGATCCAGTTACCCAGCGGATAGAGCACCGCTCTGAAGCGGGTGGTCACGCCTTGCTGGTCTTTCTTCTTACGGAATTTCAGATGCGCCAGGCTGATCATCGCCCAGTTGATAACCAGAGCGGAAACCACCAGCGCCATCAGCAGACCAAAGGCTTCACCTGGCATCAGGTAGTTAATCAGGACGCACAGCAAGGTCGCAACGGCAGAGACCAGAATGGTGGCGACTGGCACGCCGCGGCTATCGACTTTTAACAGCGCTTTTGGCGCGTTGCCTTGTTGCGCAAGGCCGAACAGCATGCGGCTATTGCAGTAAACGCAGCTGTTGTAGACCGACAGTGCAGCCGTCAGGATCACCACGTTCAGCGCGTTGGCGACAAAAGCATCGCCCAGTTCATGGAAGATCAACACGAACGGACTGGTATCAGCTGTTACGCGCGTCCACGGCAGCAGCGAAAGCAATACAGCCAGTGAGCCGATATAGAAAATCAGGATACGCCACAGCACCTGGTTGGTGGCTTTCGGGATGCTCTCTTCTGGATTGTCGGCTTCTGCGGCGGTAATGCCCACCAGCTCCAGACCACCAAACGAGAACATAATGATTGCCATCATCATCACCAGCCCGGCCATGCCGTGCGGCAAGAAACCGCCCTGATCCCAAAGGTTGCTTACGCTAGCCTGTGGGCCGCCGTTGCCGCTAAACAGCAGCCAGCCGCCGAACAGGATCATGCCGATAACCGCGACGACTTTGATGATCGCGAACCAGAACTCCATCTCACCAAACACTTTAACGTTGGTCAGGTTGATGGCGTTGATCAGTACAAAGAAGATGGCGGCAGTAGCCCAGGTGGGGAAGTCCGGCCACCAGAACTGCACGTATTTGCCGACGGCGGTCAATTCAGCCATGGCGACCAATACATACAGCACCCAGTAGTTCCAGCCCGAGGCGAAACCGGCGAAGTTGCCCCAGTATTTGTAGGCGAAGTGGCTGAAGCTTCCGGCAACCGGCTCTTCAACCACCATTTCGCCCAGTTGGCGCATAATCAGAAAGGCAATAAAACCGGCAATCGCATAACCGAGAATCACGGCGGGACCCGCCGATTTAATCACTGATGCGCTACCCAGAAACAGGCCAGTACCTACGGCTCCGCCCAGCGCAATCAGCTGAATATGGCGATTCTTTAAGCCGCGGTGCAGCGTGTCGCCATGCTGTTGTTCCATACAAACCTCGTGATGTTGTTATTGTGCACCTGCAGTGCGCGCACTGTAAGGTCGTTTACCCTAATGTACTCTTTTCTTTACGGTATCTGGCGTGCTGTGTGCATGCATGAGCTACCACGGCGTTCAGAATAGTGATAAGCGCGCCGCTTTGCACCTGCTTTTGCTTTTTGTGCTGAGAGATGACTGAAAAAGCAGCAGCATTCACTGCGCGCCGGTCGCAATATTTCTGCCACGAAAAAATCGTGAACACGAATAGCTTTCACTTATGGTTGCACGGTTTTGACGGCGCTAACTCAGTGTAAGGTTAGGTAAAAGTGCAATTCATTAACATTTGTTGCCGCCCAGTAATTTTTCACTCTATCCCGGTGAGTTAGCGCATCACTGCTACGATCTTCCCCTGAAGTGTGACCTCGCCCATATAGACACAAGGTGAATACTTTGTTACTTTACCGGCACCATTTTTCAATTGGTATTACCAATTTACTCCGGACGTTTGGCTGATAAGAAGGGAAGATGGCTTACAGTAAAATTCGCCAACCCAAGCTCTCTGATGCAATTGAGCAGCAACTGGAATCCCTGATTATGGAAGGGACGCTCCAGCCGGGAGAAAAACTGCTCCCCGAGCGTGAACTGGCGAAACAGTTTGATGTCTCACGTCCATCCTTGCGCGAAGCGATTCAGAGCCTGGAAGCTAAAGGCCTGCTGATGCGTCGTCAGGGCGGTGGCACCTTCGTCCAAAAAAATCTCTGGCAAAGCCTAAGCGACCCGCTGGTCGGGCTGCTTGCCGAACATCCAGAATCTCAGTTTGACCTGCTGGAAACCCGCCATGCGCTGGAAGGCGTTGCTGCCTATTATGCGGCGCTGCGGGGCACCGATGAAGATCTGCAGCGCATCCGCGACTGCCATGTTCACATTCAGCAGGCACAGGACAGCGGCGATCTCGATGCCGAAGCCGATGCAGTGATGAAGTATCAGATCGCTGTCACAGAAGCCGCTCATAATGTGGTGCTTCTGCATTTGCTGCGTTCCATGGGCCCTATGCTGGAACAAAACGTCCGTCAGAATTTTGAATTGCTCTACGCTCGCCGGGAAATGCTGGCGAAAGTGAGCGGTCACCGCGCCAGTATTTTCGAGGCGATTGTGGCTCGTGAGCCAGAACAAGCACGCGAGGCCTCTCATCGTCACCTGGCGTTCATTGAGGAAATCTTGCTGGATAGAAGTCGGGAGCAGAGTCGTCGTGAACGCTCCCTGCGTCGTTTACAGCAACGTAAGGAATAACGCACGGCAACGAACGTGCGGAAAACACGACGGGCCTGTCTTCTTGTGCTGTGAACCAGAAGCAAAGCACAAGCAGACAGGCTCCTGATAATTTCAACGTATTAGACACAGATAAGGAATACACCCCATGTCAGAACGTTTACAGAATGACGTGGATCCGATCGAAACTCGTGATTGGCTACAAGCGATCGAATCGGTCATCCGTGAAGAAGGTGTTGAGCGCGCGCAGTATCTGATTGATCAGGTAATGAGTGCAGCACGCAAAGGTGGCGTGAAAGTTGCCGCAGGTTCCTCTGCAATCAGCAACTACATTAACTCTATTGCTGTTGAAGATGAGCCGGACTATCCGGGCAACACCTCTCTTGAACGTCGTATCCGTTCCGCAATTCGTTGGAACGCCATCATGTCGGTGCTGCGTGCGTCGAAGAAAGATCTGGAGTTGGGTGGCCATATGTCCTCCTTCCAGTCTTCCGCGACCATTTATGAAGTGTGCTTCAACCACTTCTTCCGCGCGCGTAGCGACAAAGACGGCGGCGATCTGGTTTACTTCCAGGGCCATATCTCTCCGGGCATCTATGCACGTGCCTTCCTTGAAGGTCGTCTGACCGAAGAGCAGATGAACAACTTCCGTCAGGAAGTGCATGGCAACGGCCTCTCTTCTTATCCGCACCCGAAACTGATGCCAGACTTCTGGCAGTTCCCGACCGTTTCTATGGGCCTTGGCCCGCTGTCGGCGATCTATCAGGCGAAATTCCTGAAGTATCTGGAACACCGCGGCCTGAAGGACACTTCAGCACAAACCGTATACGCCTTCCTCGGTGATGGCGAGATGGATGAGCCGGAATCCAAAGGTGCGATCACTATCGCCACCCGTGAGAAGCTGGATAACCTGGTGTTCATCATCAACTGTAACCTGCAGCGTCTGGATGGCCCGGTCACCGGTAACGGTAAGATCATCAACGAGCTGGAAGGCATCTTCGCCGGTGCTGGCTGGAACGTGATCAAAGTGATCTGGGGCGGTCGTTGGGATGAACTGCTGCGTCAGGACACCAGCGGCAAGCTGATTCAACTGATGAACGAAACCGTTGACGGCGATTATCAGACCTTCAAATCCCGTGACGGCGCCTACGTGCGCGAGCACTTCTTCGGTAAATACCCGGAAACCGCAGCGCTGGTGAAAGATTGGTCAGACGAAGAGATCTTCGCCCTGAACCGCGGCGGCCACGATCCGAAGAAAGTCTACGCAGCACTGAAAAAAGCGCAGGAGACCAAAGGTCAGCCAACGCTGATTCTGGCACATACCATTAAAGGCTATGGTATGGGTGATACTGCCGAAGGCAAAAACATCGCGCACCAGGTTAAGAAGATGAACATGGATGGCGTTCGCTACATCCGCGATCGCTTCAACGTGCCGGTTGCTGATGAGAAAATCGAAGAGCTGCCGTACGTGACCTTCGAAAAAGGCTCTGAAGAGTACAACTATCTGCACGGTCAACGTGAGAAGTTGGGCGGCTACCTGCCAACGCGTCAGGCGCAATTCAGCGAGAAGCTGGAAATGCCAACGCTGGAAGAGTTCCGTCCGTTGCTGGAAGAGCAGAATAAAGAGATCTCCACCACCATCGCCTTCGTGCGTGCCTTGAACGTGATGCTGAAGAACAAGTCGATCAAAGATCGCCTGGTTCCGATCCTCGCGGATGAAGCCCGTACCTTCGGTATGGAAGGTCTGTTCCGTCAGATTGGTATCTACAGCCCGAACGGTCAGCAGTACACCCCGCAGGACCGCGAGCAGGTTGCTTACTATAAAGAAGACGAGAAAGGCCAGATTCTGCAGGAAGGGATCAACGAGCTGGGCGCAGGTTCATCCTGGCTGGCAGCGGCGACCTCTTACAGCACCAACAACCTGCCGATGATTCCGTTCTACATCTATTACTCGATGTTCGGTTTCCAGCGCATCGGCGATCTGATGTGGTTGGCGGGCGATCAGCAGGCGCGCGGCTTCCTCGTCGGCGGCACCTCCGGTCGTACTACACTGAACGGCGAAGGCCTGCAGCACGAAGATGGTCACAGCCACATTCAGTCGCTGACCATCCCGAACTGTATCTCTTACGATCCGTCTTACGCGTACGAAGTGGCGGTCATCATGCAAGATGGCCTGGTGCGTATGTACGGCGAAGCGCAGGAGAACATCTACTACTACATCACCACGCTGAACGAAAACTACCACATGCCGGCGATGCCGCAGGGTGCGGAAGAGGGTATCCGTAAGGGTATCTACAAGCTGGAAACCGTAGACGGTAGCAAAGGCAAAGTGCAGCTGCTGGGTTCAGGTTCAATCCTGCGTCACGTGCGTGAAGCCGCGCAGATCCTGGCGAAAGATTATGGCATCGGTTCTGACGTCTACAGCGTGACCTCGTTCACCGAGCTGGCGCGTGATGGCCAGGATTGCGAGCGCTGGAACATGCTGCACCCAACCGAAGAGCCACGTGTACCGTACATCGCGCAGGTGATGAACGAGGCGCCGGCTGTCGCATCAACTGACTACATGAAGCTGTTCGCAGAACAGGTTCGCAGCTACGTACCTTCCAGCGATTATCGCGTGCTGGGTACTGACGGCTTCGGTCGTTCAGACAGCCGCGAAAACCTGCGTCACCACTTCGAAGTGGATGCATCGTATGTGGTTGTGGCTGCGCTGGGTGAGCTGGCTAAACGCGGCGAAATCGATAAGAAAGTGGTGGCAGAAGCAATCACCAAGTTCAACATCGACGCCGATAAAGTTAACCCGCGTCTGGCTTAAGAGGTAAGAGAGTAATGGCTATTGAAATTAACGTGCCGGACATCGGGGCAGACGAAGTTGAAGTCACCGAAATTCTGGTGAAGGTGGGCGACAAGGTTGAAGCTGAACAGTCGCTGATCACCGTAGAAGGTGATAAAGCCTCAATGGAAGTGCCTTCGCCGCAGGCCGGCGTGGTGAAAGAGATCAAAATCTCAACCGGTGACAAAGTGGAAACCGGCAAACTCATCATGATCTTTGACGCAGAAGGTGCCGCAGAAGCGGCGCCAGCGCCAGCAGAAGAGAAGAAAGCGGAAGCCGCTCCTGCTCCAGCTGCTGCCGCTGCTGCGGTTAGCAAAGAGGTCAACGTACCGGACATCGGCGGCGACGAAGTTGAAGTTACCGAGATTCTGGTCAAAGTGGGCGACACCGTTGCCGCTGAGCAGTCACTGATCACCGTTGAAGGCGACAAAGCCTCAATGGAAGTCCCTGCACCGTTCGCGGGTGTGGTGAAAGAGATCAAAATCGCCACCGGCGATAAAGTGAATACCGGCTCACTGATCATGGTATTCGAAGCAGAAGGCGCAGCGCCTGCTGCGGCTCCAGCAGCCAAACAGGAAACGGCTCCAGCAGCAGCCCCTGCGGCCTCTGGCGCGAAAGACGTCAACGTGCCGGACATTGGTGGCGATGAAGTTGAAGTCACCGAGATTCTGGTGAAAGTCGGCGACAAAGTTACTGCTGAACAATCATTGATCGTGGTTGAAGGCGACAAAGCGTCAATGGAAGTGCCTGCACCGTTCGCCGGTACCGTGAAAGAGTTGAAAGTGTCGACTGGCGATAAAGTCAGCACCGGTAAACTCATCATGGTGTTCGAAGTGGAAGGCGCGGCACCGGCTGCGGCTCCAGCAGCTAAGCAGGAAGCCGCTCCGGCAGCCGAAGCCGCTAAACCTGCCGCCGCGCCTGCCCCTGCGAAAGCGGATGCTAAAGGCGAGTTCGCTGAGAACGATGCTTACGTGCACGCTACGCCGGTGATTCGTCGCCTGGCGCGCGAGTTCGGTGTCAACCTGGCGAAAGTCAAAGGCACCGGCCGCAAAGGTCGCATTCTGAAAGAAGACGTGCAGACTTACGTTAAAGACGCGGTGAAACGCGCTGAAGCGGCTCCGGCTGCTGCTGCCAGCGGCGGAAGCCTGCCTGGTCTGCTGCCTTGGCCGAAAGTAGACTTCAGCAAGTTTGGCGAAATCGAAGAAGTGGAACTGGGTCGTATCCAGAAAATCTCGGGTGCCAACCTGAGCCGTAACTGGGTGGTTATCCCGCACGTTACCCACTTCGACAAAACCGACATCACCGATCTGGAAGCCTTCCGCAAACAGCAGAATGCTGAAGCGGAGAAACGTAAACTGGATGTGAAATTCACACCCGTGGTGTTCATCATGAAAGCCGTTGCCGCTGCTCTTGAGCAGATGCCACGCTTCAACAGTTCACTGTCTGAAGATGCACAGAAACTGACACTGAAGAAATACATCAACATCGGTGTGGCGGTAGATACGCCAAACGGTCTGGTGGTTCCGGTGTTCAAAGATGTGAACAAAAAAGGCATCACTGAACTGTCGCGCGAGCTGATGGCGATTTCTAAGAAAGCACGTGATGGCAAGCTGACCGCGGGCGACATGCAGGGCGGTTGCTTCACCATCTCCAGCCTTGGCGGCCTGGGCACTACGCACTTCGCGCCGATCGTCAACGCGCCGGAAGTGGCTATCCTCGGTGTTTCCAAGTCAGCGATGGAGCCGGTGTGGAACGGTAAAGAGTTTGAGCCGCGTCTGATGATGCCTATCTCACTCTCCTTCGACCACCGCGTGATCGACGGTGCTGATGGTGCGCGCTTTATCACCATCATCAACAACACACTGTCCGACATTCGCCGTCTGGTGATGTGAAGTTAATCAAGGCCGGCGTAAGCCGGCCTTGTTGTAAGCATTCAATGTTGCCGCGGTTGGCAGTTTGTTAACAATTCTGTAAACTCTCGCGGTGAAATGTCCCGGCGGATATAGGGCATTATAGCTTGGGAAAAGCTTTCTCCTGACTGCCGGTAATCAAACAAGAGGTCATGATGAGTACAGAGATTAAAACTCAAGTCGTGGTACTTGGGGCAGGTCCTGCAGGTTACTCTGCAGCCTTCCGTTGCGCTGATTTAGGTCTGGAAACCGTAATCGTTGAGCGTTACAGCACCCTCGGCGGTGTTTGTCTGAACGTAGGCTGTATCCCGTCAAAAGCGCTGCTGCACGTCGCCAAAGTGATCGACGAAGCAAAAGCCCTGGAAGAGCACGGTATCGTGTTTGGCCAGCCGCAAACTGACATCGACAAAATTCGTAGCTGGAAAGAGAAGGTGATTAACCAACTCACTGGCGGCCTCGCGGGTATGGCGAAAGGTCGTAAAGTGAAGGTGGTTACTGGCCTCGGCAAATTCACCGGTGCTAACACGCTGGTGGTAGAGGGTGAAGGTGGCGCAACCACCATTAACTTCGACAACGCGATCATCGCGGCCGGTTCTCGTCCAATCGAACTGCCATTTATTCCGCACAACGATCCGCGCGTGTGGGACTCTACCGATGCGCTGGAACTGAAAGAAGTGCCGAAGCGTCTGCTGGTTATGGGCGGCGGCATCATCGGTCTGGAAATGGCCACCGTTTACAAAGCGCTGGGTTCAGAGATCGACGTGGTTGAGATGTTCGACCAGGTGATCCCGGCTGCCGATAAAGACGTGGTGAAAGTCTTCACCAAGCGTATCAGCAAGAAATTCAACCTGATGCTGGAAACCAAAGTCACCGCGGTTGAAGCGAAAGACGACGGTATTTACGTATCGATGGAAGGCAAAAAAGCGCCAGCTGACGCACAGCGTTACGACGCGGTGCTGGTGGCGATTGGCCGTGTACCGAATGGTAAAGGTCTGGATGCTGGTAAAGCAGGCGTGGAAGTGGACGATCGCGGCTTCATCCGCGTCGACAAGCAGATGCGCACCAACGTACCGCACATCTATGCCATCGGTGACATCGTGGGTCAGCCAATGCTGGCGCACAAAGGTGTGCACGAAGGCCACGTCGCGGCGGAAGTGATCTCCGGTCTGAAGCACTACTTCGACCCGAAAGTAATCCCATCCATTGCCTATACCGAGCCAGAAGTTGCCTGGGTGGGTCTGACCGAGAAAGAAGCCAAAGAGAAAGGCATCAGCTACGAAGTGTCTACCTTCCCGTGGGCAGCTTCAGGCCGTGCGATCGCTTCTGATTGTGCAGACGGTATGACCAAGCTGATCTTCGACAAAGAAACGCACCGTGTCATCGGTGGCGCGATTGTCGGTACCAACGGCGGCGAGCTGCTGGGTGAGATTGGTCTGGCGATTGAAATGGGCTGTGATGCCGAAGATATCGCGCTGACCATTCACGCGCACCCAACGCTGCATGAGTCTGTTGGCCTGGCAGCGGAAATATTCGAAGGTAGCATCACGGACCTGCCGAACCCGAAAGCGAAAAAGAAATAACTTTTCGCTTTGAATAAATTAACGGCTCCTTTAAGGAGCCGTTTTTTATTAGTCGTTCTGGTTAAATAAAGAAATAAAAAAAAGGCGCGTGAGCTAACACATGCGCAATGCCGGAATAGCGGGAGCGAACTCCCGCTAAAGAAGTTTTACTGTCGTGCTTCGTAAGCCATAACAGCCGATAATTCAGCAGTGAATATCCGTAATCGTAATTCACAGAGTGAACTGCGATTTACCAGACACAATCCTAATAGAATGAGCCCGCTGATAATCAGCTTGCTGAATATTGACTTCATAGTCGTGTTCCTCTTGATTTAGCACGAGCAAGCGACTACCCTGACATTTCTCAGGTGTTAGGGTATGTCGCTTGCCCGTGCGGTTAATGAAAATTAACTGCACGGTTTTACGCTCCACAACCTACCTCAATCTTTTCAGCTTGAAGCAAATTGCCTCAAGCGCCCGCAGGCAGTCTACGCCAAACCTATTTTATTTCACCTTAATTTTAAAAATTATTTATAATTAATCATTTTGTTTTTATTTAACTATTTAAATAGATCGCGTAATGGATGGCTTTAATTGGTTATTCATTTCTTTAAGCCAATCAATAAATGCCGCAGCGGCGCTGAAAGATATTTACGGCTTGGATAGTAGAGCCAGAATCCTTCTTCAACCGCAGTAAATTCTGCCAATATTTCAATTAAATCGCCGCGTTCTAAATCTTCCCGCACCGTGCCTTCATGCAGAAAAGCAATGCCCACGCCCGCACGCGCCGCCTGTAAAATCCGTTCGTTGTTATCCAGCACCAGCGAACCTTTTACCGCGACTTCCTGTCGGCGGCTAGCCGAAGATGATTTCCGTCGTTCTTTACCGCGTTTCCAGCAGGATGCGCAGGCACATAACCAGAAGTTAGTGAATCAACTTTCCGTGATGGCTGCAGGTTATGACGCCACAGCCGCCCAGCTGGCATTGGCTTGGGTGCTGGCGAAGGGTGATTTTATCGTGCCGATTCCCGGAGCCAGTAAAATCGCCCATCTGGAACAGAACTGCGCCGCCGCCGATTTAACATTACGCGGGGTTGATGTCGCCACGCTGGATGAGCTGTTCAGCGTGCACAATATTCAGGGCGCACGTTATAACGACAGCGAGTTTATATTGGTCGATCGATAATCGGTTTCTCCTCGTTTATGCAGCAAGCAGGCTTTCAACGCCTGCTTTTTTTATGTGATCGCGCGCAATCCGTAGACGAACCTGCTAAATAACGCGCGGATGTTGCTTTTTTGTAAACAGATTAACAATCAGCCGAAATGCTGCTATGCTGCCCCACGCGGAACCGGGCACCTCACCCTACTGTTTGACAGCATCAAGGGGTGCGCCGGAAAGCTATACAATGAGAGCGAGGAGAACGTCGTGCTAGAAGAATACCGTAAGCACGTTGCCGAGCGTGCTGCCCAGGGAATCGTACCTAAGCCGTTAGATGCTTCCCAAATGGCCGCGCTGGTTGAACTGCTGAAAAACCCGCCAGCGGGTGAAGAAGAATTCCTTATCGACCTTTTGGTCAATCGTGTTCCACCAGGTGTTGATGAAGCGGCGTATGTTAAAGCCGGTTTCCTGGCAGCTGTCACTAAGGGCGAAGCCCACTCTCCTCTGGTTACTCGCGAAAAAGCCGTTGAGCTGCTGGGCACCATGCAGGGCGGTTATAACATCCATGCGCTGATTGAAGCGTTAGAAGATGAAGCGCTCGCGCCGATTGCCGCTGAAGCCCTGTCTCACACGCTGCTGATGTTCGATAACTTCTACGATGTCGAAGAGAAAGCCAAAGCGGGTAACCCACACGCGAAAAAAATTATCCAGTCATGGGCCGATGCCGAATGGTTCCTGAAGCGTCCAAAACTGGCTGAAAAAATCACCACCACCGTGTTCAAAGTGACCGGCGAAACCAACACCGACGACCTCTCTCCGGCGCCGGATGCATGGTCACGTCCGGATATTCCACTGCACGCGCTGGCGATGTTAAAAAACGCCCGTGAAGGCATCGAACCCGACGATGCGGGTAACGTTGGCCCGATCAAACAGATCGAAGCGCTGCAGACCAAAGGCTTCCCGCTGACCTATGTCGGCGACGTGGTCGGTACCGGTTCTTCACGTAAATCCGCCACCAACTCGGTGCTGTGGTTTATGGGCGACGATATCCCGTACGTGCCGAACAAAAAGGGCGGCGGTCTGTGCCTCGGCGGTAAAATCGCCCCGATCTTCTTCAACACCATGGAAGATGCTGGCGCACTGCCGATCGAACTCGACGTTGATCGTCTGAACATGGGCGATGTCATTGACGTTTACCCATACAAAGGCGAAGTGCGCAATCATGAAACCGATGAAGTGCTGGCGACCTTCGAACTGAAGACCGACGTGCTGCTGGACGAAGTCCGTGCTGGCGGTCGTATTCCGCTGATCATCGGCCGTGGCTTGACCACCAAAGCGCGTGAATCACTGGGTCTGCCGCACAGCGATGTGTTCGTGCAAGCCAAAGATGTTGCCGCCAGCACCCGTGGTTACTCACTGGCACAGAAAATGGTTGGTCGTGCGTGCGGCGTAGACGGCGTCCGTCCAGGCGCTTACTGCGAACCGAAAATGACGTCAGTGGGTTCTCAGGACACCACCGGTCCAATGACGCGTGACGAACTGAAGGATCTGGCGTGCCTCGGCTTCTCTGCTGACCTGGTGATGCAGTCATTCTGCCACACCGCGGCCTATCCGAAGCCGGTCGACGTCACCACGCACCATACGCTGCCTGACTTCATCATGAACCGTGGTGGCGTCTCGCTGCGTCCGGGCGATGGTATCATTCACAGCTGGCTGAACCGTATGCTGCTGCCAGATACCGTGGGTACCGGCGGTGACTCGCATACCCGTTTCCCAATTGGTATATCCTTCCCGGCTGGTTCGGGTCTGGTAGCGTTTGCTGCTGCGACCGGCGTAATGCCGTTGGACATGCCGGAATCGGTGCTGGTGCGCTTTAAAGGTAAAATGCAGCCGGGCATCACCCTGCGCGATCTGGTGCATGCGATTCCGCTGTACGCCATCAAAGCGGGTCTGCTGACCGTGGAGAAGAAAGGGAAGAAGAACATCTTCTCTGGCCGCATTCTTGAAATTGAAGGCCTGCCTGATCTGAAAGTTGAGCAAGCTTTCGAACTTTCTGATGCTTCCGCTGAACGTTCTGCTGCCGGCTGTACCATCAAGCTGGATAAAGCGCCAATCATCGAGTATCTCAACTCGAACATTGTGCTGCTGAAGTGGATGATCTCTGAAGGCTACGGCGATCGTCGTACGCTGGAACGCCGCGTTGAAGGCATGGAAAAATGGCTGACCGATCCGCAACTGCTGGAAGGCGATGCAGATGCCGAATACGCTGCGGTGATCGACATCGATCTGGCCGAGATCAAAGAGCCAATTCTGTGTGCACCGAACGATCCAGACGACGCGCGCTGGTTGTCTGACGTGCAGGGCGAGAAGATCGACGAAGTGTTCATCGGTTCGTGCATGACCAACATTGGTCACTTCCGCGCGGCCGGTAAACTGCTGGATGCCCATAAAGGTCAGCTGCCAACCCGTCTGTGGGTTGCGCCGCCAACGAAAATGGACGCCGCACAGCTGACCGAAGAGGGCTACTACAGCGTGTTCGGTAAGAGCGGTGCGCGTATTGAGATTCCGGGCTGTTCACTGTGCATGGGTAACCAGGCGCGTGTGGCGGACGGTGCGACGGTGGTTTCCACCTCAACCCGTAACTTCCCGAACCGTCTCGGTACCGGTGCTAACGTGTTCCTCGCATCGGCTGAACTGGCTGCGGTAGCTTCACTGCTCGGTAAACTGCCAACGCCGGACGAGTACCAGCAGTTCATGCTGCAGGTGGATAAGACCGCGGCAGACACTTACCGTTACCTCAACTTTGATCAGCTGGGACAATACACTGACAAAGCAGATAGCGTGATCTTCCAGACTGCCGTTTAATCGGTTTTCCGGATGAACAAGGGGACGATGAAAATCGTCCCTTTTTTTATGCGCTTTTTTCCGCTGACATCTCCAGGCATAATGCGAGCGCGATCCCACTTTATTCAGCGTGCTGCGCACAAAATGCACTAAGACAGTGCCGCACGGCGCGTCATCAGTATGAGGCAAACCCATGGAGTATGAATTTCTGCGTGATTTGACCGGGCAGGTCAAAGTGCGTATGTCGATGGACCACGAAGCGGTGGGTCACTGGTTCAATGAAGAAGTCAAAGACAATCTGCCGTTGCTGGATGAGGTTGAAGCCGCCGCCCAACAGGTAAAAGGTACCCTTAATCAGTGGCAGCGTGTGGGGCATGAATACACGCTGTGGCTGGACGAAGAAGAGGTGATGATTCGTGCCAACCAGCTAGCGCTGGAAGATGACGGCATGGAAGAGGGCATGACCTATTACGACGAAGAGAGCCTGTCGTTTTGTGGTGTGGAAGATTTTCTCGCGGTGATCGCGGCATACCGGCAGTTTATTGCGGGTAAGTAATACCGGTGCGCATTAATGCGCACCTTACGTCGTAAGATCCCATTCCAGACGATTACCGCACCGCGCCGCTGGCGACGGAATGGGAGTGCGTCACCTGTTCCTCATCCACGATAGGTTCAACTTTGCCCATCAGGAACAGATAGTTAAGGATACCAATCACCACCAGCACCGCCGAGAACACCAGCGCCCAAGTGAAGTGGCCGGTCGCACCGACGATGGCGCCGGTAATAATCGGGCCAACGGCACCGCCCATGTTGGAGACGGTGTTTTGCAGCCCGGCGACAATCGATACGCTGTTTTGCGGCGCAACATCGCCCGGCAGCGCCCATACCTGTGAGGCCGCAACGGTGGTGCCTGATTTTGCGATACACAGCAGCAGCACGGTCATAAACACCGAGTCGGTAAACGGCGCAAAGCCGATGCACAGCGCCATCAACAGCCCAATGGTGAGGAACAGTTTGCGCGTGGCGGTCAGCGATAGCACTTTGTTATGCACCATGCGATCCGATGCCCAACCGGCCAGCACTTCAATCACCATGCCGCAAATCAGCGGCAGCGCAGCCACCATCCCCATTTTGAGGAAATCCATGCCTTTATCTTTCACCAGATAGGTCGGCAGCCAGGTGATAAAGAAGTAGGAGGTGTAGTTGATGGTGAAGAAACCAATGCACATCGCCCAAATATTGCGATAGCGCAGCAGCTTGTACCACTTCATCGGACGCACGCTTTTATCGCCATGCTTCTGCGCCTGGCCGTCACGGATAAAGCGCACTTCCTCTTTGCTGATCGACTGATGATCTTCCGGGTTTTCGGCGTAGATAAAGTACCAGGCGATAACCCAGAACAACCCTAATGCACCAATGGCGAGGAAGGTCAGACGCCAGTCGAACATGGCGATCATAAACACAATCAGCGGCATCGCCATCGCCCCCCCAAACTTCGAGGCGCTGTCGAACAGGCCCGACACCGTGGCGCGTTCGCGGTCCGGGAACCAGCGCGCGGTGATGCCGGCGTTGCTCGGATAGGCAGCCGCTTCACCTACGCCCAGCGCTAAACGCAGCGCCAGCAGCGATTTAAAGCCGGTCGCCAGACCCATCGCCATGGTGGCGATTGACCACCAGCCGACGGCAATTCCCAGGCCTTTTTTCTGGCCGAAGCGATCGGCAAACCAGCCCGCCGGGATCTGCAGCAGCGCGTAAGACCAGAAGAATGCGGCCATGATAAAGCCCATCATTTCCGGATTGATATCGAGCTCTTTGATCAGATGCGGTGCCGCAGCCGAGAGAACGGTGCGGTCAATATAGTTAATGGCGATGGCCAGCCACATCAGGCCAGCGATCCACCAACGGATACGACTCGAGCGTGCAGAGTTAGTCATAATAATTATCCACTCGAAAAAAGGGTTACAGGGAGAGGCGGCGAATTATTCCAGCCCGTTCATCACGTTAAGCGGGCGTTCGCCCTGGCAAATGCACTGCACGATTTGTGTCACGCAACGTTCGCCTATCGTGCTGATGGCACCGTCGGTGTAACCGGCGAGGTGCGCGGTGGGAATGAAGTTGCTGAGCGTGAACAGCGGATGCTCCGTCAGCGGTTCTTGCACGAACACGTCAGCCGCAGCTCCGGCAATCACGTTATCCAGCAGCGCCTGATAGAGATCCTGCTCATTCACCACACCGCCACGTGAGGCATTGACCAGGAAGGCACTCTTCTTCATGCGTTTCAGCCGGGCGGCATCAAACAGGTGGTGGGTTTTGTCGGTCAGCGGCATATGCAGGGTGATGAAATCGCTGGTTTCCGTCAGCTGATCCAGCGTGACGAATTCGATGCCGTGCTCGGCAGCAAATGTCTCATCTGGATAAAAATCGAAGGCAATCACCCGCATGTTGAAGCCTTTAGCGCGCAGCGCGACCTGCTTGCCGATATTGCCCAGCCCAATAATGCCCAGCGTTTTGCCGTAGACATCGGTGGCAAAAATGCGCGGCCAGTGTCCGGCGCGCGTTTCAATCGCCGCCTGAGTTACCTGGCGCGCGCAATTCAGTATCAGCGCGAAGGCGAAATCGGCCACCGCATGTTTGTTGGCGTCCGGCACGTTAGTGACGTAAATACCGCGTGCGCGCGTGGCATCCAGATTGATATTGTCGACGCCCACGCCGTGCTTACAGACGATTTTCAGCTGTGGCGCCAGCGCCAGCAGCGCCTCGTTGACGTCGGTAAAGGCGACGATCAGCGCGACCGTATCAGCCAGATGCGGCTCAAGCGCGCTCAGCGGCGCATCGGCGGGCAGGGTGATCAGCTCAAAACCCTGTTGTTGCAGGGTTTCAATGGGCGTCGCCTCATATTTAGCAAACGACGGTGAGGTGCAGATGACTTTCATAAATCTTCCCGATGTTGAAAATACAGCTAAGAGCCGGTGCCGCGATTAACACGGTGCGCATAAATGCGCACCCTACAAAACGCGTAGGGTCGCCATTTATGGCGCCCTGGCAGGCCGCTCACCCGGTAATTACTGCAAATATTGATTCACGATCTGACGAATTTTCTGCTCTTCATCGGCAGAGAAACTCACCGCATAGCGGCTATCGCCCACGTCAAAGCCGAGCAGCGACACCGCTTTTTTTACTGCAGCCGGCGAGAAGCCGACGCTATACAGATCGGTGCGCAAGCCGGTGACATTTTCCTGCGCCAGACGAGAACCTTCGATATCGCCAGCGTGGAAGCGTGCCCAAATGGCGTTGATCTCTTTGGGGGCGACGTTGGCGAGCCCTGAAATACAGGCCGAACAGCCGTCGACGAAGCCCTGATGAATCAGCGAATCCGGGCCATTCAGTACATCGAAGCTATCGATGCCTGCTGCCGCCTGCAGAAAACCGCTCAGGCTTTCATAGCTGCCAGCGCTATCTTTGATGCCGATGATGTTCGGATGCGCAGCCAGCGTGCGCACGGTCTCCGGCTGGAGCGTGTTGCCCGTGCGCGCCGGGATGTTATAGAGGAACAGCGGCACATCGATGGCGTCAGCTACCGCGCGATAGTGGGCGATCAGCTCTTCCTGTTTCAGCGGCACGAAGTAGGGCGTAATCACCGAAACCGCATCCACGCCCAGCTTCGCCACTTGCTTGCCGAGACGAATGGTTTCACGCGTCGAGATTTCGCCAATGTGCGCCACTACCGGCGTGGTGCCGTTAACTTCATCGACGCAAGTCTGTGTCACCGCCAGCTTCTCCTGCTCGTTCAGCACGAAGAATTCACCGTTGGTGCCGCCGCAGAAAATACCGTTGCCAGCACTTAACTGGCGTTTGACCTGCTCGCGCTGGGCGACGGGATTAAAGGCACCGTCGCGATCGAAGGTGGTAACGATGGCGGTTAACACGCCCTGAATTTTCTTACTCATGTTGTCCTCGATAATGCTTAGTGGCTCAAAGCGGGAAACAGCGTCAGGTAGACGTTGCGTACGTCATCTGCGCCCACTTTCATCGGTACATTCTTCATCAGACGCTGCACGTCGAGTGCGGCTTCAACCAGATACGGCAGGTGATCCGGGCCGATACCCAGCTCTTCAAGACTGGCGGGCAGCTTTAGGCGTTTTACCAGCGCGGCGAAGTACTCAACCAGCGCATGAGATTTGGCTTCTTCATCCAGTGATGTATCGGCATTGGGCAGCAGATCGTAAGCCTGAGCGAATTTGCTCACCGCCGCTGGACGCACAAAGCGCATGCACGGCGCGAGCAGAATGGCGTTAGCCACACCGTGCGGCAGATGATATTTACCGCCCAACGGATAGGACATGGCGTGTACCAGATGGGTACCGGCATGCGCAATCGACGCACCGCCATAATAAGATGCCCACAGCATATTCAGGCGCGCTTCAAGGTTATCCGGCTCAGCGAGAGTGGTTTCGAGGCTGGCAAACAGCTTTTTCATGCCGATCAGCGCATAGTTATCGCTTACCGGATTCGCCACGGTAGCGGTAAAGCATTCGATCAGATGGCACAGCGCATCGATACCGGTAGAAGAGGCGATATGCGGTGGCATGCTGGTGGTGAGCTCCGGTATCAACGCGACATAATCCGGCAGCATCACCGGCGTGATTATGCCGACTTTGGTCTCTTTCTCCGGGATCGCCAGAATGGCGTTCGGCGTGGCTTCCGAGCCGGTGCCCGCCGTGGTGGGAATCAGCAGCGAAGGGGTGCGCGTCTGCGGTTTTTCACCGGCCAGCAGCGCATCCAGCGTTGGCGCGTCCGCGACGCACAGAATAGAGAGCAGCTTAGCGACATCCAGTACGCTGCCGCCGCCGACGCCAATCACCAGATCGACATCGGTGGCCGGTAGCGCAGCGACAATGGCCGCCACATCGTGCTGGCTTGGCTCTGGCGGCACCGTATTGACGATGCTCAGGCTAACCAATTGTTGCTGCAGCTGGGCGATCAGCCTCTGAACCGCCGGAATGCCTTCGATATTCTTATCGGTCACCAGCAGGGCTCTCTTCTTACCTCGTAGTAGATAGCTGAGGTCATTAAGCGCCTGAAAGCCACTTATCACGGTGCTGTTGATATTCATTACATACCCTTATCGCGTTTTTTGTGCTGAATGATTAATTTTGCTCAAACAGCGCGAGGTCCATCATTTCAGTGCCTAATTTTATAGGACAAATTGATTTCAATTAATTTGATCTTGCTCACATATAATCAATCATGATTGAATATAATCATTGCAGCACGGCAGTAGCCGCTAAAGGAGAGAAAATGACTTCACAGCCATGGAAAACGCCCGTCTTAGTGATTGCCGATGATTTTACCGGTGCTAATGATGCGGGCAGCGGGCTGGCACGCGCCGGAGCGCGCGTGCATGTGCTGTTTGACAGCAGCACGCCCCATCCAGCTGGCAGCGCTGATGTGCTGGTGATCAGCACCGATAGCCGCGCGGTAAACGCGCAAGAAGCGGCGCGTCGCACCCTTGCAGCGCTGGAGCAGCATCAGGCGATGGTCAACGATGGCTGGCTGTTTAAGAAGATCGATTCCACGCTGCGCGGCAATCCCGGTGCGGAAATCAGCGCGGCGCTGCAGGCCAGCGGCAAAAAATTAGCATTGGTAGTGCCGGCGGTGCCGAAACTGGGGCGTACCACGCGCAACGGTGAAGTCTGGATCGATCAGCAGCGTTTGATTGATACCGAATTCGCCAGCGATCCCAAAACCCCGGTTACCAGCAGCCATGTGCTGACGTGCCTGCAAATGCAGAGCATCTTGCCCGGCGAGACTCTCGACCTCGCCACGGTACGCGACGCACAACTGGCCCAGGTACTGGCGAGCAAACAGGGGTTGCTGGTGGTGGATATCGAGCAGGACGCCGACCTTGCCTTATTAATGGCGGCGGCGGCCGCGCTAGATGAGCGGCCACTATTGGCCGGAGCCTCAGGCCTGAGCGATGCGCTGGGCGAACTGCTGGCTGCCCGTCGGCCGCGTCCGGTGCTGGCGGTGGTGGGTTCGATGAGCGCAATGGCGCAGCAGCAAATTGCGCGCCTTGCCAGCCAGCGCGACATCCGCATTATCGATATTGATATCCGCCAGCTGTTTGCCCAGCCTGCCTGGCCGCAAGCCGCCGAATGGCAACAGGCGATGCTGCAGGCGCTGCACGATGGCGCGCATTGCGTGCTGCGCACCACGCAGCATGCCGATCAGCGTCACGACATTGAGCAACTCTGCCAGCAGCATCAGGTTTCGCGGCAGGCATTAGGCGAACGCATCTGCCAGTTTCTCGCGCAGTTAACCAGCACCGTTTGTCGTCAGGTGCAGCCTGCGGGGCTTTATCTCTCCGGCGGAGATGTGGCGATTGCCGTGGCGCAGGCATTAGGTGCCAGCGGTTTCCAGATTCAGGGCCTGGTGGCGGGCTGTGTGCCGCACGGGGTTTTGCTTAACAGTGAATTACACCTGCCGGTGATGACCAAAGCAGGTGGCTTTGGTGACGAAAACACCCTGGTAGAAGCCATTCGTTTTATTGAGGAGAAGTTGAGTGAATAAAATTATTGCGATTACCATGGGCGATCCGGCGGGCATTGGCCCGGAGATCATCATTAAAGCGCTGGCAGAAGGTGATTTAGCGGGCGTGCCGGCCGTCGTAGTCGGCTGCGCCAACACGCTGCGCCGGGTGATGGGGTTAAATGTGACGCCGCAGGCAGAGCTACGCGTGCTTGATCAGGTTAACGATGCGCACTTCGCGCCGGGCATTATTAATGTGATTGATGAACCGCTGGCGGATGCGGATGCGCTAAAACCGGGCGTGGTGCAGAAAGAGGCGGGCGATCTGGCGTGGCGCTGTGTTAAGCGCGCCACCGAGTTGGCACTGGCCGGAGAAGTACACGCCATTGCGACCGCACCGCTGAATAAAGAAGCGCTGCACTCGGCAGGTCACCTGTATCCTGGCCACACCGAACTGCTGGCACAGCTCACCAATACTAAAAACTATGCCATGGTGCTCTACACCGATAAGCTGAAAGTGATTCACGTTACTACGCATATCGCGCTGCGTAAGTTCCTCGACACCTTAAACGGTGAACGCATTCAGACGGTGATCGGCATGGCCGACAGCTTCCTGCGCCGCGTTGGGTTCGATAAGCCGCGCATCGCGGTGGCGGGAGTTAATCCTCATGCCGGTGAAAACGGTCTGTTCGGCGATGAGGAGATCACTATCGTCGCGCCTGCGATTAACGTGATGAAACAGCAGGGCATTGATGTGCATGGCCCATGCCCGCCCGATACTGTGTTCCTGCAGTGTCAGGAAGGGCAGTACGATATGGTGGTCGCGATGTACCACGATCAAGGACATATCCCACTGAAGTTATTGGGTTTCTATGATGGCGTGAATATTACTGCGGGCTTGCCCTTTATCCGCACATCGGCGGACCACGGTACCGCATTTGATATCGCCTGGACAGGTAAAGCGAACTCTGCGAGCATGGCAATCTCCATTAAACTCGCGATGCAGCTTGCATAGGGAAATATGAAGGGACAAAGCCGTCTCGACCAGATTATGGACTATCTGAAGAGTCATAATCTGGTCACCGTTGAACAACTGGTGAGCGCTATTTCCGCCTCGCCGGCGACCATCCGCCGCGATCTGATTAAGCTGGACAAGGAGGGCGTCATTAGCCGCAGCCACGGCGGCGTCACGCTCAATCGCTTTATCCCCAACCAGCCCACTACGCTGGAGAAGATGCAGCGTAATCTGGCGGAAAAACAGGCCATTGCCCAGTTTGCCGCCCGTTATGTGCAGTCGGGTGATGCGGTGGTATTGGATGCCGGCACCACCATGCTGGAGCTGGCGCGCCAGCTAACGCATCTCAAGCTGCGCGTTATCACCGCCGATCTGCATATCGCGCTGTTTTTATCCGAGTTTAAGCAGATCGAAACCACCATTATTGGCGGACGCATCGATGATTCCAGCCAGTCGTGTATTGGTGAGCACGGGCGTCGCCTGTTGCGCAGCATCAATCCGGATATCGCCTTTGTCAGCTGTAACTCGTGGAGTATCGAACGCGGCATTACCACGCCAACCGAAGATAAAGCCGGATTGAAGATGGACTTGCTGGCCAATGCGCGCCGCCGGGTGCTGCTGGCTGACAGCAGTAAATACGGCTCCTGGTCGCTGTACTGCGCGGCACCGATTGATAGCCTGACTGATGTGGTGACGGATGCGCGTCTGGATGAAGCGGTATGTCGCGACCTGCGCGAGCGTGGAATTGGTCTGGAGTTAACGGTTTAGGTTTGGATCGTGCTGGCTGTCCCCCATCCCGGCCTTCCCCCGCAAGCGGGGGAAGGAGACGCTGCCACATGCAACTCCCAACTCACATATAGCAGCATCTTCCTCCCCCGCTCGCGGGGGAGGACAGAGGAGGGGGACAGCGAGCACCAACCGAAGGGGAACCGATTACTTCACGTAAGCCAGCAAACTCAGCGAATCGCGCGCTAACGACTTACACTTCTTGTCGTTGGTAATGGCGATGCCGCTCAAATCCTTGTAGCTCTCTTCACCGAGCGACTTCATGTTGTAGTTGCTGTAGTTGCTCAGATCCCAACGGTTCTGTTGGGCAAAAAACACCAACGCTTTACGAATCTGCGCGTCCGGCAAATCCTGATAGCCACAATCGTTCTTCAGATAAACGAACACCGCGGTGAGGTCGGCGAGATCTTCTGCTTCGGATTCACTCAGGGCAAAACTGGTGGAGGAGAAGCCAAGGAGTCCCGCCAGCAGCAGGATCTTGATGCTTTTCGTCATAATGATTCTCAACAAGGGACAATTTATTGACGTTAGCACAGTTATTGTCGCTATTCCGCTAAATTTGCCCTTTCGGGCCATTCACGCGCTTTTTCTCAGTGCATTCTGTTTCAGCACTTGACCCTCCCGCAGGGTAAAGGTTTACGCTGTGCCCTTATTCACGACAAGGATAAGAATATGCAACGTCGTCATTTTCTAAAGTTGACTGCCGCTCTCAGCGCCGCCGGTGCGCTGCCGCTATGGAGCCGCTCACTAATGGCCGCCACGCGACCGTTATTGCCGATCCCTTCCATTTTGGAACCTGACGCACGCGGGCAATACACGCTGATCGCCATGACCGGCAGCAGCCAATGGAACGGCAAAGCGGTGCCCACCTGGGGTTACAACGGCGGATTGTTAGGGCCAGCACTCAGATTGCAGCGCGAAAAAAACGTCACGGTAAATATTCATAACCAACTGCCTGAAGCCACTACGTTGCACTGGCATGGCCTGGAAATTCCTGGCGATGTTGATGGCGGTCCGCAAGGGATCATTGCGCCAGGTGCCACGCGTCAGGTGAGTTTTACCCCGGATCAACCGGCCGCCACCTGCTGGTTCCATCCGCATCAACACGGCAAAACCGGCTATCAGGTGGCGCAAGGTCTGGCGGGATTGGTGCTGCTGGAAGATGAAGCGTCCGGCAAACTGCGCCTGCCGATGCAGTGGGGCGAAGATGACGTGCCGCTGATTTTCCAGGATAAACAGCTGAATAAAGCGGGGACGCAAATCGATTATCAACTCGATATCATGCGCGCCGCGGTGGGCTGGTTTGGCGATCTGATGCTGACCAACGGCGTGCCATATCCGCAGCATGCCGTACCGCGCGGCTGGCTGCGCCTGCGTTTGCTCAACGGCTGTAACGCGCGCTCGCTGCATATCGCGACAAGCGATCGGCGTCCGCTGTATGTGATCGCCAGCGACGGCGGTTTACTGGCCGAACCGGTGAAAGTGACGAGCCTGCCGTTGTTACCGGGCGAGCGTTTTGAGGTGATGGTGGATACGTCGGATGGCAAAACCTTCGACATGGTGACGCTGCCGGTTACGCAGATGGGCATGACGCTTGCCCCGTTCGATCAACCTTTGCCGCTGGTGCAGATCATGCCGCTACGCGTGATGGCCAGCGGTACGCTGCCGGACAAACTGGTGGATCTGCCACCGGTTCCTGCAACGGATGGCCTGCAAAGCCGCTGGCTACAGCTGATGATGGATCCGCAGCTTGATCAGCAAGGCATGCAGGCGCTGATGGATCGCTACGGAGACAAAGCCATGGGCGGTGTGAAAATGGATCATGGCAACATGGCGATGAGTAACAGCGCGCAGCCGATGGATCATGGTGACATGGCGATGGATCACGGCAGCCACGGTAAAGCTGCGGCGTATGATTTCCACAACGGCAACAAGATCAACGGCCAGGCCTTCAATATGACCAAGCCGATGTTCAATGTGGAACTGGGTAAACTGGAGAAGTGGACCATCTCCGGCGAAGGCGATGCGATGCTGCATCCGTTCCACATTCATGGCACACAATTCCGCATCCTGTCAGAAAACGGCAAGCCGCCGGAGCCGCATCGTGCCGGCTGGAAAGACATTGTCAGCGTAAACGGCTGGCGCAGCGAAGTGCTGGTGCGCTTCAACTATGTCGCCAACGCTGAGAATGCCTATATGGCGCATTGCCATCTGCTCGAGCATGAAGATACCGGCATGATGCTGGGCTTTAGCGTCAGTTAATCGCAGCTTCAAGCGCCAGACGTATATCTTCAATCAGGTCGTCGGGATGCTCGATACCAATTGACAGGCGCACGGTGGCATCGCTGATGCCAATGCGTTGCCGCACTTCCTGCGGCACGCCCGAATGGGTGGTGCTGGCAGGATGGCTGGCGAGCGATTCGGTGCCGCCCAGGCTCACCGCCAGCTTGAACAGCGCCAGCGTATTGAGGAAGCGGAACGCCGCCGCTTGTCCGCCACGAATATCAAATGAGAAGGTCGAGCCGGCGCCGCTGCACTGGCGCTGATACGTTTTGCCGGCTGGGCTCTCTGCATCGAGATACGGCAGCCAATGCAGCTTTTCTACCTGTGTATGTTCGCGCAAAAACGCCGCCACTTTATCCGCATTGCTGGCCGCCTTCTCCATACGCAACGACAGCGTCTCCAGCGAGCGGCCGATCATCCAGCTGGAGTGCGGATCAAGCTGAGTGCCGATGGCGCTACGCAGCGAACGCACCTTGCTCACCAGCGCTTTACTGCCGAGCACCGCGCCGGCAATCAAATCCGAGTGGCCACCCACATATTTAGTCAGCGAATAGAGCGACAAATCTGCGCCGTGCTGTAACGGATGCTGAAACACCGGGCCGAGCAGGGTGTTGTCGCAGGCGAGAATCGGCCGTGAACCTTGCTGCTGCGCAATCACATCGGCAACTTGCTGCATTAACTGGATGTCGACCAAACTGTTGGTGGGATTGGCTGGCGTCTCAATCAAAATCAGTGCCACGCGTCCGCGCTGCCATGCGAGCTTAGCCGCTTCATGTACCTTATCTTCGTCGGTGCCATCGCTGAAACCCACTGCTTTAATTTCCAGATCGTGTAGCGTTTTGCTCAGCAGCGTTTCGGTGCCGCCGTACAGCGGCTGGGAGTGCAGAATCACCTCACCAGGGCGGGCAAACGTCAACAGCGTGGTGGCAATCGCTGACATCCCGGAGGAGAACAACGCTGCACTTTCCGCACCTTCGTAGACCGCCAGCCGATCTTCAACGATTTCGCTGTTGGGATGGTTAAAGCGCGAATAGACTAATCCGCCACTTTTGCCTTCTGGCGGCTGCTTGCGCCCGGCGACGAAATCAAAAAAGTCCTGTCCCTGTTCGGCGCTGTTAAAGACAAAAGTCGAGGTGAGAAACACCGGCGGTTTTACCGCGCCTTCCGACAGCTGCGGATCGTAGCCGTAATTCAGCATCTGCGTTTCCGGGTGCAAATCGCGCGTACCAATCTGTGTTTTTTTACTGGATGAAGCGGTCATAGGAACTCCAGAACCAAGCGGTGAAGGGGCGGACTCGTCCATACAGTTAACGTCAGCGTGATAAATTTCGCCACGGAATCGTTTGCGTTCTGTGCGCGGCGTTAGACGCCAGCTCGACTATGATAGACTTCGTGGCTTTCCAAAAACCGTAATTGGACGCATGCAATGAAACATACCGTCGACGTGATGATCTCCGAGCAAGAGATCGCAACCCGGATTGCCGAACTGGGCAAGCAGATTAGCGAGCACTACCGCGACAGCGGCAGCGAAATGGTGTTAGTAGGTTTGCTGCGCGGCTCCTTTATGTTTATGGCCGATCTGTGCCGCACCATCGACGTGCCGCATGAAGTCGACTTTATGACCGCCTCCAGCTACGGCAGCGGCATGTCGAGCACGCGCGACGTAAAAATCCTCAAAGATCTCGACGAAGATATTCGTGGCAAGGATGTGCTGATCGTCGAAGACATCATCGATTCCGGCAACACCCTGAGCAAAGTGCGCGAAATTCTGCGCCTGCGCGAGCCGAAATCGCTGGCAATTTGTACCTTGCTGGATAAGCCGGAGCGCCGTGAAGTGGATGTCACCGTGGAATACGTCGGCTTCACCATCCCTGACGAGTTTGTGGTGGGCTTTGGCATCGACTACGCGCAGCGTTATCGCCATTTGCCGTATATCGGCAAAGTTATCCCGACCGGTGAATAACCGCACAATCGTCCAAGGCTAATCTCCCCAGCCTGCGATAAACTGCGCAGCCCGTGAGCCAACCGCTTATGGGCTGGCTTGACTCTCTGCTAAACTCCTTTGATTTCTCAATCTTTATTATCGCGACAGCGCATGCCTCTTCGTTCGCGCGCACTATCATTACACGTGGCTGTGATGTCACAACAATAAGGTATGGATTCACAATGACATATGCACTGGAAATTTCCGGGCTGACCAAAACCTATCCCGGCGGCGTACAGGCGCTGAAAGGACTCGATCTCAACGTGGAAGCGGGGGATTTTTACGCCTTGCTCGGGCCGAACGGTGCCGGAAAATCCACTACCATCGGTATTATCAGCTCGCTGGTGAATAAATCTGGTGGCAGCGTGCGCGTGTTTGGTTATGACCTGCAAAAAGATGTGGTCAACGCCAAGCGTCAGCTCGGGCTGGTGCCGCAGGAGTTCAACTTCAACCCGTTTGAAACCGTGATGCAAATTGTGGTGAATCAGGCGGGTTACTACGGCGTGGAACGTGCCGAAGCCAACAAGCGTGCAGAAAAATACCTTAACCAGCTTGATCTGTGGGGCAAGCGCAACGAACGTGCGCGTATGCTTTCGGGCGGGATGAAGCGCCGCCTGATGATTGCGCGAGCCTTGATGCATGAGCCGAAGCTGCTCATCCTCGATGAACCCACCGCGGGCGTGGATATCGAACTGCGCCGTTCGATGTGGAGTTTCCTGAAAGAGCTGAATATCAAAGGCACCACCATCATTCTCACCACGCACTATCTGGAAGAGGCGGAGATGCTGTGCCGCAATATCGGCATCATCCAGAGCGGCGAGCTGGTGGAAAACACGTCGATGAAAGGGCTGCTCTCCAAGCTGCAATCCGAAACCTTCATTCTGGATCTCGCTCCGCGCAGTCCGCTGCCGCAGCTGGAGGGCTTCCAGTATCGACTGGTGGATACCTCCACGCTGGAAGTGGAAGTGATGCGCGAGCAAGGACTGAACAGCGTGTTTAGTCAGCTGAGCGCGCAGGGCGTGCAGGTACTGAGTATGCGCAATAAAGCTAACCGCCTTGAGGAGCTGTTCGTCAGCCTGACACAGGGAAAAACAGGAGTGAAAGCATGACGCACTTGTATTGGGTGGCGCTCAAGAGTATCTGGAGCAAAGAGATCAACCGCTTCGCCCGCATCTGGATTCAGACGCTGGTGCCGCCGGTAATCACCATGACGCTGTATTTCATCATCTTCGGCAATCTGATTGGTTCGCGCATCGGCGATATGCACGGTTTCAGCTACATGCAGTTTATCGTGCCGGGCCTGATCATGATGGCGGTGATCACCAACGCTTACGCCAACGTGGCGTCGTCATTCTTCAGCGCCAAGTTCCAGCGCAATATTGAAGAGCTGCTGGTGGCGCCGGTGCCAACGCATATCATCATCGCCGGTTATGTCGGTGGCGGCGTGGCACGTGGCGTGTGCGTCGGGATTCTGGTTACGGCGATTTCACTGTTCTTCGTGCCGTTCCAGGTGCATTCATGGTCGATGGTGGCGCTGACGCTGCTGCTCACCGCCATTTTGTTCTCGTTGGCGGGCCTGCTGAATGCGGTCTTCGCGCGCACCTTTGACGATATCAGCCTGATTCCTACCTTCGTGCTGACGCCGTTAACCTATCTTGGCGGCGTGTTCTACTCGCTGACGCTGCTGCCGCCGTTCTGGCAAGCGGTGTCGAAGCTCAATCCGGTGGTGTATATGATCAGCGGCTTCCGTTACGGTTTCCTCGGCATCAACGATGTGCCGCTGGTGTTTACGCTATCGGTGCTGATTGCCTTTATCGTGGTGTTTTACGTGCTGGTGTATACGCTGATTCAGCGTGGCAGGGGATTGCGTACCTAATGATGGTCGCGGTCGCCAGAAATGGCGACCCTACGAATAACAAGGGCGCGGTTTAAAAACCGCGCCCTTATCGTATCAGGCTACCTGAACCGGCAACGCCTTAGCGAGGCGCTTCATTTCATTGTCGCCTTCAAAATAGGCGACTTTCGGCTGCCAGCTGCGCGCGACTTCATCTTCCACCTGCACGTAAGAGCAGATGATCATGATATCGCCAGCACAGGCACAGCGCGCGGCGGCGCCATTGACCGAAATGATCTTCGAGCCACGTTCAGCGGCAATCGCATAGGTTGAAAAACGCTGGCCGTTGGTAACGTTATAGATGTCGATGGCTTCATACTGCAGAATGCCGGACGCATCGAGGAAATCCTGGTCAATGGCGCAGGAACCTTCGTAATGCAAATCTGCCTGGGTGACTTTTACGCGATGCAGTTTGCCCTGAAGTACGGTACGAATCATAGCGGGATAACCTTATTATGCTGCTAATAAACGACGGAAAATTACTCCGTCAGATCCACTTGCTGATTATCGATCAGCCGCGCATTGCCCAGCCAGGCGGCCATTAAAATCACCGCGCGTTGGCTATCGACAGTTAACGCTTGCAGGGTTGCGGCATCGCAGATGGCTAATCCATCCGGACGGAACCCCTGATCGCGCAGCGACGCTTCCGCTTGCTCGATAATCTCTTCGACATGGCGCTCGCCATTGCTCAGACGCTCGGCCATGCTGTTCATCACCTTACTGAGACCGGCGGCGATTTTACGTTCGTCGGCGGTGAGATAACCATTGCGCGAACTCAGCGCCAGACCATCTTTGGCGCGCACCGTTGGCACACCCACGATCTCAATATCAAAGCCCATATCCGCCACCATCTTGCGGATAATCGCCAGCTGTTGAAAATCTTTCTCGCCGAAGCAGGCGATATCGGGCTGCACCAGATTGAACAATTTGCTGACGACGGTGGAGACGCCGCGGAAATGGCCCGGACGGCTGGCGCCTTCCAGCAGCGATGAGAGTCCCGGTACTTCAACAAACGTCTGGCTATCGAGACCTTGCGGGTAAACCTCCGCTGGCGCCGGCGCAAATACCACATCGACGCTGTGACGATTGAGCTTCTCGCAATCGTCCTGCAGCGTGCGTGGATAGCGCGCCAGGTCGTCGGGACGCTCAAACTGCATCGGGTTAACGAAAATGGATACCACCACAATATCGGCCCGTTCACGCGCTTCATCGACCAACGTCAGATGACCGTCATGCAGGTTGCCCATGGTCGGGACGAGCGCGATACGTTTGCCTGCCTGACGCCAGCGACGAATTTCACGACGCAGCATCGGCAGTGTTTCGATGATCAGCACTGCAAATCTCCTGATTTACTGGAAACTGTGTTCAGCGGCTGGATAGATGCCCGCTTCAACGTCGGCGATATATTGGCGAATCGCCGCACGAATGTCGCCAGTTTCGGCGAGGAAATTTTTGGCAAATTTGGGAATGTGGCCGCCGGTAATGCCAAAGGCGTCATGCATCACCAGAATCTGACCGTCGGTGACGTTGCCAGCGCCGATACCAATCACCGGCACCGACAGCGCTTTGGTGACGCGCTCGGCTAATGCCACCGGGACGCACTCCAGCACCAGCAGCTGCATGCCCGCGGCTTCCAGCGCTAGTGCATCAGCCAGCAGACGTTCGGCGGCGGCTTCATCGCGGCCCTGTACTTTATAGCCGCCGAAAACATTAACCGATTGCGGTGTCAGTCCCAGATGGCCGCACACCGGTACGGCGCGCTCGGTCAGCATGCGCACGGTTTCAGCCAGCCATTCGCCGCCCTCCAGCTTCACCATGTTGGCACCGGCGCGCATCAGCTGCGCGGCATTAGTGAAGGTGTGTTCCGGCGTGGCATAACTCATAAATGGTAGGTCAGCCATCAACAGTGCCTGCGGCGCGCCACGGCGCACGGCGGCGGTATGATAAGCGATATCCGCGACGGTAACCGGTAACGTCGATTCATGGCCTTGCACGGTCATGCCGAGCGAATCACCAATCAGCATCACCTGAATGCCTTCATTGGCAAAGAGACGGGCAAAACTAAAATCGTACGCCGTCAGCGTGGCAAATTTGCGGCCGCTGGTTTTGAATTGGCGTAGATGGGAGATAGTTGTCGGTTTCATCGCACACTCCAGAGTTTTCTGATGCGCGCAGTGTACTACGGGTTACTCAGACCACAAACGGATAGCGCTGCGATCCAGCCTGGCAAGAATCTCAGCCAATGCTTGCCCGTTTGGCAGCGCCAGCTGCGGCGCAATCTCCAGCAACGGCACCAGCATAAAAGCGCGATTGTGCATGTCGTAATGCGGCACGGTGAGACGCGGGGTGTTAATCGTGGCGTTGCCAAACAGCATGATGTCGAGATCCAGCGTACGCGGTCCCCAACGTTCAGCTTTACGCACGCGACCGTGATCCAGCTCAATACGTTGCGTGTGATCGAGCAGCGCTTCGGCAGCCAGCGCGGTTTCCAGTTCCACCACCGCATTAAGGTAATCGGGCTGATCCGGTGGGCCGTACGGCGGCGTGCGATATAACGAAGAGGTTTTGAGGCGCGAGGTGTGCGGAATGGCATCCAGTGCGGCCAACGCTGCATCAACCTGATGCAGCGGATCGGCCAGATTACTGCCTAAAGCGAGGTAAACGCGGGTCATTGCGCGCTATTGGTATCGCGACGTGGCCCGGTTGGACGGCGGCGTGGACGGCGCGGTTTACGGCGCGGTGCCGGATCGTCGCCCAGCGTGGTCATCATGGTTTTCTGCTGGACCGGCGCGGCCGCCTGGAACTCGCCCCACCAATGCGTCAGCTTTTGCAGCTCAGGATTGTTTTCCACGTCGGCACGCAGCGCCATCAGGTCGTAAGCGGCGCGGAACTTTGGATGCTCCATCAGCTTCCACGCTCGTTTGCCGTGACGACGCGACATGCGCAACTGCAGCTGCCAGATATCGCGAATCAAAGTGGTGATACGTTTCGGAATCGCTAGCGCGCGGCAGGCTTCATCCAGAATTTCGTTCATCGACAGGGCAAAGGCATCGTAATAGGTCAGGCCGCTTTCCTGCGCAATACGCTCGGCGGATTCCAGCTGCGGATACCAGAACATGGCGGCAAACAGGAAGGCCGGGTTAACGCGCATATCATTTTGAATACGCGTATCAGTATTTTTCAGCACCTGCGCCAGCATGCGCTCCATCAGGCTGTCGCTTTCGGCGGTGAAACCCCGCGTCAGCGTCGGGAACAGCGGCTGGAACAGCTGATATTCACGCATCATCTGATAGGTGCGGTAGCCGTAACCGGCCTGCAGCAGCTTAAGTGACTCTTCAAACATACGCGCCGGAGGAATGTCATTCAGCAGCGTTGCCAGGCGCGGGATCGGCTCGGCGGTTTCTGCAGCAATACGCATCTGCAGCTTGGCGGCAAAACGTACCACACGCAGCATGCGCACCGGATCTTCGCGATAGCGGGTTTCCGGATCGCCAATCAGGCGAATGATGCCTTCCTGCAGATCGTGCAGGCCGCCGACGTAATCGCGGACGGTGAAATCGGCCACGCTGTAATAGAGGCTGTTGATGGTCAGATCGCGGCGCTGGGCATCATCTTCAATGCTGCCGAAGATGTTGTCGCGCAGCAGCATGCCGTTCTGGCCGCGCTGCGAGCTATTGCGATCTTCTTCGCTCTCTTCCTGATGATGGCCGCGGAAGGTAGCAACTTCGATCACTTCCGGACCGAACATCACATGCGCCAGACGGAAACGACGACCCACCAGGCGGCAGTTGCGGAACAGCTTGCGCATCTGCTCAGGCGTGGCGTTGGTGGTGATATCAAAGTCTTTTGGCTTGCTGCCGAGCAGCAAATCACGCACGCCGCCGCCAACCAGGTAAGCTTCATATCCGGCTTTGTTCAGGCGATAGAGCACTTTAAGGGCGTTTTCGCTGATATCTTTGCGTGAGATGTTGTGGCTTTCGCGTGGAATGACGGTCATCAGACTCTTCTCAGCTTCCACCTCTTCAGGCGCCTCCTCATCACGCTTGAGGACTCTCCGGCAAAAATTAGCGACTCGGGTAAAAATGGGACACCTCGACAGTGATAAAAGGGTGTTAATAAAATCAGCGGCTAATCATAGCCTGTTGAGAACCATTTAGGAATGGCGATGTCGTTTCATCGGGCTTGAGACCGTTCTGCAACGGAATCAGGCGGATATTCCACTGCGCGACGGCCTGTTTCAGCAGGTTTTCCAGCGATTCATCCTGCCATCCTGGCGAAACCGGTTGACCGAGAAAGCGCAGCGCCTGCACCAGCAGCGGTCGCGCATCGCCGGTTGGCAGCGCGGGCGCATGATTTTGCTTTGAAAGCTTATTGCCATCCTGATTGACCGCGAGCGGTAAATGCAAGTAATCCGGCACCGGCCAGGCGAACTGCTGATAAAGCGCTATCTGGCGCACCGTCGGCTCAATTAAATCTGCGCCGCGCACAATTTCCGTTACGCCTTGAAAATGGTCATCGACCACCACCGCCAGGTTATAGGCAAATAGCCCATCACGGCGATGGATAATAAAATCTTCCTGTGCCAGCTGCGATTCCGCCTGTAAATGGCCGCGCAGACGATCGTCAAAACCGAAAACGGGTGCATGTTGACGCAGGCGCAATGCGGCATTATCGGGCGGCAGCTGCAAATCGCGGCAGTGGCCGTCATAAAATCCGCCTGATTGCTGAATACGACGCCGGGTACAGCGGCAGAAGTAACTTTGACGATGGCTTTGCAGCCAGCTCAGCGCGGCGCGATAGGCATCATGACGCTGTGACTGCCACAGCACTTCGCCATCCCACTGCAAACCGTAATGTTCCAGCTGCTGCAAAATACGCGTTGCCGCACCGGGAACTTCACGTGGCGGATCGATATCTTCGATGCGCACCAGCCAGCTTCCCTGTTGCGCACGCGCACTCAGGTAACTGCCTAACGCAGCAATCAGCGAACCAAAATGCAGGTCACCCGAAGGAGAGGGAGCGAAACGCCCAATGCAGGGAGGAGTTAAAGCGGTCATTTGGAAGTGTACCGCACGTCGGGAAAACAGGGATTTTCCCGGCTGTGCGGTAACAGTTTGCTCACGGCCATTAGCCAGCCATCTGCTTCTCGCGGATTTCTGCCAGCGTTTTGCAGTCGATGCAGAGGTCGGCAGTCGGACGCGCTTCAAGGCGGCGAATACCAATTTCTACACCGCAGGAATCACAGTAGCCGAAATCGTCGTCATCCACTTTCTTAAGCGTTTTCTCAATCTTTTTAATGAGTTTGCGCTCACGATCGCGGTTACGTAATTCCAGGCTGAACTCTTCTTCCTGTGCAGCACGGTCGACCGGATCCGGGAAGTTGGCAGCTTCGTCCTGCATGTGCGACACAGTGCGATCTACTTCATCCCGAAGTTGGTTGCGCCAGGCTTCCAGAATCTTACGGAAGTGACCTAGCTGGGCGTCGTTCATATACTCTTCGCCCGGTTTCACCTGATACGGCTCCACTCCAGCAATGGCGAGGATACTCAGGGACGATGTTTTACGGTTTTGCCCTTCTTGCATGTTGTTTCTCCTGGATAACACGCACTTCCCTAGATGCTTCAAGTTGCTTGTGCACTGGCTGCGTTCATTCATCTTCGTAACTTACGTGGGTAAGCACCGGAGATTCATTCTGTTGCCATCTTCCTGCAACCCGAAATATTTAGGGCTTATCGATTCCCATAAAGGGGAAAAAAACAGGCCGCTATAAATAGCAGAAGCAATCAAGGTTGGCAATTATTCCTGACCACTGCTTGACAAGCCTCTGAAGAATCGCGTATTCAGCGCCTCGCCGAGAACAATCCTGGCACACCAAATTGCTATAAATATTACAACGCTACGTTAATCGGACGCGTTAGTAACATCTTTAGCGGTGATATCTGAGCTTGATACGCTAACACCTCTACACCACAACGCTGCGCCTGTTCCAGTAGTTCTGCGTATTGCACGTCGATATGGCGTGCCGGGGAAACGTCCTCAATCCCCGTATGCAAAACCGCGAACAACAAAACGGCTCGATGACCTTCTGCCACGATAGTGCTGAGTTCGCGCAGATGTTTCTGACCTCGAGTCGTCACGGCATCCGGAAAATAGCCTTTACCTAGATGTAAAAGGGTGACGGACTTGACTTCAATATAGCAGTTCGATCGACCCTCCGCTTGTAGCAGAAAGTCAATTCGGCTTTTTTCCGTGCCGTATTTCACTTCAGGCTGGCAGTGGCTGTAAGCGGATAATTCCGGAATTGCATCGTGGCTTAGCGCCTCTCGTACCAACTGGTTGGCGCGCAGCGTATTGACGCAGATCCAGTGGCCTTGTTGGGTCTCGGTGAGCTCCCAACTGTGCGGATATTTTCGCGTAACGCTTTCGGAGGTTGAGTACCACACCGTGTCACCCGGCGTGGCACAACCGGTCATCGCACCGGTGTTGGCGCAGTGAATAGTTAGCGTTTCGCCTTCCGGCGTGATCACATCGGCTAAAAAACGTTTGTAACGGGCGATCAAGCGGGCGGGTTTGAGCGGCGGATCGAACTGCATTTACTCTCCTGATGATAGTAGCGGCCAGCGGGCCAGCGCCTGATAACGCGTGCGGCCGCGCGTCACGTTGGAGGCGAACAGTGCAAAATGATGGATATCGGTGCGCCAGTGAAAGCCGCGCGCGGGTAGCGCGACCTGTGACGCCGCATGGCGCAGCAGCGTGACGTGCGGATGGAATGGCTGCGCACTTTGCGCACAACCGTGCCGCGCGGCTTGCGCACGCAACAGGCTGGCGAGCTGCAGCAGGCCGCGCGGCGCACGCTGGCAACCCAGCCACACCACGCCGGGGCGCGGCCAATGTCCGGCATCATCCAAATCCAGCGCAAAGCCAGGCTGCACAATGCGCGAGGCTAACAGCTGCAGCTTGCGTGATTTCTCGTCGCCTACCTCGCCGAGAAAGGCCAGCGTCAGGTGCAAATTGGCCGCCTCGACCGGTTTACCCGCCTCAGCCGCAAAGTTATCTGCGCGCCACTGCACCAGCTGTTGCTGGAGCGGAGCGGGCAGTTCAAGAGCAAAAAACAGACGTTGCATTGCCAGGTTGGCCTCCGGTAAACCGCGCTTGAGAGTGCTACAATGCGCGCCATCTTAGCACAGGCATTTTGGGAGATGAGTTTGAGTGAGTTACCGGTAAGCGAGGTGCTGCCTGAGCTGCTGGCCGCGCTGGCGCAGTCGCCGCAGGTGTTGCTGGCGGCGCCGACCGGCGCAGGTAAATCCACCTGGCTGCCGCTTCAGCTGCTGCAACATGCCAAACTGCCCGGCCGCATCATCATGCTGGAGCCGCGCCGCCTGGCTGCACGTAACGTGGCGCAACGGCTGGCGGAGCTGCTCGGCGAACAGCCGGGCGCAACGGTGGGTTATCGCATGCGCGGAGAGAACTGCTGCGGTGCCAACACGCGTCTCGAAGTGGTGACTGAAGGCATCCTGACGCGCATGCTGCAGCGCGATCCGATGCTGGAGGATGTCTCGCTGGTGATTCTGGATGAATTCCACGAACGCAGCCTGCAGGCCGACCTTGCGCTGGCGCTGCTGCTCGATGTGCAGCAAGGACTGCGCGACGATCTGAAAATCCTGCTGATGTCGGCGACACTCGACAATCAGCGTTTGCGTCAGCTGCTGCCGGACGCGCCCTTTGTGGTGTCTGAAGGCCGCAGCTTCCCGGTTACGCGGCGCTATGCCTCGCTCAATAGTCAGCAACGCTTTGAAGAAGCGGTGGCGCGCGAAGTCACGCACCTGCTGCGCGAAGAGCCGGGTTCGCTGCTGCTGTTCTTACCTGGCGTGGCAGAAATTGAGCGCGTGAAGCGCGAGCTGGAGGCGCGGGTCGGCGAAGAGGTTGATCTCTCTCCTTTATATGGTGCGCTTTCGCTGGATGCGCAACGCCGCGCGATTCTGCCCTCTCCACCAGGTCGTCGCAAAGTGGTGCTGGCGACCAATATCGCGGAAACCAGTTTGACCATCGAAGGCATTCGTCTGGTGGTCGACAGCGCGCTGGAACGCTCGGCGCAGTTTGATGTACGCAGTGGCGTAACGCGGCTGCAAACGCAGCGCATCAGCCAGGCCTCAATGACGCAACGAGCCGGGCGTGCAGGACGTCTTGAGCCCGGCATCTGTCTGCATCTGCTGCCGCAGGAGCAGGCGCTGCGGGCTGCGGCGCAGAGCGAACCTGAAATCCTCAACAGCGATCTGACTTCGCTGCAGATCGACTTGCTGCAGTGGGGCTGCCGGGAGGCGGCGCAGCTGAGCTGGCTCGACGCACCGCCGCCGCGTAATTTGCGCGCAGCATGCGCGCGCTTAACACAGCTGGGCGCGCTGGAGAATCACCAGCTCAACGCGCGTGGCCGCAAAATGGCTGCATTGGGCAGCGATCCGCGTCTCAGCGCCATTCTGGTCGCCGCCGGGCAAAACAATGATGCCATCGCCAGCGCCGCGCTGCTGGTGGCGATTCTGGAAGATCCGCCGCGCAGCGGCAGCGTTGATTTGCGTGATGCGCTCAATCATCCGCAATCGCACTGGCAGCGCCGCGCGCGTCAGTGGCAAAAACGCCTCAACGCCAGCGGCGGCAGGATTAATCCCGATCTGTTTCCGCAACTGCTGGCCGCCGGGTTTGCCGACCGTCTGGCGCAGCGACGCGGTGACAGCGCACGTTATCAGCTGGCGAACGGTATTGGCGCGATGCTCAATGAGCAGGACGGTTTGAGCCGCTACGAGTGGCTGATTGCGCCCACGCTGCTGCAGGGGGCCAGCAGCGCCGACGCGCGCATGCTGCTGGCGCTGCCGGTGGAGATTGATGCGCTGCGCCAGCAGTGCCCGACATTGGTTGAGCAGCGCACCGACGTGGAGTGGGATGAAGAGAAAGGCACCTTGCGTGCCTGGAAACGCGAACTTATCGGTGCGCTGGTGCTAAAAGCCCAACCGCAGGCGCGTCCGGACGCTGAAATTTTGCATCCGGCGATGCTGCGCTGGATCCGCGAAAAAGGATTGTCGGTGTTGGGCTGGAAAGCGGACGCTGAACAGCTACGCTTGCGGGTGCAGTGTGCGGCGCAGTGGCTGCCGCAAGAGGCGTGGCCGCAGCTGGATGATGACAGCTTGCTGGAGTCGCTGGAGAGCTGGCTGCTGCCGGAGATGAGCGCGGTGCGCGACCTGAAAGGATTGCAGAGCATCAATCTTGTCAGCGCATTATTACATTTGCTGACATGGTCACAACGTCAGCGGCTGGATAGTGTGCTGCCAACTCATTACACTGTGCCGACCGGAAGCCGCCTGCCCATTCGCTACGATGCCGAGAAGCCTCCCGCGCTGGCGGTGCGGATCCAGGAGATGTTTGGCGAAGCACAAAATCCGGCGGTGGCAGAGGGCCGCGTACCGCTGGTATTGGAACTGCTTTCGCCAGCGCACCGTCCGCTGCAGATAACGCGCGACCTCGCGGCGTTCTGGCGCGGTGCCTATCCTGAGGTGCAGAAAGAGATGAAAGGGCGCTATCCAAAGCATCCGTGGCCGGACGATCCGGCCAACGCCTTACCCACAAGGCGGACCAAGAAATTTTCATCGTGAAACGCTGTGGATCGAATTCAGAGGGTTCTGCCATGCGCAGCACGAGAAAGCAGTTGTAGACTAAAGGCCGCTGCCGTAGCAATGCCTGGAGAATAAAAGCATGTCTGGGAACGATCGCGAACCTATTGGGCGCAAAGGAAAAGCGCCAAAGCCGCCGCGCAGCACTGCGCGTCGGGGTCGCCGCAGGGAACTTGATGATGATATCGATCAGGACGATTTTGACGAAGAAGATGAGGAGAGTGGACCGGTGCCACCAAAAGGTAAAGGTAAAGGAAAACGACCGCCACGCGGCAAGCGTCGTTGGTTAGGCTGGTTGATTAAGCTCTTCCTGGTCTTTGTCGTGGTGATGGCCGCCTGGGGCGTCTATCTCGACTCGGAAATCCGCAGCCGCATTGACGGTAAAGTGTGGCAACTGCCGGCAACCGTGTATGGCCGTATGGTCAGCCTCGAACCGGGCATGTCGTACGACAAAAAAGAGATGATTGCGCTGCTGGAAGGCACGCAGTATCGCGAAGTGTCGCGCATCACCCGTCCCGGCGAGTTTAGCGTTAAAGGCAACACCATTGATCTGCTGCGCCGTCCGTTTGATTTCCCGGACAGTAAAGAAGGGCAGATTAACGCGCGCCTGACGTTTAGCAACAATGAGCTGAGCGAGATTAAAAACCTCGATACCGGCCGCGATTTTGGCTTCTTCCGCCTCGATCCGCGGCTGATCACCATGTTGCAGTCGCCGAACGGTGAACAACGCCTGTTTGTGCCACGCGCCGGTTTCCCGGATCTGCTGGTCAGCACGCTGATCGCCACCGAAGATCGCCACTTCTATGAGCACGACGGCATTAGCCCGTACTCGATTGGTCGTGCGTTCCTCGCCAACATCACCGCCGGTAAAGCGGTGCAGGGCGGCAGTACATTGACGCAGCAGCTGGTGAAAAACCTGTTCCTCACCAACGAACGTTCGCTGTGGCGTAAAGCGCGTGAAGCCTACATGGCGGTGATCATGGATGCGCGCTACAGCAAAGATCGCATTCTTGAGCTCTACCTCAACGAGGTGTACCTCGGCCAAACCGGTAACGATCAGATCCGCGGTTTCCCGCTGGCGAGTTTGTACTACTTTGGTCGTCCGGTGGATGAGCTGAGCCTCGATCAGCAGGCGATGCTGGTCGGCATGGTGAAAGGCGCGTCGCTGTATAACCCGTGGCGTAACCCGAAACTGGCGCTGGAGCGACGTAATCTGGTGCTGCGTCTGCTGCAGCAGCAGAATGTTATCGATCAGGAGCTGTATGACATGCTGTCGGCGCGTCCGCTTGGCGTGCAGCCGAAAGGCGGCGTGATCACGCCACAGCCGGCATTTATGCAGATGGTGCGTAATGAGCTGCAGGCTAAGCTCGGCGACAAAATGAAAGATCTCTCTGGCGTGAAGATTTTCACCACGCTGGATGCGATTTCGCAGGATGCCGCCGAGAAAGCGGTGGTTGAAGGTATTCCAACGCTGAAAAAACAGCGGGGCCTGAAAGATCTGGAAACTGCGATGGTGGTGGTTGACCGCTTTAGCGGTGAAGTGCGCGCCATGGTCGGCGGGGCAGATCCGCAGTTTGCCGGTTATAACCGTGCGCTGCAGGCGCGTCGTTCAATTGGCTCACTGGCGAAACCGGCAACCTACCTGACGGCGCTCAGCCAGCCGAACAGCTATCGCCTTAACAGCTGGATCGCTGATGAACCAATTGCGCTGAAGCAGCCGAACGGCACCATCTGGAAACCGATGAATGACGATCGTCGCTTCAGCGGTAAAGTGATGCTGGTTGATGCGTTAACCAACTCGATGAACGTGCCAACGGTTAACCTCGGTATGACGCTGGGTCTGGATGCGGTAGTGGATACCTGGACCAAGCTGGGCGTGCCGAAAGATCAGCTGCATCCGGTGCCCTCCATGCTGCTGGGGGCCCTGAACCTGACGCCGATTGAAGTGGCGCAGGCGTTCCAGTCGATTGCCAGCGGCGGTAACCGTGCGCAGCTGTCAGCGGTGCGTTCGGTGATTGCTGAAGATGGCACGGTGCTGTATCAGAGCTATCCGCAGGCGCAGCGCGTTGAACCGGCGCAGGCCGCTTATCTGACGCTTTACAGCATGCAGCAGGTGGCGGATCACGGTACCGCGCGTGCGCTGGGTGCGCGCTACCCTAAAGCCCATCTGGCGGGCAAAACCGGTACCACCAATGACCTGATTGATAGCTGGTTTGCTGGCGTTGACGGCAAAGAAGTGGCGATTACCTGGGTTGGCCGTGATAACAACCAGACTTCGAAGCTGTATGGCGCGAGCGGGGCGATGCAACTCTATCGCCGCTATCTCGACAACCAGGCGCCGATGCCGCTGGTGCTGACGCCGCCGGAAGATATCACGCAGATGAACGTCGATTCTGCCGGTAACTTCATCTGCGGTACCGGTAGCAGCACGTGGCGTTCGCTGCCGGTGTGGTCGCTGGATCCGAATGCGCTGTGCCAGCAGCAGCAAGAGCAGGTTCAGCAACAGCAGCAACAGTTGCAGCAACAACAAGAGCAGCAACAGCAGCAGCAGCCACAGAATGAGCAGAAAGATTCTGACGGCGTTGCAGGTTGGATCAAGGATATGTTCGGCAGCAAATAGTGTGCTGAGAAAACAGAGGGCGCTGCGGCGCCCTTTTTTTCGTCTGTACCTTTGTTAAGCGCGATCATGGATATGCACGTTCTGGGCGCTAACGACCCGCAATATGCCATTAGTCGTTGCGATTATGACGGGATTTCGCCTAAAATCCGTGCGTCATAATAATCATTCTCGTTTGTATTCGCCTGCATCGACTTTTTTCGAGAGATCTCACTTATGAATACGCGAAACACCAATCCTTGTTTCTTACACCCGAGCTCATCCCGTCGTCCGCTGGCATGGCTAATCTCTTTAACGCTGGGCACCCTTAGCGCACAGGCGCTGGCCGAAGATACCGTAGTCGTGAGCGCCGATGGCGGCAGCGGCGTGGCGCAGGAAAAAGCGTGGGGGCCGTCGCCAACAATCGCCGCCAAACGCAGCGCCACCGGTACCAAAACTGATACGCCAATTGAGAAAAACCCGCAGTCAATCTCTGTGGTCACGCAGGAAGAGATGGCGATGAAAAACGTCACCAGCGTGAAAGGGGCGTTCAACTACACGCCCGGCGTATTAACCGGCAACCGTGGCAGTTCCAACGTCATCGATGCGCTATCGATTCGCGGCTTCAGCGAAACCAATACCAACCAATATCTTGATGGCCTGAAACTGCAGGGTGATAACTACTCTGAGTTCGCTATCGATCCCTACTTCCTTGAACGCGCCGAGCTGTTGCGCGGCCCGGTTTCGGTACTGTACGGCAAGAGCAATCCAGGCGGCGTGGTGTCGCTGGTGAGTAAGCGTCCAACCCAGGAGACGCTGCGTGAAGTACAGTTCCAGATGGGCACTGACAATCTGTTCTCCACCGGCTTCGATTTTGGCGGCTCGCTGGATGATGATGGCGTATACAGCTATCGCCTGACCGGCCTGGCACGCAGCGCCGATGCGCAGCAAGAGATGAACAAAGAGAAGCGCTACACCATCGCGCCATCGTTCAGCTGGCGTCCGGATGAAAATACGCGTTTCGATCTGCTGACCTATTTCCAGAACGAACCGGAAACCGGTTATTACGGCTGGCTGCCGCGTCAGGGCACGGTGGTGGGCATTACGCGCCCGGACGGCAGCAGCTATAAGTTACCGACCAATTTTGATGAAGGCGAAGACAGCAACAAGATCTCGCGCAACACCAAGATGGTGGGCTACAACTTCGAGCACAGTTTCAACGATACCTGGACGGTGCGACAGAATCTGCGCTATGCGGATTTGAGAACGGATTATCGCAGTATTTATGGCAATGGCTTTATTCCCGCTACGCAGCAAATCACCCGCGGTTCAGCGGTTTCCAATGAAAAGCTCAATCAGTTTGCGCTGGATAACCAGGTACAAGCTAAGTTCGCGACTGGCGCAGTTGACCATACATTGTTGATGGGAGTGGATTACCAGCGTACTCGCAATGATATCGATGCGGCCTTTGGTAGCGCGGCACCCATCAGTGCCATTAACCCGCAATACGGCAATGATGCGGATATTGGCACGCCTTTCCCATACCAATATCTGAATCGTCAGGAACAGACGGGCCTCTATTCGCAGGACCAGATGGACTGGAATCGTTGGGTGCTAACGTTGGGCGGTCGCTATGACTACGCGATGACCTCAGCGCTAAACCGTAACGGCAATACAGAAGAGAAAAATCACGATCAGGCTTTCACCTGGCGCGGTGGTTTGAACTATGTGTTTGATAATGGTATCGCCCCGTACTTCAGCTACAGCGAATCATTTATTCCTACGGCAGGTACTACATCCAGTGGCCAAACGTTTGATCCTTCACGTGCCAAACAATATGAAGCTGGTGTGAAATATGTGCCAAAAGATCGTCCGATTGTCATTACAGGTGCGGTTTACCAGCTAACGAAGACCAAAAACCTTACTGCCGATCCTGACAGCCTGCAATTTAGCGTGCAGGGTGGCGAGATTCGTTCACGCGGCGTGGAGTTAGAAGCCAAAGCGGCAGTTAATGCCAATATCAACCTGACTGCCGCTTACTCCTACACGGATGCGGAGTACACCCATGACACGCTGCTGAAGGGTAAAACGCCGGTGCAGGTGCCAAAACACATGGCCTCGCTGTGGAGCGATTACACCTTCCATGAAACCGCGCTGTCTGGCGTAACGGTTGGTGCTGGCGTGCGTTACGTGGGTGAAAGTAAAGGGTTGTACGCTAGCGGCGACAATGCCAACCAAAACTTCGACGTTGCCGGTTACACCACCGTTGATGCCGCGCTGAAATACGATCTCGCACGCTTTGGCATGCCGGGATCAACCATCGGCGTGAATGTGAATAACCTGTTCGATCGTGAATACGTTGCCAGCTGCTACCGCGAATACGCCTGCTATTGGGGCGCTGAGCGGCAGATTGTCGGAACCGCGACTTTCCGCTTCTAACGCGTTTGTAGGGTGCGCATTTATGCGCACCTGAGTTTCTGGTCGCCATTAAGGCGACCTTACAGCGCCCATTTACCAGGGATTATCATGCAGCATCCGCACCATGCAGAAACCACCTTCCGGCTGGATAACGTCAGTTTTCGTGTGCCAGGCCGCACGCTACTTCATCCGCTGTCTCTTACTTTTGCGCCAGGCAAAGTCACGGCGCTGATCGGGCATAACGGTTCCGGTAAATCCACGCTGCTGAAGATGCTCGGTCGTCACCATGCGGCGAGTGAAGGACGCGTATTGCTGAATGAGGATGCGGTAGATAACTGGGGCAGCAAAGATTTTGCGCGTCAGGTGGCGTATCTGCCACAGCAATTGCCCGCGGCGGAAGGGATGACGGTGCGTGAACTGGTGGCGATTGGTCGTTATCCGTGGCACGGCGCGCTGGGCCGTTATGGGCAGGAAGATCGCGACCGTGTCGAAGAGGCGATTACGCTGGTGGGATTGAAACCGTTTGCCGGTCGACTGGTGGATAGCCTTTCCGGCGGTGAGCGCCAGCGTGCCTGGCTAGCGATGCTGGTGGCGCAGAACAGCCGCTGCCTGCTGCTGGATGAACCGACTTCAGCGCTGGATATCGCCCATCAGGTTGATGTGCTGGCGCTGATTCAGCGTCTTAGTCGCGAACGCGGATTAACGGTGATTGCGGTGTTGCACGATCTCAACATGGCGGCGCGCTATTGCGATCGGCTGGTGGCGCTGCGCGGTGGCGAAGTGATTGCCGAAGGTGGTCCCGAGGTGATCATGCAGGCTGATGTGCTGGGTAATATTTACGGTATCCCAATGGGAATTTTGCCGCACCCGCTCGGCGGCGCTCCCGTCAGTTTCGTTTACTAAGGCCGCGCCATGTTAGATATTTCCCGCCGCCGCCTGTTGACGGCGCTGGCGCTCTCTCCTCTGATGTCGGCATTGCCACTGCGTGCCGCACTACCCGATGCGCAGCGCATTCTGGCGCTGGAGTGGTTGCCGGTCGAGCTGCTGATGGCGCTCGGCGTGACGCCGCTTGGCGTAGCCGATATGCACAACTACAACATTTGGGTGGGCGACCCGCTGCTACCGTCCAGCGTTATCGATCTCGGTCTGCGCACCGAACCCAATCTGGAGCTGATGACGCAGCTCGAACCTACGCTGATTCTGCACTCCAATGGTTACGGTCCGGCGCTGGATAAGTTGCAGCGCATTGCTCCGACCATGGGGTTTGATCTCAACAGCGGTGACGGCAAACCGCTTAGCACCGCACGCCATTCCCTGCAGGCGCTCGGCGCGCGTATTGGACGTGAAGCGCAGGCCGTGCAGCATCTGCAGGATGTTGACGAGCAGCTGGCGGCGGCGCGTGAACGGCTTAAACCCTGGGCCGATCGTCCGCTATTGCTGATGTCGCTGATGGATAGCCGCCATGCCATCACCTTCGGCAAAAACAGCCTGTTCCTTGAAGTGATGGAGATTCTTGGGTTGCGCAATGCGTGGCAGGGCGAAACTAACTTCTGGGGCAGTGCGGTCGTCGGGCTGGAGCGGCTGGCGGAGGTCGGTAATGTGCAGGTGATCTGCTTCGATCACGATAACGATCGCGACATGCAGCAAGTGATGAAAACCGCACTGTGGCAGGCGCTGCCGTTCGTGCGCGCCCAGCGTTTTCAGCGCGTGCCGGCGGTGTGGTATTACGGCGCGACCTACTCGGCACTGAAATTTGTGCGCGTGCTGGAACACGCGCTGGAGTCGCACTGATGCGCAATCGTCTTTTTCCCGTCGCGCTGCTGAGTGCCGTGTTCCTGCTGGCGCTGGCGTTAACCTTTATCAATCTGCGTAACGCGTTGCCGATCGATCAGTGGTCGCAGGCGTTGTTTGCGCCGGATATCAACAATATCCAGCAGGTGGTGTTTCATCATAGTTTGCTGTCACGCTTGGCGCTGGCGCTGCTGGTCGGCGCAGGCCTCGGCTTAGCTGGGTTGCTGTTTCAACAGGTGCTGCGCAATCCGCTGGCCGAGCCCACCACGCTTGGTGTTTCTTCGGGGGCGCAACTCGGTATTACCGTGGCCACGCTGTGGCAACTGCCGGGTGGCGAGCTAACGCAGCAGTTTGCCGCGATGGGCGGCGCGGTGATTGTCGGCGTGCTGGTGTTTGGGGTCGCCTGGGGGAAACGTCTTTCGCCAGTGACGCTGATTCTTGCTGGTCTCGTGCTGAGCCTGTATGCCGGCTCGGTTAACCAGATTTTCGCCATCTTTAATCACGATCAGCTGCAGAACATGTTCCTGTGGAGCACCGGTGCGCTTAACCAGCTGGATGGCCACAACGTGGCGCAGCTGTGGCCGCGCCTGCTGCTGGCATTTGTGGTGGCGCTGGCGCTGCTGCGTCCGCTGACGCTGATGGGGCTGGATGATGGCGTAGCGAAAAATCTCGGCCTGGCGCTGTCGGCGGCGCGGATTGCTGCGCTGGCGCTGGCCATTCTGCTCAGCGCGCAGCTGGTCAATGTCGCGGGCATCATCGGCTTTATCGGCCTGTTTGCGCCGCTGCTGGCGAAGCTGCTCGGTGGACGTCGGCTGATCAGCCGCATGTTACTTGCTCCGCTAATTGGTGCGCTGCTGCTGTGGCTGGCGGATCAATGCGTGCTGTGGCTCACCGGCCACTGGCGCGAAGTGTCCACCGGGACCGCGACCGCATTGATCGGTGTGCCGATTCTGCTGTGGCTTTTGCCGCGCTTGCGGACGGGCTCAGTCCCGCCGGCGCTCAATCAGGGCGATAAGGTGCCGGCAGAGCGGCAGAACGTGTTGCGCTGGTGCCTGATCGGATTAGTAATTCTTGGCGTGTTCAGTTGGATTGGCATCACCTTTGGGCGCGATGCACACGGCTTTGCGTGGGTGGGCGGCGACATGCTACAGCAGCTGCTACCGTGGCGCGCGCCGCGCGTGCTGGCGGCGCTGGTCGTCGGCATGATGCTCGGCGTGGCGGGAGCGCTGATTCAGCGCCTCACCGGCAATCCGATGGCGAGTCCGGAAGTGCTAGGCATTAGCTCGGGTGCGGCGTGTGGTGTGGTGGTGATGATGTTCTTCGTGCCGGGCGATGCGGTGGCGTGGCTGCTACCGGCTGGCGCACTTGGCGCAGCACTCACGCTGCTGGTCATCATGCTGGTGGCGAGTCGCGGCGGTTTCTCGCCAGAGCGTATGTTGCTGGCGGGAATGGCGCTCAATAGCGCATTCGTGACGTTATTGATGGTGCTGTTGGCGAGCGGCGATCCGCGTATGGGCGGCTTACTGAGCTGGATTTCTGGTTCGACCTACAACATCAACATGCAGCAGGCCGTTCAAAGCGCAGTGGTTGGCGTGGTGCTGATTGCCCTGGCGCCGCTGGCGAGCCGCTGGTTAACGCTGCTGCCGCTTGGCAGCGCTACCGCGCGTTCGGCGGGCATGGCGCTCACCACCTCACGCCTCAGTTTGCTGCTGCTGGCGGCAGCGCTGACCGCCACGGCAACCTTAACCATCGGGCCGCTGAGTTTTGTCGGGCTAATGGCGCCGCATATTGTGCGCATGCTCGGTTTCCGCCGTGCATTACCGCAGGTGTTGATGGCCGGCTTATTGGGTGGGGGATTGATGATCTTCGCTGACTGGTGCGGCAGAATGCTGGCATTTCCGGATCAGATTCCAGCTGGCCTGATGGCCACCTTCTTCGGTGCGCCGTACTTTATCTGGTTACTGCGGCGGGCATAGCAAAAGGGCGCCAGTTGGCGCCCTTGTCATTTACAGCTGCGCGAAGCTGCGGCGTGCAGCATCGATGGTGCGTTGGATATCTTCCTGACTGTGCGCCAGCGACATAAAGCCTGCTTCGAAGGCGGAAGGCGCGAGATAAACGCCTTCTTCCAGCATCAGGTGGAAGAAGCGCTTAAAGCGCTCTACGTCACACTGCGTCACGTCCTGATAGCAGGTCACTTCAGCAGCATCGGTGAAGAAAATACCGAACATGCCGCCAACGTGGTTAATCACCAACGGAATGTTCTCTGCCTTTGCGGCGGCCAGCAAACCTTTTGCCAACTGCGTGGTTAAGTCGGTCAAGGTGCTGTGCGTACCCGGCTGCGCAATCTGCGACAGACAAGCAAAGCCGGCGGCCATGGCAATCGGGTTACCGGACAGCGTACCTGCCTGATAAACCGGGCCGGTCGGTGCCAGCGCCTCCATCACATCACGACGACCGCCAAAGGCGCCAACAGGCATGCCGCCGCCGATGATTTTACCGAGGCAGGTCAGGTCTGGCGTTACGTCGTAATAGGCTTGAGCACCGCCCAGCGCCACGCGGAAACCGGTCATCACTTCGTCGATGATCAGCAGCGCGCCAAATTCGTCACACAGCGCGCGCAGGCCTGGCAGGAAGTCCGGCTGCGGTGGAATACAGTTCATGTTGCCCGCCACCGGTTCAACGATGATGCAGGCAATATCCTCTGGATATTGCTCGAAAGCAGCACGCACCGTGCTCAAATCGTTGTAGGTGCAGGTCAGCGTGTGTTTGGCGAAATCGGCCGGTACGCCCGGCGAGTTTGGCTGGCCAAGCGTCAGCGCGCCGGAACCGGCTTTCACCAGCAGGCAGTCGGCGTGACCATGGTAGCAGCCTTCGAACTTGATGATTTTGTCGCGATGGGTGAAGCCGCGCGCCAGGCGAATGGCGCTCATGGTGGCTTCGGTGCCGGAGTTCACCATGCGCACCATGTCCATGCTTGGCACCAGCTCGCACACCAGCTCGGCCATTTTCACTTCCATCTCGGTGGGAGCGCCGAAGCTCAGACCGCGTGCGGCGGCTTCAATCACCGCATTACGGATAGTGGCATTGTTATGACCGAGCACCATCGGGCCCCACGAACCGACATAATCGATATAACCTTTGCCGTCGGCGTCGTACAGATACGCACCGTCAGCACGTTCGATGAACAGCGGCACACCGCCTACACCGGTAAAAGCACGTACCGGGGAGTTCACACCGCCGGGGATCAGGCGTTGCGCTGCGGTATACAGGTTTTCTGACTTACTCATGGTTCTGCTCCTGCTGTTCGGGAAAAAATCTGGCGCCATTCTACGGGAAGAACGGCTTGCGCTAAAGTTTAGGGTATATACTTTCATGCGCATGCGGCGGCACACACTGCCAAGCTTGAGACTTGATTGCACTGCACGGCTGGCAGATAATAGCGAAATTAAGGTCGTTTTCTGACCTCGACGTTTACCCGGAGTAAAAGATGAGTGACGACTTAGCAGCGCTGCCTTTGCAATTCACTGATGCAGCAGCAAAAAAAGTGAAAAACCTGATTTCTGATGAAGAGAATCCGGAGCTGAAACTGCGCGTTTATATTACCGGCGGCGGTTGCAGCGGTTTCCAATACGGCTTCACGTTTGACGATCAAATGAATGACGGCGACATGACCATCGAAAAACAGGGTGTGGCGCTGGTGGTTGATCCAATGAGCCTGCAATATCTGGTGGGCGGTTCGGTGGATTACACTGAAGGTCTGGAAGGTTCACGTTTTATCGTAACTAACCCCAATGCCAAAACCACCTGCGGTTGCGGTTCTTCCTTCAGCATCTAATGCTGCTTCTGGCTGCCATTCTGGTAGCCAGATTCCTACCACTCAATAGTCACTAAGCGCGCCGATTCGCGGCGTTGTGCATCGCGTTTTAGTACCCTTTCGGTAATACGTGGTTGCGCGCTAAAGTGGCGTCCGCAGTCAATGCTCGGCAGAGTATGTTCATTCTGGCGCGAAATATCGCAACGTGAGAATAACGTCAAGGTGACGGCAATAGAGCCGGTTGAGGTAGCCGCATTCAATGGCGCAGCGATCACGAGCCCTATGGCCAGCAGCAGAGCTCTGGTCATGAATAGTTCCTGGTGAAGACAAAATTGCGCTAAGCGCTAAAATGGGCACAGAGCATACGTGGCCGCTGCGCCTTGTATTATGATCAACGACAATTTCTGCCGGATCTTTAATCTTTTTTAGTGTCATTTTTCGCCGGATGTAAATTCGCACAGAGCTGTTTCGCTGCCAGTAGCATGCGTGGGCCGGGGCGGCTCAGCCAGTCGTCATTGATGGCGATCACCGGCACAGTAAGCTGCGGCTGCCAGAATTTGGCGATGCTGACGGCCTGCGTCGCGTCACCGCCGATGACAATCGCCTGCGGATGGCGCATCAGCACCTGCTCACGACTTACCTGCGGCCAGCTAACGGCGCTATCAGCGAAAATATTCCTTCCGCCACACAACTCAATTACCTGATTCTGCATGGTGTTGCGCGCAGCGGTAAACAGCGGCTGCTGGCCAAACTGCAAAAATAGCGCTATCGGCGCGCCGTGCTGATACTGTTGCCGCAGCGCCACCTCCTGTGCCCGTAATGTCTGGGCGGCATCAATGGCCTGCTGCGGCTGCGGACTCCACTGCTGTAATCCGGCCAGCGCATCAATCATTTGATCGAGGGTTTGCGGATCAATCCACTCAACCTTAAGGCCGAAACGTTGCAACTGTTCGATTTGCCGTTGCGGATTACCGCCACGCCACGCCAGCACCACATCCGGCTTGAGTTGCAGAATACGTTCAACGTTGATGCCCTGCCAGTTTGCTACCTGTTCCAGCGCCCTGGCTGGCGCCGGATAATCAGAGAAAGCGCTGACCGCGACCGGCGTAATGCCGGCAGCAAAGGCCAACTCGGTTAAATGAGGTGAAAGGGTGATAACGCGTGGTGCGGCGGCGAACAGGCTATTGCACAGCAGCAATAGCCCGAGCAGAAGATGTTTAGCCACGCGCCAGCTGCGCCAGCAGGTTTTCTACCATCAGCGAAGATTGTTTTGCCGCAACGCTGAGGAACTCATCGAAGCTGAGATGAGACTCTTGATCGGCAACGTCAGAAATAGCGCGTACCACCACGAATGGCACGTTAAATTGATGGCAAACATGGCCAATCGCCGTGGCTTCCATCTCTACCGCAATCGCCTGCGGGAAGGTGCTACGGATGCGCGCCAATGGCTCGGCACCGTTGATAAACGCATCGCCGCTCACCACTAAACCGCGCACTGCGTTGAGATCGAGTTGCTTAATAACCTGCTCGGCGGCCGCAATCAGTTTGTCATCTGCAGCGAAGGCAGCAGGGCAACCGGCCATTTGGCCTGGTTCATAGCCGAAGGCGGTAACATCCGCATCGTGATAACGCACTTCATCTGATACCACGATATCGCCCACTTTCAGCGTTGATGCCAATCCGCCCGCAGAACCGGTATTGATCACCACATCGGGTTTGCACAGTTCAAGCAGCAGCGTGGTACCCAGCGCGGCAGCGACTTTGCCAATGCCTGATTTCAGCAGCGCCACTTCAACACCGTTCAGCGTGCCGGTGTAAATTTCGCAGCCAGCCAGCGTAAGTGTCTGGCGGTTTTCAATTTTGTCACGCAGCAGGGTAACTTCCTGCTCCATCGCGCCAATAATGCCTACTTTCATAAGAATCTCGCTAATTTAATGGATGTAACCCGCAAAAGTGAGGCATAGTCTAACATGGCTGATTGAGGAAGAATTCACGAAAAAATAAGGGGTAATTATGGCGACGATCAATTTCAGGAAGAAGATCAGTTTCACCCGCCCTTATACCAGCCGCAAAGATCCCGAAGGGGAATACTATATTACCCGCCATTTTGAGAGCGATCGTGGACGCATTATTAACTCCGCTGCCATTCGCCGTCTGCAACAGAAAACTCAGGTATTCCCGCTGGAACGCAATGCCGCAGTGCGTTCGCGTCTGACGCATTCACTGGAAGTGCAGCAAACCGGGCGTTATATCACTAAAGAGATTCTGCAAGCGCTGAAAACGCAGGGCGGCGGACTGGCCAATTATGGGCTGGATGAGTTTGAAGGCGCGTTTGAAAGCCTGATTGAAATGGCCTGTCTGCTACACGATGTCGGCAATCCGCCTTTTGGTCATTTCGGTGAAGCGGCGATCAATGATTGGTTCGATGATAACCTGCCTGCTGAATTAGTCGATCCGCTGGTAGCGGGGGTTGGCGACGATATTGCACGCTCAGCATTCGACCAATTAAATGCCATGATCCGCCAGGATTTATGCCACTTTGAAGGCAATGCGCAAGCGATTCGCCTGGTGCATACGCTGCTGCAACTTAATCTCAGCTACGCGCAGGTTGCCTGTATTTTGAAATATACCGCACCAGCGTGGTGGCAAGGTGATAAACCGGCTGAGTTTAGCGTGTTAATGAAGAAACCGGGTTTCTACTTATCCGAACGCGAATATGTTGCCGAGTTACGTGACGCGACAAATATTAAAGAGCATCATCGTTTTCCACTGACCTGGATAATGGAAGCCGCCGATGATATCTCTTATTGCATCGCCGATCTTGATGACGCGGTGGAAAAAGATATCTTCCATGTTGAAACGCTGTATAAGCATTTGCTCGAGGCCTGGGGGACGGTCAAAAACGGTGATGTCTTCAGCCGCACCATCGGTGATGCATGGAAAGAGGCCAATCAGAAAAAGCGTCGCAGTATCAGCGATCAATTCTTTATGTCGCTGCGGGTTAATGTGCAGAACGTATTAGTTAGCCATGCGGTACGGCGTTTTATCGATAATCTGCCCGCTATTTTCGAAGGCAATTTCAATCATGCATTATTGGAAGATGACGGTGAAGAAGGACGCTTGCTGAACTTATTTAAGACGGTTGCACGGCAGCAGGTGTTTAATCATCCGGAAGTCGAGCAGCTGGAGTTGCAGGGCTACCGCGTGATTAAAGGGCTGCTGGAGATATATCAATCCTTGCTGTTACTGGATTATGAGCAATTTACCACGTTAATGAACGATGATTTCCTGGCGAAGCATCCGATTGAAACCCGTCTGTTTCATAAGCTTTCCGGAAAACACCGTAAAGCTTATCAACAACACATGCGTTCATTAATCGTTGAGCATAAATATCAGCGTTTGTTGTGGGAACGTTATTATCGTGCGCGCCTGATTCAGGACTACATTAGTGGAATGACAGACAATTATGCCTGGGATGAATATCGTCGTTTGATGGCGGTGGAATAAGCGCGGATTTGTAAAGACGAAGAACAATTTTTTACCTTTGCCTAAAACTTTATTAGGAACTTCGCGCTAAAAACTTAATCTCATCATCACGACCACAGCAATGGTCTGGCCGTACTTCTTAGAGAGACACAGATAAATGAAAAAAAACACAATTATGCTGGCGTTGGCGCTGAGTTTCGGCGCGGCAATGGGTCCTGTGAGTGCATTCGCAGCGGAGACAGCGTCTTCTTCGAGCCAACAGTTGCCAAGCCTGGCACCGATGCTGGAAAAAGTCATGCCTTCCGTGGTGAGCATCAGCGTTGAAGGCAGCACCACGGTTAAAACCCCGCGCATGCCTCAGCAGTTCCAGCAATTCTTTGGTGATAATTCACCGTTCTGCCAGGACGGTTCTCCGTTCCAGAGCTCACCGATGTGCCAGAACGGCGGCGGTGAGGGTGGTGGCGCAGAGGGCGGTGCCAACGCGCAGAAACAGCAGTTCCGTGCGCTGGGTTCCGGCGTGGTGATCAATGCAGATAAAGGTTATGTCGTTACCAACAACCACGTGGTGGACAACGCCACCAAAATTCAGGTTCAGCTGAGCGATGGTCGTCGCTACGATGCCAAAGTGATCGGCAAAGATCCGCAATCTGATATCGCGTTGATTCAGCTGCAGGATGCGAAAAACCTTACCGCAATTAAGATTGCCGATTCTGACAACCTGCGCGTCGGTGATTACACCGTGGCGATTGGTAACCCGTATGGTCTTGGCGAAACGGTCACCTCAGGTATCGTTTCCGCGCTGGGTCGAAGCGGCCTGAACGTTGAGAATTATGAAAACTTTATCCAGACCGATGCAGCAATTAACCGCGGTAACTCCGGCGGTGCGCTGGTTAACCTCAACGGTGAGCTAATCGGTATTAACACCGCGATTCTGGCGCCGGACGGCGGCAACATCGGCATCGGCTTTGCTATCCCAAGCTCAATGGTGAAAAACCTGACCGCGCAGATGGTGGAATATGGTCAGGTGAAACGCGGCGAGCTGGGCATTATGGGCACCGAGCTTAACTCCGAACTGGCGAAAGCGATGAAAGTTGATGCGCAGCGCGGCGCCTTTGTCAGCCAGGTACTGCCAAACTCTGCCGCGGCGAAAGCTGGCGTGAAAGCCGGTGACGTGGTGGTGTCAATGAACGGTAAAGCCCTGACCAGCTTCGCGGCGTTGCGTGCTGAAGTCGGCTCGCTGCCGGTGGGCACTAAGCTGCAGCTGGGTCTGCTGCGTGAGGGCAAACCGGTGAACGTCACGGTTGAACTGCAGCAGAGCTCGCAGGAGAAGGTACAATCCGCCACCATTTACACCGGTATTGAAGGCGCCGATCTCAGCAATATCGACACAAACGGCCAGAAAGGCGTGCGAGTTGATAATGTGAAAGCGGGTAGCGCAGCGGCGCGTATCGGCCTGAAGAAAGGTGATGTCATCCTCGGTGTGAACCAGCAAGCGGTGGCTAATCTCGGCGAACTGCGTAAGGTGCTCGACACCAAGCCTTCAGTGCTAGCACTGAACGTGCAGCGCGGAGATAGCAGCCTGTATCTGCTGATGCAGTAAGTTTAAGGTTGTTAATGGCAGGCGAGCTTCGGCTCGCCTTTTTTACGCCTGGGCAAATGTCCGGTACTGAATGTGACGTCCACCGCAAATCCCGCATAATCCTTCCGGCTATGTGCAGTTGCACAATGTCAGCGCCTTAATGGATGCGTATTCTGTCGGTTCGTCCTTACCTCCGGAGTGTTTGATGGCCACCTATCATCTCGATGCGCGACTGGCTCAGGATATTGTTGCCCGCACCATGCAAATTATTGATAGCAATGTCAACGTGATGGATGCACGCGGTCGCATCATCGGCAGCGGCGATCGTGAGCGTATTGGCGAATTGCACGAAGGCGCGCTGCTGGTGCTGTCGCAGGGTCGCGTAGTGGACATCGACGAGGCGGTGGCAAAACATCTGCACGGCGTGCGTCCCGGGATTAATTTACCGCTGCGCATTGATGGCGATATCGTCGGCGTAATCGGCTTGACCGGTCAACCGGCCACGCTGCGTCATTACGGCGAGCTGGTGTGTATGACCGCCGAAATGATGCTGGAGCAGGCGCGTTTGCTGCATATGCTGGCGCAGGACAGCCGCCTGCGTGAAGAGCTGGTGCTGAATCTGGTGCGCAGTGAAACCTTATCGCCGGCGCTGAGCGAATGGGCGCAGCGGCTGGGCATCGATCTCAATCAGCCGCGCGTGGTCGCGGTGGTGGAAGTGGATAGCGGTCAACTTGGCGTCGATAGCGCTATGTCAGAACTGCAGCAGCTGCAAACGTTGTTGACTACGCCGGAACGCGACAACCTGATTGCGATTGTTTCGCTGACCGAAATGGTGGTGCTCAAGCCGGCGCTCAATGCGCATGGCCGCTACGATCAGGACGATCATCGCCGGCGAGTGGATCAACTGCTGCAACGGATGAAGGAGAGCGGGCAGGTGCGCATGCGCATCGCGCTTGGCAACTACTTTACCGGCCCCGGCAGCATTGCACGCTCGTACCGCACCGCGCGTACCACCATGATGGTGGGTAAACAACGCATGCCCGATCAGCGCAGCTATTTTTATCAGGATCTGGTGCTGCCGGTGCTGCTCGACAGTTTACGCGGCGGCTGGCAGGCCAATGAGCTGGCGCGCCCGCTGGCGAAACTAAAAAGTATGGATAACAACGGTTTATTACGGCGTACGCTGGTGGCATGGTTCAGCCACAACGTGCAACCTAGCGCGACCGCGCGCGCGCTGTTTATTCATCGTAATACGCTGGAGTATCGCCTCAACCGTATTTCCGAGCTAACCGGACTCGATCTGGGTAACTTTGACGATCGGCTACTGCTGTACGTGGCGCTACAACTGGATGAGCAGAGTTAATGACCAGGGCGTGGATTGCGTTGTTGTGGCTGTTTAGCGCGCTTAGTTTTGCCAATGATCCGGCTTTTCTCTCTTTAAACGATCTGCAACGGGTTAAACAACAACTCGCTGAGCAGCAGGCTGCGCCGCCGACGCTCGAAGCCTGGCATCAACTGCAACAGCAGGCGGATAGGGCGCTAAAACATGCTAATCCCAGCGTCACCGACAAAGGTATGCTGCCGCCGAGTGGTTCAAAGCAGGATTATCTCAGCTTAAGCGCCTACTGGTGGCCGGACGCCAGCAAAGCTGATGGCCTGCCGTGGCAGCGCCGCGATGGGGAAGTGAATCCCGCCAGCAAGAACAACCAGAGCGATGGCGTGCGGCTGGCGCGCTTTACCGCCGATTTCCAGGCGCTGGCGCTGGCCTGGTACTTCTCCGGCGATCAACGCTATGCCGATAAAGCGCTGGCGATGATGCGCCACTGGTTCATTACGCCCTCCAGCCGCATGCATCCCAACCTTAATTTTGCGCAAGGCATTCCGGGCCGTTCTGCGGGCCGCCACGATGGTGTTCTGGACGGGCGTTATTTCGCCACGCGCGTGGTGGATGCGCTCACTTTATTGCGTCACGCGCCCGGCTGGCAGCCTTCCGATGAGAAAGCGATGCAGCAGTGGTTCAGCGACTATCTGCACTGGCTGCTGCACAATCCGTTAGCACAGAAAGAAGCGGCGGCGGCGAATAATCATGGCAGTTGGTATTGCACACAGGTGGCGGGGATCGCGTGGTATTTGGACGATCGTGAGACGGTAAAAGCGATGGTTGAGCTGGCGCGCAGTAAAATCGCGCTGCAAATCCGCGCCGATGGCAGCCAACCTGCCGAGCTGGCGCGCACGCGTTCGTTCCATTACAGCTATTTCAATCTGCAGGCGCTGACCGCAGTGGCACAGTTGGCCAGGAAAGCGGGGCTGGGGGATTTATGGCATAGCCGCCAGCAAAGCGGTTCGCTGCTGGATGCGCTAGACGCGATGGCACCGTACAGCGATGCCAGCAAAGTCTGGCCGTGGAAAAATCGTGATCGTGTTAGTGAACGTTTGATTCCATTGCTTTCAGCGGCCGACAACAGCTTGCAGCAGCCGCGTTATCAGCGGTGGATCACGCAGGAAACATGGACTAATAACAAGCGTGGCGCGGTAATGCAGGCGCAGCGTGACAGCTGGCTGCTTTCGCTGCCTTATCAGCAGCAATAAAAAAAGGCCAGCATTAGCTGGCCTCTTATCTAAAGCGCGAAATTAACGGTTGTTGCGGGTCAGCTGATCGAGATCAGATTCGATTTCAGCGATCTTGTTAGAGACCACGCTTTCCAGATGGCGCAGATCCGCCAGGATTTTACGCTTCAGATCCACTTCAACCTGGTCGCGCTGGCAAATCTGGTCCAGCTCATCGATCACGTAACGCAGGTTCGGGCTGATTTCCTGAACTTCTTTGTAACCCTGGCTGGTGTGATCGGCGACAACCGTTTTACGCTGACGCGGGTATTTGAACTTCACGCTTTTCGCAAAGAATTCACCTTTGTCTTTGCGGAAGTAGATTTTAAGAATGTCGTTGTTAGCTTCCTGACGCAGGCTGTAACGGTCGATGTCGTCAGGGTTGCTGATACCTAAGCTTTTCAGGTTGTCGTACATAGCGTTTATATTCCATCTAAGAGTGGGTGAGCGCGCAGGACTATCATCATCATTCGGGATGCAGCAGAAACGCGGCAACCGGAACGCTTACGGCATACTTAATCAACTGTAGACACAAAAACCGGGATGAACAGTGCGCGACCGGAGTTAACTTGGCGCGGATTATGAACTGTTTGAAAAATAAACGCACGTGTTAATTCGCGGCGCGAAACAGGTAATTCAGGTGGGAGTGTAAACAAAAAATTACGGGCCTGAATACAGGCCCGTTGGGAAAGTTTTGCGGCAGAAGAAACTTAGTCGATGCTGCGCAGCAGTTCGTTAATGCCTGTTTTGCTAAGGGTTTTAGCATCAACTTTTTTCACGATGACTGCGCAGTACAGGCTGTAGCTACCGTCTTTTGACGGCAGGTTACCTGAAACCACCACTGAACCCGCGGGTACGCGGCCGTAATGTATTTCGCCAGTTTCGCGATCAAAGATTTTGGTGCTCTGGCCGATGTACACGCCCATCGAAATCACTGAGCCTTCTTCTACGATCACGCCTTCAACGATTTCTGAACGTGCACCGATGAAGCAGTTATCTTCGATGATAGTTGGGTTGGCCTGCAGCGGTTCCAGCACGCCACCGATGCCCACGCCGCCAGACAGGTGCACGTTTTTACCGATCTGCGCACATGAACCGACCGTGGCCCAGGTATCAACCATGGTACCTTCATCAACGTACGCACCGATATTGACGTAAGACGGCATCAGCACGGTGTTGCGTGCGATGAATGCGCCCTGACGCACGGCAGCCGGTGGCACCACACGGAAACCGGCGTTCTTGAAGCGCGCTTCATCCCAGCCAGCAAATTTCATTGGCACTTTGTCGTAGAAACGGGTTTCAGAGCCTTCCATCACCTGGTTGTCGTTAATGCGGAACGACAACAGCACAGCTTTCTTCAGCCACTGATGCGTTACCCATTCTCCGTTGATCTTTTCAGAAACGCGCAGTTCACCGCTATCCAGCAGGCCGATAACCTGGTTGATAGCATCACGGGTTGCACCGTCTACGCTAGATGGCGTGATGTCGGCGCGGCGCTCAAAGGCAGATTCGATAACGCTCTGTAACTGTTGCATATTTATTTCCTGATTCTGTCATAGCGGATGTCCGTAAATACGGACATGATTAAAATATCTCCCCTAAATCATTCAAGCTGCAGGTAGGCGGCGACGCAGCGAGAGCCTGGGAGCATACATCAGTATGTGACCAGGTCGAGCGAGGAAAGCCAACGCCCCTGCGGTTTGAATGATGACGGGGAGATTAGAGTTTATCGTTTGGATTAAGGGCCTCTGTCAACCTCTGTTGCAACACATCGCGCATTTCGACCCCCAGCGCACGTCGCTCGCTATCGGCGAGGATGAAAAGATCCTCAACCCGCTCACCAATTGTACTGATGCGCGCACCGTGCAGCGACACGCCGAGATCGGCAAACACTTCACCCACGCGCGCCAGCAAGCCGGGCTGATCGAGCGCGACTAACTCCAGATAGCTGCGGCGATCGGTGTGCGTTGGCAGGAAATTGACCTCGGTATCAACGCTGAAATGCTTGAGACGCGCTGACTGCCGGCGCGTGCGCGGCGGCACCCATTCGGTTTGCGTGATGGCCTGTTCCAGCGCCTGGATGATCAGCGGATGGCGATCGGCTGCCAGCGGGCTGCCGTCGGGCTCCAGCACAATAAAGGTATCCATCGCCATGCCGTCGCGGCTGGTAAAGATTTGCGCATCATGCACGCTGAGATTGCGACGATCTAATTCGCCAGCCACCGCCGCAAACAGGTGCGGGCGATCCGGGCTCCAGATAAAGATCTCGGTGCCGCCGCGCGTGGCCTGTGGGCTAACCAACACCAGCGGCTTGTTGAGATCGTGATGAATTAAATGACGCGCGTGCCAGGCGAGCTGATTCGGCGTGTGGCGCAGGAAATAGTCGGCACGGCAGCGGCTCCAGATATGGTGCAGGCGCTCTTCGTCGAGGTTCTCCATGCGCAGCAGCGCCAACGCTTGTAGCCGATGATGGCGCACGCGCTCGCGCAGATCCGGGCTGTTTTCCATGCCGCGACGCAGCTGTTTTTCGGTGGCAAAGAACAGCTCGCGCAACAGACTTTGCTTCCAGCTGTTCCACAAGCTTTCGTTAGTGGCGCAGATATCAGACACCGTCAGGCACGCCAGATAACGCAGACGGTTTTCATTCTGCATCACTTCAGCGAATTGCTGAATCACGGTGGGATCCTGAATGTCACGGCGTTGAGCGGTGACAGACATCAACAGATGATGGCGCACCAGCCAGGCAACCAGCTGCGTTTCGCGTGAGTTCAGGCCGTGTAATTCGGCGAAATCCAGCGCATCCTGCGCGCCGAGAATAGAGTGATCGCCATTGCGACCTTTGGCAATGTCGTGCAGCAGCGCGGCCATCAGCAACAGTTCTGGCTGCGGCAGGCGCGGCCAGAGCTCTACGCACAGCGGATGCATCGGGCGCGTGGCTTCATCGGCAAAACTCTCCAGCTTCTGCAGCACGCGAATGGTGTGTTCATCCACGGTATAAGCGTGGAACAGATCGAACTGCATCTGGCCGACGATATTGCCCCACAGCGGCGTATAGGCCCACAGCACGCTGTGCCGATGCATCGGCACCAGCGCGCGCTTGACGGCGCCCGGATGACGCAGAATGGCCATAAAGGTTTCACGCGCTTCAGGAATATGGCACAGCGGCTGTTTCAGGTGGCGACGTGCATAGCGCAGCTGGCGCAGCGTGGTGGAGTATATGCCTTTGATATTTTCATTGCGTACCATCACATAGAACATGCGCAGGATGGCTTGCGGCTCACGCTCAAACAGCGTGGGATCGCGCAGATCAATTAAATTACCGCGGATTTGGAAGTCATCATCAAGGGCGCGCGGTTTTTCCGTCGTCGACAGCGCCAGAATGGCTTCATCAAACAGTTGCAGCAGCATTTGATTGAGTTCGCCGATGCGACGCGTGACGCGATAAAAGTCTTTCATCATGCGCTCAACCGGCTCGTTGACCTCGCCCAGATAGTTAAGGCGCTGGGCAACGGTAAGTTGGCGATCGAACAGCAGGCGGTTGTCATAGCGCGGCAGCGTTAAGTGCAGGGCAAAACGAATGCGCCACAGGAATTCCTGACACTCATTGATTTCATTACGTTCCGCTTCGGTAATAAAGCCGAAACCGACCATCTCATCCATGGTCGTGGCGCCAAAATGCCGGCGCGCTACCCACTGCAGCGTATGAATGTCGCGCAGGCCGCCGGGGCTGCTTTTGATATCGGGTTCAAGATTGTAGCTGGTGCCGTGATAGCGCTGATGTCGTTCCTGCTGCTCTTCGATTTTCGCGGCGAAGAAGCGTGACGACGGCCAGAAACCATCGCTGAAGATGTTCTTTTGCAGTTCGAGAAACAGCGCCACGTCACCCGTTAGCATGCGTGATTCGATCAGGTTGGTCGCGACAGTCAGATCGGATAAGCCTTCCAGCAAACACTCTTCCAGCGTACGCACGCTGTGACCGACTTCCAGCTTCAGATCCCACATCAGTGTTAACAGTTCGCTGGTGCGCTGCGCGGCGGCTTCGTCCAGCGGCTGGCGACTGAGGATCAGCACATCGATATCCGAGAGCGGATGCAGTTCGCCGCGACCGTAGCCGCCTACGGCAACCAGCGCGATCTCTTTCAGCTGGTCAAAACCAAAAAAGCGCCACAAGCGACGTAATAGGCGATCGATAAACAATGTGCGCGCATCAATCAATGATTCGATATCGGTGCCCGCATCAAACGCGATGCCGAGATGCTGGTGAAACTGCTCAAGATACTGTTTGAGCTTGTCGCGCGTCAGGGCTTCATCGGGCCAGCTGGCGGGGGAATCGGTCAGGCCTTTGTGTACTGCTTCGGTCACGCTACCACTCATCAACATGCCTCATCATTACGCACATAAAAAAGGCCAGCTATAAGCCGGCCTGGTACTGTCAGGGAGATAATTACGCGACGTTTTCGAGCACCGCTGGAATGGTGTCGTCTTCACGCAGCGTCAGAATCTCACAGCCGTTTTCTGTCACCACAATAGTATGCTCATACTGCGCGGACAAGCTGCGATCTTTGGTTTTCACGGTCCAGCCATCCTTCATGGTGCGGATGCGGTAATCACCGGCATTGACCATCGGCTCAACGGTGAATGTCATACCTGCTTGCAGCACCACGCCGCTGTCGTCAGCGTCGTAATGCAGCACCTGCGGCTCTTCATGGAAGCCTTTGCCGATACCGTGACCGCAATATTCGCGCACCACCGAGAAATCCTGCGCTTCCACATACTGCTGGATCGCCCGACCTAGCTCACGCAGACGAATGCCCGGTTTCACCAGGCGCAGCGCGATGTACAGGCTTTCCTGAGTGACGCGACACAGGCGTTCGCCCTGAATGGTAGGTTTCCCGACGATGAACATTTTAGAGGTATCACCGTGGTACTCATCTTTGATCACCGTGACATCCACGTTAACCACATCGCCCTCTTTCAACACACGATCGTCGCTTGGGATTCCGTGACAAACCACTTCATTCACCGAAATACATACTGATTTCGGGAAGCCGTGATAACCGAGGCAGGCAGAAATTGCCTGTTGCTTCTGCGTAATGTGTTCGTGGCAGAGGCGGTCGAGTTCACCGGTGGTAACACCAGGCACCACGTGCGGTGCGATCATTTCCAGCACTTCAGCGGCAAGACGGCCGGCGACGCGCATTTTTTCGATTTCTTCAGGGGTTTTAATTGAAATAGCCATTAAATTAATCCGCAATCGTCGAAATTTTCGACAATAATGAGTTCTGTGGCGATCATGTTAGCAGCCAGCAAATGGGCTGCCAAATGGCGATTGTCTGCGCCTGCTGCCGCTAACTACTATTGGCGTATTCCTGCGCATTGTGGTATAAAGCGCGCCGACGATTCTCTGTCACCGACGTTTGGCTGACAGGAAACGCATAAAACTCATTATGTGTACTAAAACACACATGTATCGACACATACGCCGGGGTGCCTTGAAAGAGGTCGGTCGTATGGGATACATGGAGGCCCAACCCCAAATCAAACTTTAGAGGTAATCATGGCAACTGTTTCAATGCGCGACATGCTCAAGGCTGGTGTTCACTTTGGTCACCAGACCCGTTACTGGAACCCGAAAATGAAGCCATTCATCTTCGGCGCACGTAACAAGGTTCACATCATCAACCTCGAGCAGACTGTGCCAATGTTCAACGACGCGCTGGCTGAGTTGAAAAAGATCTCTTCCCGTAAAGGTAAGATCCTGATCGTTGGTACTAAGCGCGCTGCTGCCGAAGCGGTAAAAGAGTCAGCTCTGAGCTGCGACCAGTTCTTCGTAAACCACCGCTGGTTGGGTGGCATGCTGACTAACTGGAAAACCGTTCGTCAGTCAATCAAACGCCTGAAAGATCTTGAGTCTCAGTCTCAGGACGGTACTTTCGACAAACTGACCAAGAAAGAAGCGCTGATGCGCACTCGCGAACTGGCCAAGCTGGAAAACAGCCTGGGCGGTATCAAAGATATGGGCGGTCTGCCGGATGCACTGTTCGTTGTTGACGCTGATCACGAGCACATCGCTATCAAAGAAGCAAACAACCTGGGTATCCCAGTATTTGCTATCGTTGATACCAACTCTGATCCAGACGGCGTTGACTTCGTTATCCCAGGTAACGACGATGCGATCCGTGCTGTAAGCCTGTACCTGACTGCCGTTGCCACTACCGTGCGCGAAGGCCGTTCACAGGACCTAGCTGAGCAGGCTGAAGAAGCTGCTGAAGCTTAATAAGGTTCGCTCTTTCTAAGAGCCCTTAGACATCAGATGTTATCTGTTAAGGGGGCCGTTCAGGCCCCTTTATTTTATCTAAGTCTGTCACGCTCACTTCAGAGCGAGCGGGGCAGAGTAAATTTTCCGCAACAAGTTTCTGGCAGTGTGTGAACACACAGAGACGAATCGAGGATTCTGGAATGGCTGATATTACCGCTGCATTGGTAAAAGAACTGCGTGAGCGTACTGGCGCAGGCATGATGGACTGCAAAAAAGCGCTGACCGAAGCGAACGGCGACATCGAGCTGGCGATTGAGAATATGCGCAAATCTGGCGCAATCAAAGCCGCTAAAAAAGCAGGCAACGTAGCTGCTGATGGCGTGATCAAAACCAAAATCGCTGACGGCTTCGCGGTGATCCTGGAAGTAAACTGCCAGACCGACTTCGTTGCTAAAGATGGCGGTTTCCAGGCGTTTGCTGACAAGGTTCTGGATGCAGCTGTTGCTGGCAAAGTTACCGATGTGGAAGTTCTGAAAGCGCAGTTCGAAGAAGAACGCGTAGCGCTGGTTGCGAAAATCGGTGAGAACATCAACATCCGTCGTGTTGCTATCCTGGAAGGCACTGAGCTGAACAGCTATCAGCACGGCGCACGTATCGGTGTCGTTGTATCTACTACCGGTGCTAACGAAGAGCTGAGCAAGCAAATTGCTATGCACATTGCTGCGAGCAAGCCAGAATTCGTTAAGCCAGAAGACGTGTCTGCAGATGTGGTTGAGAAAGAGTACCAGGTTCAGCTGGACATCGCCATGCAGTCTGGCAAGCCAAAAGAAATCGCAGAGAAAATGGTTGAAGGCCGCATGAAGAAATTCACCGGTGAAGTTTCTCTGACCGGTCAGGCTTTCGTTATCGACCCAAGCAAAACCGTTGGCCAGGCGTTGAAAGAGAAAAACGCTGACGTCATCAACTTCATCCGCTTCGAAGTGGGCGAAGGCATTGAGAAAGTTGAATCTGACTTCGCAGCAGAAGTTGCTGCAATGTCTAAACAGTCTTAATGGTCCGAAAGAACCGCCACAAGGCGGTTCTTTTTTGTCTGCAATTTAGTGCAGCACTTTTCAGTCTCATCCCAATAGCTTTTCTTGCTTGCTAAGCGGATGATCGATCAGATTTTACTTCTCCTTTTCATCATATCTTCCAGGAAGAATCGACCATGGCGACCAACGCAAAACCTGTATATCAACGTATCCTGCTAAAACTGAGTGGCGAAGCACTGCAAGGTGCCGAAGGTTTTGGCATCGACGCGAGCGTGCTTGACCGCATGGCGCAAGAGGTGAAAGAGCTGGTTGAACTGGGCATCCAGGTGGGTGTGGTTATTGGTGGCGGTAACCTGTTCCGCGGCGCAGGTCTGGCCCAGGCCGGGATGAACCGTGTGGTCGGCGACCATATGGGCATGCTGGCGACGGTGATGAATGGCCTGGCAATGCGTGATGCGCTGCACCGTGCGTATGTCAATGCGCGTTTGATGTCAGCGATTCCGCTGAATGGCGTGTGCGACAACTACAGCTGGGCAGAAGCGATCAGTCTGCTGCGTAATAACCGCGTCGTCATCTTTGCGGCCGGTACTGGCAACCCGTTCTTTACCACCGACTCTGCAGCCTGTCTGCGCGGCATCGAAATTGAAGCCGACGTGGTACTGAAAGCCACCAAAGTAGACGGCGTCTACTCTGAAGATCCGGTGAAAAACCCGGATGCAACGCTGTATGATCAGCTGAGCTATGCAGAAGTGCTGGATAAAGAGCTTAAAGTGATGGATCTCGCGGCCTTCACGCTGGCACGCGACCATAAACTGCCTATCCGCGTCTTCAATATGAACAAGCCTGGCGCACTGCGTCGCGTAGTGATGGGTGAAAAAGAAGGCACCCTGATTACGCATTAATACCCGACGCAGGTTAAAATAAGGTATATTCTTTTGCCGCGATGCGCTGTCATCGCGCAGCAATTAGGATGATCGATGTTTATCGATACCGCTTCCGGTTAGCCCGGAAATGGCCAGGTCAACCGAATTCAAGGGTTTCAACGTGATTAACGACATTAAAAAAGATGCAGACACGCGCATGGAAAAGTGTGTGGATGCATTCAAAAACAACATCAGCAAAGTGCGCACTGGTCGTGCTTCGCCTTCACTGCTCGACGGCATTATGGTTCCTTACTACGGTACACCTACGCCGCTGCGTCAGGTGGCTAACGTGACGGTAGAGGATTCACGTACGTTGAAAATCAACGTATTTGATCGCTCGCTGAGCGCTGCGGTTGAGAAAGCGATCATGACGTCTGATCTGGGTCTGAACCCAAGCTCGGCCGGTACCGATATTCGTGTGCCGTTGCCAGCATTGACCGAAGAGCGTCGTAAAGACCTGATCAAGATCGTACGTGGCGAAGCTGAGCAGGGCCGTGTCTCTGTGCGTAACGTCCGCCGTGATGCCAACGACAAGATCAAAGCGCTGCTGAAAGACAAAGAGATCAGCGAAGACGACGAACGTCGTTCGCAGGACGAAATCCAGAAAATGACTGATGCGCACATCAAGAGTGTTGATGCGGCATTGGCCGACAAAGAAAAGGAACTGATGGACTTCTAATTCCATCAGTTACTTTTAAAACGCCGTTCAGAGACGAGAGATAGTCGACTCTGGCGGCGTTTTACATTGTGCCCGGCGCCGTTGCGGGAACGATCCATGACTTCACAGGGATAGCATGATGAAGCGATTAACTCTGCTGGGATCTACCGGCTCGATTGGCACCAGTACGCTGGCGGTAATTGCCGCGAATCCTGAACTTTATCAAGTGACTGCGCTGGTTGCCGGCCAAAACGTTGCGCTCATGGCTGAACAGTGCCAGCAATTCCAGCCACGCTATGCCGCGATGTCCGACGAGACATCCGCTCAGGCGCTGCGTGAGCGACTGAAAGCACTCAACGTTAATACCGAAGTGCTCTCCGGCGTTCAGGCAGCCTGCGAACTGGCCGCGTTGGATGAGGTGGATCAGGTAATGGCAGCGATTGTCGGCGCCTCCGGCTTGCAGCCCACTTTGGCGGCGATTCGTGCGGGTAAAACGGTGCTGCTCGCTAACAAAGAATCGCTTGTCACATGCGGCCGTCTGTTTATGGAGGCTGTACGTCAACATCAGGCGCAATTGCTGCCGGTCGACAGCGAGCACAATGCCATTTTTCAGAGTTTACCCGCTTCCATACAGCATCAGTTGGGGTACGCTGATCTGCAGGGGAACGGCATCGAGTCGATTCTCCTTACGGGATCGGGTGGTCCTTTTCGTGACACGCCATTAGCGGATTTAGCCGCTATGTCGCCGGATCAAGCATGTGCGCATCCGAACTGGTCAATGGGACGTAAAATCTCCGTTGATTCGGCCACCATGATGAATAAAGGTCTTGAATACATTGAAGCCCGCTGGCTGTTTAATGCAACCGACGCGCAGATGGAGGTGATCCTGCATCCGCAGTCCGTCATCCATTCGATGGTGCGTTATTGCGACGGCAGTGTACTGGCGCAACTGGGTTCACCGGATATGCGAACGCCAATAGCGCACAGCATGGCATGGCCAGCACGTATCTCTGCGGGCGTGACGCCGCTCGACTTCACTCGCATGAAGTCGCTGACGTTTGCCGAGCCGGACTACGAGCGCTATCCCTGTCTGAAGCTCGCAATTGATGCCTGCGCAGCAGGCCAGGCCGCCACTACGACGCTGAATGCAGCGAATGAAGTGGCGGTTGAGGCTTTTCTGCAGCACCAGATTCGCTTTACCGATATCGCCGCCATCAACAGCGAAGTGCTGGCCTCCCTGAAGTGTCAGGAGCCGGGCAGCATTGACGAAGTGATGGAGATCGACCGATTAGCGCGAGTTCGTGCCAGAGAATTGTTGCCACGCTTTCGTTTAGCAGGTTGATAGTTCCCGCTATTTGTTCGCTCTGGGTGAAAATGGTATAGTCGCTCGCTCGCGTTTCACAGCCCGACATTGTTTCGATGTCATCTGGCGTGTTTGCCGGAGTTTGCTGCAGGCGCAATGTATTCAGAAACCACAGCATTTCTGATGAAAGGAATTATTACGCGTTATGTCGTCCAACAATCACAATACAATCGATGACGAGTCGTACTGCACGCCACGTCACGTGGCCATCATTATGGATGGTAATGGTCGCTGGGCAAAAAATCAGGGCAAACTGCGTATTTCAGGCCACAAAGCCGGGGTAAAATCAGTACGCCGGGCTGTCAGCTTTGCGGTCAGCCACAAACTGGAAGCGCTCACGCTTTATGCGTTCAGCAGTGAAAACTGGAGCCGACCCATTCAGGAAGTGACAGCATTAATGGAGTTGTTTGTCTGGGCGCTCGACAGCGAAGTTAAAAGCCTGCACAAGCACAATGTGCGTCTGCGCATTATTGGTGATATCAGCCGTTTCAATAACCGTATTCAGGAACGCATTCGCCGCGCCGAGGAACTGACTCAGCAAAATAATGGACTGACCCTCAACATTGCTGCCAACTATGGCGGCCGTTGGGATATTATCCAGGGTGCCAGAAAATTGGCCGAACAGGTTCAGGAAGGTTTACTGCGTCCTGACCAGATTACCGAAGAAAGCCTGGCTCCGTATCTGTGTATGCAGGAGCTGGCGCCAGTGGATTTAGTGATAAGGACCGGGGGAGAGCATCGGATTAGCAACTTCCTGCTGTGGCAAATCGCCTATGCTGAGTTTTGGTTTACCGATGTTCTTTGGCCTGATTTTGATGAAAACGTTTTTGAAGGTGCACTGAATGCATTCTCTACGCGGGAGCGACGCTATGGCGGTACTGCACCAGGCGGCGCCTAAGCAATTTGGGGGTAACCTTTGCTGAAGTCTCGTCTGATTACCGCGTTAATTTTGATTCCGCTGGTGATCGCTGCACTGTTCTGGTTACCACTGTCCGGTTTTGCGATCACCACTATCATCATCTGCATGCTTGCCGCCTGGGAATGGGGGCAGTTTGCGGGCATGAAAACGCGCCAGCAACGTATCTGGCTGGCCGTGCTATGCGGTTTGTTACTGTCCGCGATGCTCTTCACCCTGCAACCCTATCAACGCAATCTGCATCAATTCCAGATGGAAGGCTCGCTCTGGGCATCGCTGGGATGGTGGATTGTCGCGCTATTTTTAGTGCTGTTCTATCCTGCTTCGGCTGCGCTGTGGCGTAATTCGCGTACGCTGCGTCTGGTGTTTGGCCTTCTCACCGTCATTCCGTTTTTCTGGGGCATGATGGCGCTGCGTCAATACCATTACGATACCGACCACTTCGCGGGTGCGTGGTGGCTACTGTTCGTGATGTTCCTCGTCTGGGGCGCAGACTCTGGTGCTTATATGTTTGGCCGTCTGTTTGGTAAACACAAACTGGCTCCGAAAGTCTCTCCGGGTAAAACCTGGGAAGGTTTCTTTGGTGGGCTGCTGTCGTCTGCCATCATTGCCTGGCTGTTTGCGCTATTGGCACCGCTTTCAGTTGCGCCAGGCACACTGATTATCTGTGCGGTCATTGCGACACTTGCATCAGTACTCGGTGACCTCACAGAGAGTATGTTCAAACGTGAGGCAGGCATTAAAGACAGCGGTAACTTGATTCCGGGGCACGGTGGTATTCTCGATCGTATTGATAGCCTAACAGCTGCGGTGCCGGTATTTGCCTGCCTGCTGCTGCTGGTGTTCCAAACCCTCTGAGGATCGCCGACGATGTTGAGTATACTCTGGAGTTTTGTCGCCTTTATCGTGGCGCTGGGCGTGCTGATTACCGTGCACGAATTTGGTCATTTTTGGGTCGCTCGTCGTTGCGGTGTCAAAGTCGAACGTTTCTCCATTGGCTTTGGTAAAGCGCTGTGGCAGCGCACCGACCGCCAGGGCACCGAATATGTCATTGCGCTGATTCCTCTCGGTGGCTACGTTAAAATGCTCGATGAACGCGTTGAGAGCGTTCCCGCTGAACTTCGTCATCAAGCCTTCAACAATAAAACCGTGCTGCAGCGTGCTTCCATTATTGCAGCCGGTCCTATCGCCAACTTCATCTTTGCCATATTTGCCTACTGGGTGGTGTTTATCCACGGCGTACCGGGCGTACGTCCGGTGGTTGGCGAAATTCTGAACGGTTCCGTCGCTGCTGAAGCGCAAATTACCTCCGGCATGGAACTTAAAGCGGTAGATGGTATCGAAACGCCTGATTGGGATGCTGTGCGTATGGCGCTGATCGGTAAAATCGGTGACAGCGATGCCACGCTTACTGTTTCGCAATTTGGCGAAGAGGCTACGCAGCAAAAGCAATTAAATTTGCGCGAATGGCAATTTGAGCCTGATAAACAGGACCCGGTGGTCGCTTTAGGTATTCGTCCACGTGGGCCGCAGATTGAAACGACCTTAGCTGACGTTCAGGCAAACTCGCCGGCAAGCAATGCTGGTTTGCAAGCGGGCGATAGGATCGTTAAAGTCGATGGTCAGCCATTAACACAGTGGCAGACTTTTGCGGCGCAGGTGCGGGATAACCCGGGCAAAAACATGGCGCTAGATATTGAGCGCAACGGCGAACCTGTGGCGTTATCGCTCACGCCGGAAGCGAAACCGGGCAATGAAGCGGAAGGCTTCGCGGGTGTTATACCGCGCGTAATTCCACTGCCTGATGAGTACAAAACGGTAAGGCAATATGGGCCCTTTGCGGCTATCGGCGAAGCCAGTGTAAAAACCTGGCAGTTGATGAAGCTAACAGTTTCCATGTTGGGCAAGTTGATAACCGGGGATGTGAAGCTGAATAACCTGAGCGGGCCGATTTCGATTGCGCAAGGTGCCGGGTTATCAGCAGAGTACGGGGTGATTTATTACCTGATGTTCCTGGCGCTAATCAGCGTCAACCTGGGCATCATTAACCTGTTCCCTCTGCCGGTTTTAGATGGTGGTCATCTGCTCTTTCTGGCGATCGAAAAGATCAAAGGTAGACCGGTGTCCGAGCGAGTTCAGGACTTTAGTTATCGCATTGGCTCAATCTTGCTGGTGCTGTTAATGGGGCTTGCACTTTTCAATGATTTCTCTCGTCTGTAATAGCTGGAACGCATACAGGTGCGGGATGTGTTAGGAAAACGCATAACAACGATGGCGATGAAAAAGTTGCTCATAGCGTCGCTGCTGTTTAGCAGCGCCACCGTTTACGGTGCAGACGATTTCGTAGTGAAGGACATTCATTTCGAAGGTCTACAACGAGTCGCCGTCGGCGCGGCTCTGCTCAGCATGCCGGTACGTGTCGGTGATACGGTGAATGATGATGATGTCAGAAACACCATTCGCTCACTGTTCGCCACCGGTAACTTTGAAGATGTGCAGGTTCTGCGTGACGGGACAACCCTGATTGTTCAGGTGAAAGAGCGTCCAACCATTGCCAACATCACTTTCTCCGGTAACAAAGCGGTGAAAGAAGATCAGCTGAAACAGAACCTCGAGGCTTCTGGCGTGCGCGTTGGCGAAGCGCTGGATCGCACCACGCTCTCTTCAATTGAAAAGGGTCTGGAAGATTTCTACTACAGCGTCGGTAAATACACCGCCAGCGTCAAAGCGATTGCTACGCCGCTGCCACGTAACCGTGTTGACCTGAAATTCGTCTTCCAGGAGGGCGTCTCTGCGCAGATTCAACAGATCAATATCGTCGGCAATAAAGCTTTCAGCTCTGACGAACTGATCTCACGCTTCTCACTGCGTGATGAAGTGCCGTGGTGGAACGTGGTGGGCGATCGTAAATATCAGAAGCAAAAGTTAGCGGGCGATCTCGAAACCCTGCGCAGCTTCTATTTGGATCGCGGTTATGCGCGTTTCAATATCGATTCCACGCAGGTGAGCCTGACGCCAGATAAGAAAGGCATCTACATCACCGTGAACATTAACGAAGGCGATCAGTACAAGATTGCCGGCGTGATTGTGAACGGCAGCATGGCGGGCCATTCTGCGGAAATCGAAAAGATGACCAGAATTCCATCGGGTGAGCTGTACAACGGCACCAAAGTTACCCAGATGGAAGATGACATCAAGAAATTGCTGGGTCGTTATGGCTACGCCTATCCGCGTGTCGTGACACAGCCTGAAATCAACGATGCTGACAAAACCGTCAAGCTGCATATCAACGTTGATGCGGGCAACCGTTATTACGTGCGTAAGGTACGCTTCGAAGGCAACGACACATCGAAAGATTCAGTACTGCGCCGTGAAATGCGTCAGATGGAAGGTGCCTGGTTGGGCAGCGACCTCGTTGATCAAGGTAAAGAGCGACTGAATCGTACGGGTTACTTCGAAACCGTTGACGTTGATACACAGCGCGTTGCGGGTGCACCAGACCAGGTTGATGTGGTTTACAAGGTGAAAGAGCGTAACACCGGTACCTTCAACTTTGGTGTCGGTTACGGTACCGAAAGTGGAGTGAGTTTCCAGGTTGGCGTGACTCAGGAAAACTGGCTCGGCACCGGTAACACCGTTGGCATCAGTGGTACCAAAAATGATTACCAGACCTATGCTGAGCTCTCCATGACCGATCCGTACTTTACGGTTGATGGTGTGAGCCTTGGCGGTCGTTTGTTCTACAACGATTTTAAAGCTGATGACGCGGATCTGTCCGACTATACCAACAAAAGTTATGGTCTCGATGGAACGCTGGGCTTCCCGGTCAATGAAAATAACACGCTGCGTGTTGGTTTAGGATACGTACATAACGACCTGTCCAACATGCGTCCGCAGATTGCTATGTGGCGTTATCTTGATTCGGTGGGGCGTCATCAGGGCCTGAATGATGAAGGCGATTTCTCCGCAGATGATTTCACCTTCAACTATGGCTGGACGTATAACACCTTAGATCGCGGCTTCTTCCCAACGCGCGGTAACCGTACCAACCTGAACGGTAAAGTGACCATTCCGGGCTCTGATAACGCGTTCTACAAAGCGACATTAGATAGCCAGCAATATGTGCCGCTGAACCGCGATGGTACGTGGGTGGTATTAGGTCGTGGTCGTGTTGGATATGGTGACGGACTCGGTGGAAAAGAGATGCCGTTCTATGAGAACTTCTACGGCGGTGGTTCAAGCACGGTTCGTGGCTTCCAGTCCAATACCATTGGTCCTAAAGCTGCATATCTTAACGATGGCTCATCTACCTGTAATCTGACCAACCCGAACGGGGTTTGTAAGTCAGATGATGCGGTAGGGGGTAATGCTATGGCGATTGCCAGCCTTGAGCTGATTACGCCTACGCCGTTCCTGAGCGAAAAGTATGCAAACTCTGTGCGTACCTCGGTGTTTATGGATGCCGGTACCGTTTGGGATACCAAATGGCAGAACACCGCAGAAACACGTGCGGCGGGTGTGCCGGACTACAGCGATCCTAACAACATTCGCGTCTCTGCCGGTGTGGCACTGCAGTGGATGTCACCATTAGGACCGTTGGTATTCTCATACGCCCAGCCGATGAAGAAAGTCGAGGGAGACAAGTCAGAGCAATTCCAGTTTAACATCGGTAAAACCTGGTAAGGCTCTGAACAAGGAAGTGAAAATACCGTCTTGCACGCGTGCCGTTTAAAGATGCGACACGCTGCAAACACACACGTTGAGGTAAGGAGTTTATAGTGAAAAAGTTGTTCTGTGCTGCTGCTCTGGGTGTTGCATTAGCTGCTTCTGCGGGTGCCCAAGCGGCTGATAAAGTTGCCGTCGTGAACCTGAGCCAGGTTTTCCAGCAGTCTCCGCAGCGTGCCGCTGTTGCTAAGCAACTGGAAGGTGAATTCCAGAGCCGCGCCTCTGACCTCCAGTCTCAGCAGCAGAAGATCCAGCAAGAAATTCAGGATCTGCAGCGTAATGCGTCGACCATGAAAGCGAGCGACCGTACCAAGAAAGAGAAGCAGATTTCTTCTGAGCGTGCTGCCTTTGAACAAAAAGCACAGGCTTTTGACAAAGACAACCAAACCCGTCAGATGCAGGAACGTAACAAGCTGCTGGCTAAAATCCAGACCGCTGTGCAGTCTGTAGCGAAAAGCGAAGGTTACGATCTGGTTCTGGACTCTCAGGCCGTGCTGTACTCTTCTTCTGATGCTAAAGACATCACTGCTGACGTTGTAAAACAGGTTAAATAATTGATGTCATCAATTCGACTGGCTGATTTAGCCCAGCAGTTGGATGCAGAATTGCACGGAGATGGCGATATCGTCATCTCCGGCATTGCTTCTATGCAATCCGCCACAACTGGCCAAATCACTTTTCTTGCAAACAGCCGCTACCGCGAGCAGCTCGCTACTATCCAGGCTTCAGCCGTGGTGCTGACGGAAGCGGATCTGGAGTGGTGTAAAACGGCCGCCCTGGTGGTGAAAAATCCTTACCTAACTTATGCCCACATGGCACAACTGCTGGACACTACGCCGCAGCCCGCGCAGAATATCGCGCCCAGCGCGGTGATCGATGCAACTGCTAAGCTGGGTAAGAATGTTTCGGTAGGCGCAAATGCGGTGATTGAGTCCGGCGTTGAGCTGGGTGATGACGTCGTTATTGGCGCAGGATGTTTTGTTGGTAAGCAGACGCGTATCGGTCGCGGCTCACGCTTGTGGGCTAACGTCACGATTTATCACGAAATCCAGATTGGTCAGGATTGTCTGATTCAGTCCGGCACGGTAATCGGTGCTGATGGTTTCGGGTATGCTAACGATCGCGGCAACTGGGTGAAAATTCCGCAGCTGGGTACCGTAGTGATTGGTGATCGGGTAGAAATTGGTGCCTGTACCACTATCGATCGCGGCGCGCTGGATAACACTCTGATCGGCAATGGTGTTATCATAGACAACCAGTGTCAGATTGCCCACAACGTGATCATTGGTGATAACACCGCAGTTGCTGGCGGTGTGATCATGGCGGGTAGTCTGAAGATTGGACGTTACTGTATGATTGGCGGCGCCAGCGTCATTAACGGCCATATGGAAATCTGTGACAAAGTGACCGTAACGGGCATGGGCATGGTAATGCGCCCCATCACAGAACCTGGGGTATACTCGTCGGGTATTCCACTGCAACCCAACAAAACCTGGCGTAAAACTGCAGCGCTGGTGATGAACATCGATGAAATAAGCAAACGCTTAAAAGCCATCGAACGTAAGGTCGGCAAAGACGACTAAACGCATCCCACGCTACTCGCTTTCATAACAAGAAGTGTACTTTCTTCCACCGTCGGTTAAGCCGAACATGGCAGCAGGTATGGTAAGAAAGCGAAACGCCCCGAACTAATTTGCGGCCTGCGGAAGATCATTTTGATCGGTGCAGGCCGTGTTATTGTTGCCATCAGATTTTTAGGACAGGAAGAGTATTTTGACTACTGAAACGCATACTCTGAAAATTGAAGAGATTTTAGAACTGCTGCCACACCGCTATCCTTTCTTGCTGGTTGATCGCGTGCTGGATTTTGAAGAGCATAAATACCTGCGCGCGGTTAAGAACGTTTCTGTTAACGAACCGTTTTTCCAGGGACATTTCCCTGGTAAGCCGATTTTCCCAGGCGTTCTGATTCTGGAAGCGATGGCGCAAGCGACCGGTATCCTGGCGTTTAAAAGCGTTGGAAAACTGGAGCCAGGCGAACTGTATTACTTCGCCGGTATCGATGAAGCCCGTTTCAAACGTCCTGTAGTACCGGGCGATCAGATGATCATGGAAGTGACATTCGAGAAAACCCGTCGTGGCCTGACGCGCTTTAAAGGCGTGGCGACCGTTGACGGCAAAATTGTCTGTGAAGCGACCATGATGTGTGCCCGTAGCCGGGAGGCATAATAAGTGATTGATTCAACCGCCAATATTCATCCCAGTTCAGTTATTGAAGAAGGTGCCATTATCGGTGCCAATGTTCATATCGGCCCGTTCTGCTTTATCGGTGCCCATGTGGAAATTGGTGAAGGTACCGTACTCAAATCACACGTGGTGGTGAACGGCCATACGCGTATCGGCAAAGATAATCAGATCTACCAGTTCGCTTCCATCGGTGAAGTTAACCAGGATCTGAAATATGCTGGCGAACCGACGCGCGTTGAAATTGGCGATCGCAACCGCATCCGTGAGAGCGTCACGATTCATCGTGGTACCACCCAGGGCGGCAATGTGACCAAAGTCGGCAGCGATAACCTGCTGATGGTTAATGCGCACATTGCCCATGACTGCGTGATCGGCAATCGCTGCATCTTTGCCAATAATGCCACGCTGGGCGGTCACGTAACCGTTGATGATTTCGCTATTATTGGCGGCATGACAGCGGTACATCAGTGGTGCACCATTGGTGCGCATGTGATGGTTGGCGGTTGTTCAGGTGTCGCGCAGGATGTGCCGCCTTACGTTATTGCACAGGGTAACCATGCAACGCCGTACGGTATTAACATCGAAGGTCTGAAGCGTCGCGGCTTTAGCAAAGAAGCGCTGCATGCCATTCGCAACGCGTACAAACTGCTGTACCGCAGCGGCAAAACGCTGGATGAAGTGAAACCAGAGATTGAAGAGCTGGCAAAGCAACACAGCGAAGTACAGCCTTTCTATGATTTCTTTGCCCGTTCAACGCGTGGATTGATTCGTTAATCCATGTCAGCGCGTCCCCTCACGATTGCCCTGGTCGCCGGAGAAACCTCCGGCGATATTCTTGGTGCAGGTCTCATCCGTGCGTTAAAAGCGCGTCATCCCAATGCACGCTTTGTTGGCGTGGCTGGCCCGCTGATGCAGGCCGAAGGCTGTGAAGCCTGGTACGAGATGGAAGAGCTGGCGGTGATGGGTATCGTCGAAGTGCTAGGCCGCTTGCGCCGCTTGCTTAAAATTCGTCACGACCTCACGCAGCGCTTTACCGAACTCAAGCCGGATGTCTTCGTTGGCATTGATGCGCCGGATTTCAACATTACGTTGGAAGGCAGCCTCAAGCGCCAAGGCATTCGCACTATTCATTACGTCAGCCCTTCGGTTTGGGCGTGGCGTCAAAAACGCGTGTTTAAAATCGGCCGTAATACCAATTTGGTGCTGGCCTTTTTGCCGTTTGAAAAAGCTTTCTACGATCGCTTCAACGTGCCGTGCCGCTTTATTGGCCATACCATGGCCGATGCGATGCCGTTACAGCCTGATAAACTGGCGGCGCGCCGCGAGTTAGGCATAGACGAAGAGGCGATTTGCCTCGGCTTATTGCCCGGCAGTCGCGGTGCAGAAGTTGAAATGCTCAGCGCCGATTTCCTGCGCGCTGCCCAACTTTTGCGTCAGCGCTATCCAACGCTGGAAATCGTGGTGCCGCTGGTCAATGCCAAACGTCGCGAACAGTTTGAGCAGATCAAAGCTGAGGTGGCGCCGGAACTGCCGATGCATTTGCTGGATGGCAAAGGCCGCCAGGCGATGCTGGCCAGTGACGCGGCTATTCTTGCGTCTGGCACCGCCGCGCTGGAGTGTATGCTGGCGAAATGCCCGATGGTAGTGGGCTATCGTATGAAGCCGTTTACCTTCTGGCTGGCCAAACGTCTGGTGAAAACGCCGTATGTTTCGCTGCCGAATCTGCTGGCTGGTCGCGAACTGGTGAAAGAGCTGTTGCAGGACGAGTGCCAACCTGAAGCTTTAGCTGCGGCGTTAGAACCCTTGCTGCACGCCGGGCCTGAGCGCGAAGCGTTACTGAACACCTTCACCGAACTGCATCAACAGATTCGCTGGAATGCCGACGAACAAGCGGCGGATGCGGTACTGGAGATCATCAATGGCTGAATTTATCTATCCCAACGCGCAGCGGATTGCTGGCGTTGATGAAGTTGGGCGCGGCCCGCTGGTTGGCGCCGTTGTCACCGCTGCGGTGATTCTCGATCCCGACAACCCGATTGCAGGCCTGGCCGACTCAAAAAAGTTGTCAGAGAAGCGTCGTCTGGCGTTGTATGACGAGATCAAAGAGAAGGCGTTGGCCTGGAGCCTTGGCCGTGCTGAACCTGAAGAGATCGATCAGCTCAATATTTTGCACGCTACCATGCTAGCGATGCAGCGCGCGGTAGCAGGTCTACCCGTTGCGCCAGACTTCGTACTGATCGATGGCAACCGTTGCCCAGCGTTGCCGATGCCTTCGCTGGCAGTGGTGAAGGGCGATAGCCTGGTGAAAGAGATCAGTGCGGCCTCGATTATCGCTAAAGTGACGCGCGATCGGGAAATGGCCGAGCTGGATCTGCTATTCCCTGAATATGGCTTCGCGCAGCACAAAGGTTATCCGACTGCTTTGCATATGGAAAAGCTAACGCAGCACGGTGCCACACCTCACCATCGTCGCAGCTTTGCGCCGGTGCGTAACGCCCTGATTGATGCCGATGTGCGGGCTGCACATCAGCCAACTACGCTTTAATAGCCTGACGCTGTTTTAACCGGAAACTGATATGGCTGAACCTCGTTTTATACATCTGCGCGTCCATAGCGATTACTCCATGGTTGATGGTCTGGCGAAAACCGGACCTTTAGTCAAAAAGGCGGCCGCGCTTGGCATGCCAGCGATTGCCATGACCGACTACATCAACCTGTGTGGGTTGGTGCGTTTTTACGGCAGCGCGCACGGAGCGGGGATCAAGCCGATTGTGGGGGCTGACTTCCACGTCGCCAGTGAACTGATGGGTGACGAGTTGACGCAACTCACCGTGCTGGCCGCGAATAACACCGGTTATCAAAACCTGACGCTGCTGATTTCACGTGCCTACCAGCGCGGTTATGGCATCGATGGGCCAATCATCGATCGTGACTGGCTGCTGGAATTAGGCGAAGGTTTGATTCTGTTGTCGGGTGGACGCCGCGGTGATGTTGGTCGTAGCCTGCTGCGTGGCAACAGCGCCATGGTGGCGCAGTGTTTGAGCTTCTATCAGGAACACTTCCCCAATCGCTATTACCTCGAGCTCATCCGCACCGGTCGTGCAGATGAGGAAGCTTATCTGCACGCTGCGGTTGAGTTAGCGATCGCCGAAGGCGTACCGGTGGTGGCCACTAACGAAGTGTGCTTCCTGAATGAAGAAGATTTTGATGCGCATGAAATCCGCGTCGCAATTCATGACGGCTATACGCTGGATGATCCTAAGCGCCCGCGCAATTACAGTCCTCAGCAATATATGCGCAGTGAAGAGGAGATGTGCGAGCTGTTCTCGGACATCCCGGAAGCGCTGGAAAATAGCGTAGAGATTGCTAAGCGTTGTAACGTAACCGTGCGCCTCGGCGAATACTTCCTGCCACAGTTCCCCACCGGTGAGATGAGCACCGAAGACTTCCTCGTGGCGAAGTCACGTGAAGGTCTGGAAGAGCGTATGGAATTTCTCTTCCCGGATCCGGCGGAGCGCGCTGAGAAACGCGTGGAATATGATGAACGTCTGGATATTGAACTCACCGTAATCAACCAGATGGGCTTCCCCGGCTACTTCCTGATCGTGATGGAGTTTATTCAGTGGTCCAAGGATAACGGCATCCCCGTGGGTCCTGGCCGCGGCTCGGGTGCGGGCTCGCTGGTGGCGTATGCGCTGAAGATTACCGATATTGATCCGCTAGAGTTTGACCTGCTGTTCGAACGCTTCCTTAATCCAGAACGTGTGTCGATGCCCGACTTCGACGTCGACTTCTGCATGGAGAAGCGCGATCAGGTTATCGATCACGTTGCCGAGATGTACGGACGTGAAGCGGTATCGCAGATCATCACCTTCGGTACCATGGCGGCGAAAGCGGTAATCCGCGATGTGGGACGCGTGCTGGGTCATCCGTATGGTTTCGTCGATCGTATCTCCAAACTGATCCCGCCGGATCCGGGCATGACGCTGGAAAAAGCCTTCCTGGCTGAACCGCAGCTGCCGGAGATCTACGAAGCAGACGAAGAGGTTAAAGCGCTGATCGACATGGCGCGCAAGCTGGAAGGTGTCACGCGTAACGCCGGTAAACATGCCGGTGGTGTGGTGATCTCGCCAACCAAAATTACCGATTTCGCGCCGCTGTACTGCGATGAAAACGGACAGTTCCCGGTAACCCAGTTTGATAAGAATGACGTGGAGTACGCCGGGCTGGTGAAGTTTGACTTCCTCGGCTTGCGTACGCTCACCATCATCGACTGGGCGCTGAAGATGATTAACCCGCGCCGTGAAAAGCAGGGTTTGCCGCCGATCGATATCGCTGCCATCCCGCTGGATGACAAGAAAAGCTTCGACATGCTGCAGCGCTCGGAAACCACCGCAGTGTTCCAGCTTGAATCGCGCGGCATGAAAGATCTGATCAAACGTCTGAAGCCTGACTGCTTCGAAGATATGATCGCTCTGGTGGCATTGTTCCGTCCGGGCCCACTGCAATCGGGCATGGTAGATAACTTCATCGACCGTAAGCACGGCCGCGAAGAGATCTCCTATCCGGATATTCAGTGGCAGCACGAAACCCTGAAACCGGTACTGGAGCCGACCTACGGCATTATCCTGTATCAGGAACAGGTGATGCAGATCGCGCAGGTGCTGTCCGGCTATACGCTGGGTGGCGCAGATATGTTGCGTCGTGCGATGGGTAAAAAGAAACCAGAAGAGATGGCGAAGCAGCGTTCGGTATTCCAGGACGGTGCGGAGAAGATGGGCGTCGATGGCGAACTGTCGATGAAAATCTTCGATCTGGTAGAAAAGTTTGCCGGATATGGCTTCAACAAGTCGCACTCCGCCGCTTACGCCCTGGTTTCCTATCAAACGCTGTGGCTGAAAGCGCACTATCCGGCAGAGTTCATGGCGGCGGTAATGACCGCCGATATGGATAACACCGAGAAAGTGGTTGGTCTGGTCGATGAGTGCTGGCGCATGGGCCTGAAAGTGCTGCCGCCGGACATCAACTCAGGTTTGTATCCGTTCCACGTCAATGACGAAGGCGAGATCGTTTACGGCATTGGCGCGATTAAAGGCGTGGGCGAAGGTCCGATTGAAGCGATCATTGATGCGCGTAACGAGGGCGGCTACTTCAAAGAGCTGTTCGATCTCTGTGCGCGCACTGACACCAAGAAGATCAACCGTCGCGTGATGGAAAAACTGATCATGTCGGGCGCGTTCGATCGTCTGGGTCCGCATCGTGCAGCATTGATGAGTGCGCTTGGCGATGCATTAAAAGCCGCCGATCAGCACGCTAAAGCCGAAGCCATTGGCCAGGCCGATATGTTTGGTGTGCTGGCGGAAGAGCCGGAGCAGGTGGAGAAATCCTACGCCAGCATTACGCCATGGCCGGAACAAGTTCAGTTGGATGGCGAACGTGAGACGCTTGGCCTGTATCTCACCGGCCATCCTATTAATCAGTATTTGAAAGAAATTGAGCGTTACGTTGGCGGCATGCGGCTGAAAGACATGCATCCAACAGATCGTGGTAAAGTAACCGTCGCGGCGGGGCTGGTGATTGCCGCCCGCGTGATGGTCACCAAGCGCGGCAACCGAATTGGTATTTGTACGATTGACGATCGTTCTGGTCGTCTTGAAGTGATGTTATTTACCGATGCGTTAGATAAATACCAGCAGTTGCTGGAGAAGGACCGTATCCTGATCGTCAGTGGACAGGTCAGCTTTGATGACTTTAGCGGTGGCCTTAAAATGACCGCTCGAGAAGTTATGGACATCGACGAAGCGCGGGAAAAATACGCGCGCGGACTTGCTATCTCGCTGACGGACAGGCAAATTGATGACCAGCTTTTAAACCGTCTCCGCCAGTCTCTGGAGCCCCATCGCTCCGGGACCATTCCGGTGCATCTCTACTATCAGAGAGCCGATGCGCGAGCGAAGCTACGCTTTGGTGCAGCGTGGCGAATTTCGCCCAGCGATCGTTTACTCAACGATTTGCGGTCGTTAGTAGGATCGGAGCAGGTGGAACTGGAGTTTGACTAAAACAGGAACATTATGAGTCTTAATTACCTGGATTTTGAACAGCCAATCGCAGAGCTTGAAGCGAAAATCGACTCGTTAAAATCGATTGGCCGTTCGGATGAGAAACACGATATTAATTTGGATGAGGAAGTGCAGCGCCTGCGCGAAAAAAGCGTTGAGCTGACCCGTAAAATCTTCTCCGATTTAGGCGCCTGGCAAGTGGCGCAACTTGCGCGTCATCCGCTGCGTCCTTATACACTGGACTATATCCGCAACGCGTTTGATGATTTCGACGAACTGGCTGGCGACCGCGCTTATGCCGATGATAAAGCGATTGTCGGTGGTATTGCACGTCTCGACGGCCGTCCGGTGATGATCATTGGTCATCAGAAAGGTCGCGAAACCAAAGAGAAAATCCGTCGTAACTTCGGCATGCCGGCACCGGAAGGCTATCGCAAAGCGCTGCGCCTGATGGAAATGGCGGAACGTTTCAAGATGCCGCTGATCACCTTTATCGACACGCCGGGTGCTTATCCGGGCGTCGGTGCAGAAGAGCGCGGTCAGTCTGAAGCGATCGCTCGCAACCTGCGTGAAATGTCTGGCCTGAAAATTCCGGTGATTTGTACCGTAATCGGCGAAGGCGGTTCCGGTGGTGCGTTGGCCATCGGCGTGGGCGACAAAGTGAACATGCTGCAGTACAGCACCTATTCAGTGATTTCACCGGAAGGCTGTGCGTCGATTCTGTGGAAAAGCGCCGATAAAGCGCCATTGGCCGCAGAAGCGATGGGCATCACCGCTGAACGTCTGAAAGAGCTGAAGCTGATTGATTCCATCGTTCCAGAACCGCTGGGGGGTGCACATCGTCATCCGCTGGATATCGCTGCCAGTCTGAAGCAGCAGCTGTTGGCTGATCTGGCCGATCTCGATGTGTTGAGCACCGAAGAGTTGCTTAACCGTCGCTATCAGCGCCTGATGAACTACGGCTACGCGTGATAAGCGATGCTGTATAAGAAGAAGCGGACTTCGGTCCGCTTTTTTTATGCCTGTTAATGGGTGAATTCGCATTGGTCGCCATTAATGGCGAGCCGACACACTTGCAGCAATAAAAATGTCGGAAGGGCCAGGAAAGGCCAGCCCGAAGAGCAAAGCGTCCGAGCCAGGATGGCGAGGCCGATCTGCATGGATGCAGGCCTTCTTTGCGATCGGGCTGGCCTTTCCTGGCCTCAGCCGCCAGCCGCCAGCGATGTAACTTAACAGCAGAGCATTCCAGGTTTATCCACGTCCGCTTTTCGCTATCCTTATTCAGTGCCACAACACCACAGGAGGTGAGCATTGAATATTATTGCGATCATGGGACCGCACGGCGCTTTCTATAAAGATCAGCCTATTCGCGAACTGGACGCCACACTCAAGCTGCAAGGCTTCCAGACCGTCTACCCCAATAATGCCAGCGACCTGCTGAAGTTGATTGAACACAATCCGCGCATCTGCGGGGTGATTTTTGACTGGGACGATTACAGTCTGTCGTTGTGTAGCGATATCAATCAGCTCAACGAATATCTGCCGCTGTATGCCTTCATCAACACCCATTCGCAAATGGATGTCAGTATCAACGAGATGCGCATGGCGCTGCACTTCTTTGAGTATGCCCTAAGCGCCGCCGATGACATCGCGCTGCATATTCGTCAATACACCGATGAGTACATCGACAACATCACACCGCCGCTGACCAAAGCGTTGTTCAATTATGTGAAAGAGGGCAAATACACTTTCTGCACGCCAGGGCACATGGGCGGTAGCGCCTTTCAGAAGAGCCCGGTTGGCAGCCTGTTTTACGACTTCTTCGGCTCGAACACCTTAAAGGCGGACGTTTCGATCTCGGTGACAGAACTGGGTTCGTTACTCGATCACACCGGCCCGCACCTGGAAGCGGAAGAGTATGTCGCGCGTACCTTTGGTGCAGAGCAAAGCTACATGGTGACCAACGGCACCTCGACCTCGAACAAAATCGTCGGCATGTACGCGGCGCCCGCCGGCAGCACGGTATTGATTGACCGTAACTGCCATAAATCGCTGACCCATTTACTGATGATGAGCGACATCATTCCGATTTGGCTCAAGCCGACGCGTAATGCGCTGGGAATTCTCGGCGGTATTCCGCAGCGTGAATTTACGCGCGACAACATTCAGCAAAAGGTTAACGCCACGCCGCGCGCCAGTTGGCCGGTGCATGCAGTCATTACTAACTCGACTTACGACGGCCTGCTGTATAACACACAGTTCATCAAGCAGACGCTGGATGTACCCTCGATCCACTTTGATTCAGCGTGGGTGCCTTACACTAACTTCCATCCGATCTACGCCGGAAAAAGCGGCATGAGTGGCGATCGTACTCCAGGCAAAGTGATCTATGAAACGCAATCAACCCACAAGCTGCTGGCGGCATTTTCACAGGCCTCGCTAATTCACATCAAAGGCGATTACGACGAGCACACCTTCAACGAAGCCTACATGATGCACACCACCACATCGCCAAGCTATGCGATCGTGTCATCGATTGAAACGGCGGCAGCGATGTTGCGCGGTAATCCGGGTAAGCGACTGATTAACCGCTCGGTCGAACGCGCGCTGCATTTCCGCCGTGAGATTCAGCGTTTGCGTGAAGAGTCCGACGGCTGGTTCTTTGATATCTGGCAGCCGGAGCAGGTTGATCAAGCTGAATGCTGGCCCATCCAGCCGGGCGAAGAGGATTGGCACGGCTTCACCCATGCCGATCGCGATCACATGTATCTCGATCCGATCAAAGTCACCATCCTGACGCCGGGCATGAGTGAACTGGGTAACATGGCGGAAGAGGGGATTCCTGCCGCGCTGGTGGCGAAGTTCCTTGATCAGCGCGGTATCGTGGTGGAGAAAACCGGGCCCTACAATCTGCTGTTCCTCTTCAGCATCGGTATCGATAAAACCAAAGCGATGAGCGTGTTGCGCGGGTTGACGGAATTTAAGCGTGCCTACGATCTCAACCTGCGGGTGAAAAACATGCTGCCGGATCTGTATGCCGAAGATCCTGACTTCTATCGCAACATGCGTATTCAGACGCTGGCGCAGGGCATTCATCAACTGATCCTGCAGCACGATTTGCCGCGCCTGATGTTGAAGGCGTTCGACGTGCTGCCAGAGATGAAGATGACGCCGCATCAGGCGTTTCAGCGCCAGGTAAAAGGCCAGGTTGAAACCGTTGATATTCGTGAGTTGGTGGGGCGCATTTCGGCCAATATGATTTTGCCGTATCCGCCGGGCGTACCGGTGGTGATGCCGGGTGAGATGATCACCGAAGAGAGCCGTTCAGTACTCGATTTTCTGCTGATGCTCTGCACCATTGGTCGCCACTATCCGGGCTTCGAAACCGATATTCACGGCGCGACGCTGACCGAAGATGGCCGCTATTTGGTGCGCGTGTTGCGTGATGAAGACGATCGCTAACTTAGGATAATCCCCCCTTTCCATCGCCGCTTATGCCACGTAGGGTAAGCGGCTTATGTGAAAAACGGAGCCGCTATGCTGCAGATAAAACAGATCCACCACATTGCCATTATTGCCACCGATTATCAGCGCAGTAAGGCGTTTTACTGTGATGTGCTGGGTTTTGAACTTTTGGGTGAATATTACCGCGCCGAGCGCGATTCCTGGAAAGGCGATCTTGGGTTGAACGGAGTTTACACTATCGAGCTGTTCTCGTTCCCGTCGCCGCCGCCACGTGTCAGCGGACCGGAAGCCTGCGGTCTGCGCCATCTGGCGTTTTGCGTTGAGGATGTCGCGCAGTCGATAGCCGCGCTAGCGGAGAAGGGCGTGACCTGCGAACCGATTCGTATCGATGCGTTAACCGGCAAAGCTTGCACCTTCTTCCCCGATCCGGACGGTTTGCCGCTGGAGCTGTATCAGGCGTAAACTAGCGTCCGCCGCGAGCCGCAATTCGGTGGCTCGCCTGGACGGAACGCGCTCATGTCTTTATCTCATCTTGCTTCGCTGCTGACACCCGACGCTGGCTATGTGCTGGCGTTCAGCGGCGGACTTGACTCTACCGTGCTGCTGCATCAATTGGTTTGCTGGCAACGTCAGCAGCCGCAGCTGCGCGTGCGCGCGTTACATGTTCATCATGGCTTAAGCCCCAATGCTGATCGCTGGGCGCAACATTGTCAGCAGATTTGCATGCAGTGGCAGATTCCTTGTGCGGTTCTGCAGGTGCAGGTTGATGGGCGCGATAGCGGTATTGAAGCGGCGGCCCGCGAGGCGCGCTATCAAGCGCTGTTCCAGCAGCTACAACCCGGTGAGCACTTACTCACTGCGCAGCACCTCGACGATCAGGCGGAAACGCTGCTGCTGGCATTAAAACGCGGCAGCGGACCGGCGGGTTTGGCGGCGATGCCGCTGCAGCGCAGCGTTGACGATCGTCTGCATCTGCGCCCGTTGCTCGACGTCAGCCGTCAGCAGTTGGAAAACTATGCTGCCGAGCACCAGCTCAGCTGGATTGAGGATGAAAGCAACGCCGATAGCCGCTATGACCGCAACTTCCTGCGCCAGCAGGTTTTACCGCTACTGCAGGCGCGCTGGCCGCACTTCAGCGCCGCCAGCGCACGCAGTGCAGCACTCTGTGGCGAGCAGGAGCAACTGCTGGATGAGTTGCTGGCTGAACAGCTGATACAGCTTACCGATGCGCATGGCGCACTGCATTTTCCACCGTTACTCGACATGAGCGAAGCGCGCCGCCATGCGCTGTTGCGCCGCTGGATCGCTCAACAGGGCGGCGCGATGCCTGCGCGCGAAGCGCTCAAACGTATCACCGATGAAGTCATTAACAGTCGGGATGATGCTAAACCTTGTCTGCGCTTCGGCGCTTTTGAACTGCGACGCTATCGCCAGCAACTCTACTGGCTCAGGCCGCAGCCATCTCTGAGTCAGCACTCGCTAACCTGGCAAGACCGCAGCCAGCCACTCGATTTACCGGCAGGTGTAGGCATGCTGCAGGCTAACGGCGAGATTGCTGAGTTACGTCACCCTAATGCGGATGAAGAGATCAATATTCGCTTCAGGGCGCAAGGCTATTATCACCTGCTGGGGCGCGCCGGTGGCCGAGAGATGAAGAAGCTGTGGCAAGAGTTGGGCGTTGCGCCCTGGCAGCGTGAACGTATCCCCTTGATTTACTACAACCAGACGTTAATTTGCGCGCCGGGACTGTTTATCACCCGGGAAGGCGCGGCTGGCAATGCGCAAGGCTGGCAGGCGATTTGGCTACCACAACAATAAAATGGAGAGCAATGATGAAGTATTTGATTGCCGCGCTTTTATGCGCTGCGACGCTGCCGGCGTTTGCCGATGGTGATGTCAATGCCGGCGCGCAAAAAGCGGCAAGCTGCATAGCGTGTCACGGCGCGGAGGGCAAAAGCGCGGTGCCGCTTTATCCAAATCTCGCGGGACAACATGCGCCTTATCTGCTGCATTCACTGCAGGCCTACAAAAAAGGCGAACGCAGCGGCGGTCAGGCAGAAGTGATGAAAGCATTTGTGGCGGGATTGAGCGATCAGGATATGGAAGATTTGTCGGCGTATTACAGTTCGTTAAAGCCTTAAGCGAGGGGGGCGGGATGGGATTCCCGCCCGAGATAGGGTTTACTCTTCGCTAACGACGACGGTGCCCAGCTCCGGATGCGTGAAGCTGGCGATGTGGTCGAGCCGCACTTCGCGGGTCTCGCCGGAGAGATCGACGGCAAGGTACTCGACGTTTTTACGTGAGACCATGTCCACGGCTTTCGCCTTGAGCTGATCGCCGTTTTTTAACTCTAACGACAGCGTCCAGTTTTTTTGGCAGGCGAGTTCGAGGTTGTCGTAGTCATCGCAGTTGATGGGTTTGTAGGCTTCATTCGTCAACATAGTCGCTCACCAATAAGTTTGCAGCGGCATACGCTGCTTGTTCCCTGAGAGAAGAGTTTAGCGCAGAATCAGCGGCAATATCGTTGAGAGCCTTCAACGCACAACCTATGGCGTCTGGCACATACCCAAGGTCGCCGCTACCAATTTCGGCATACTTCTGGCGAACTAACTCACAATACTTTTGCACATACACCTCCTCAGCAGAGCTTGATACTCTGGATGATAGGCGACTATATCACAGGAAATTCATGGAAATCAGCCCGGTCGTCACGGGTTTGACGCATGGAAAAGAGCAAAAGTGACATTTCGCGCTGGTCTCATGCACTCAGCGTGCGCACAAAAGGTTAAGTTGATGAACAGGTTATTACGCGACACAACGTCGAACCAAACGGCAGGTGACAGATGATTGTACTGTCTCGCTCGGTTTCACTGGCCGATAATGAAGTAGAGCTTAGTGCCATCCGTGCGCAAGGTGCGGGCGGCCAACACGTGAATAAAACCTCTACGGCCATTCACCTGCGGTTTGATATCAACGCATCGTCGCTGCCGCCGTTTTATAAGGAGCGACTGCTGGCGGCGAGCCATCATTTGATCACTGCGGAAGGTGTGGTGATTATCAAAGCACAGGAGCACCGTAGCCAGGAAATGAATCGTGAAGCGGCCGTGCAGCGGTTGATCAATCTGATTCAGGAGTTAACTACGGTGGAAAAAGTCCGGCGCGCGACGAAACCGACGCACGGTTCTAAAGTGAGGCGGCTGGAAGGCAAAACAAGGCGCAGTAACGTAAAAGCGATGCGCGGGAAAGTGCAATAAAAAACGCCTCCAGTCGGAGGCGTTTCAGTGTTACTTGTTGAGGGCTTTCGCCAGGAAGTCGACGATATCGTGCTGCTTGATCATCTGCTTCTCGCTGGCGGTACGCGCCTTGTACTCAATCTCTTGGTTATCGAGATTACGATCGCCAATCACGATGGTGTGCGGCACGCCAATCAGCTCCATATCCGCGAACATCACGCCTGGACGCTCTTTGCGATCGTCCAGAATTACGTCGATGCCTTTAGCACGCAGCGTGTTGTACAGCTCTTCTGCCAGCTGTTGTACACGGAAAGATTTGTGCATGTTCATTGGCAAAATGGCGACTTCGAACGGCGCCAGCGCCGCAGGCCAGATGATGCCGCGCTCATCGTTGTTCTGCTCAATCGCTGCCGCCACCACGCGCGTGATACCGATGCCGTAGCAACCCATAGTCATCACTTGGTTACGGCCATCTTCGCCCTGTACCGCCGCTTTCATTGCTTCGGAGTACTTGGTACCCAGCTGGAAGATGTGGCCAACTTCAATACCGCGTTTAATCTGCAGCGTGCCTTTACCGTCCGGGCTTGGATCACCTTCGACCACGTTACGGATATCTTCCACGCGCGGTTCTGGCAGATCGCGTCCCCAGTTGATGCCGCTCAAATGCTTACCATCGATGTTCGCGCCTGCACAGAAGTCGCTGGTTTTCGCCACGGTACGATCGGCGATCACTGGCAGAGTCAAACCAACCGGACCGAGTGAACCTGGGCCTGCGCCTAACAATGCGCGAATCTCTTCTTCGCTTGCCATCTCCAGCGGTTCAGCCACGATATCCAGCTTTTCGGCTTTAATTTCGTTCAGCTGATGATCGCCGCGCAGCAGCAGGGCAACCAGCGTGTGGCCGCTCTCTTCGGTGGCTTTGACGAACAGTGTCTTAACGGTTTTCTCGATCGGCAACTGATGTTGTTCAACCAATTCAGCAATGGTTTTCGCGTTCGGCGTATCGAACTGCGTCATCGCCTGTGTGGCCTGTGGACGTTCACCAGCCGGCGCTAAGGCTTCAGCTTTTTCAATGTTGGCCGCGTAATCCGATTCGCTGGAGAAGATCACGTCATCTTCACCGCTCAGCGCCAATACCTGGAACTCGTGTGAGGCGCTGCCACCGATAGAACCGGTATCGGCCTGTACGGCACGGAAATCCAGACCCATGCGGCTGAAGCTTTGGCTATAGGCGCGGTACATCGCGTCGTAAGTTTCCTGCAGCGACTCCTGCGTGGTATGGAACGAGTAAGCATCTTTCATGATGAACTCGCGTGAACGCATCACACCAAAACGCGGGCGTACTTCATCGCGGAATTTGGTTTGGATTTGATACAGGTTGAGCGGCAGCTGCTTGTAAGAGCTCAGCTCGTTGCGGATCAAATCGGTCACCACTTCTTCGTGGGTTGGACCCAATACGAATGGACGCTCATGACGATCTTTAATGCGCAGCAGTTCCGGGCCGTACTGCTCCCAACGGCCACTCTCTTCCCACAAATCGGCAGGCTGAACCACCGGCATGGAGATCTCAATCGCGCCGGCGTTGTTCATCTCTTCACGCACGATGTTTTCAACTTTTCGCAGCACGCGAATACCGGTCGGCAACCAGGTATAGAGACCCGAAGCCAGTTTGCGGATCATGCCGGCGCGCAGCATCAGCTGGTGGCTGATCACTTCTGCATCGGAAGGTGTCTCCTTCAGAGTGGAGAGCAGATATTGAGTAGTACGCATTGATTACGATTCCAGTTATACGGAAGGAAACTGACAAAATTTTTCTGGCGGCTAGTGTACCAGCGAGATCAATCACTCAAAAGCGAGTTTTAGCGTGGATCGAGGGCGATCACTTCGGTTCCCGCGTCATCAATGCGCCAGCGCACATTAAAGTCGAGGAGCCACGCGGCATATTCGCGATCCTGCGTCTCACCTTTACGATAGGCTGGGCGCGGATCCTGCGCCAGCACGTCGGTGATAAACCGCGCCAGCTGGGGATAGGTTTTCTGCTGCTGTTGAAGCTGGCTCTGCGCCAGTGGCGAAAAGCGTACCGGCATAGTGGCATCCGGAGCGGCCTGCGCAAAGCCGGCACGCGCATCCGGTAACGCCTCGGCAAACGGCAGATAGGGTTTGATATCCACCACCGGCGTACCATCGACTAAATCAAGGCTGCCGAGCTGCAAGATCACCTGCTGCTTCTCGCAGCGAATACCTTTTAACTCAACCAGCGACATGCCGATGGGATTGGGACGGAAGGTCGACCGTGTGGCGAACACTCCCATACGCGCATTGCCACCGAGGCGCGGTGGACGCACCGTTGGACGCCAGCCACCCTCCATCGTTTGGTGAAAGACGAATAGTACCCACAGATGGCTAAAGTCTTCGAGACCGCGTACCGCTTCCGGCTGATTGTAGGGCGGCAACAGATGCAACTCGCCGCCACCATCCTGCACCAGACCGGGCTGGCGCGGGACGGCAAATTTCTCTTTCCACGGTGAGCGAATCACGCCGATTTGCGCGAAGGCAAACTCACTCATTGATTGGAGACTTTCAGGGCGGAGCCCTGGCAAATGGCCTGGCGATAACATCCCGGCGTGCTGGTGACAATTTCGCACTTATGCAGCAATACCGCGTTGGCTTTCATGCCGGCCGCTCTGATCTGTAGGCGTTTACGCGCGGTGTTGATATTCGGCGGTGAATCCTGGCTGCTGCTTTGGCAATCTTCAGCGGAGACTTCGCCTAAATCGCGGAACGGATTGCTGACCAAATCGGTCGCATCGGTGTAAATCTTCACCGGCGCAGGACGTGGTGTCGGTTTGCGTTCTGGCTCGCTGGATGCCTGCTGCGGACGAGAAGGAGCACTGCTTATCGGGTGATATTCACGCACGCACCCGGTTAGCATCAATGCCAACAAGCAGAGCGGTAAAAAACGCATGGCAACATCCTCAAGTAATAAAAAGTGGCGTTATTGAAACAAGGACGACAATAAATAACAAGTCAGGTGCAATTTATGGCAAAAGAAAGGGCGGCCGAAGCCGCCCTGCATGGCATGAAAGGTAAAAATTACCAGCCTTTCACTGCACCGCCGTTAAAGATCTTGTTGGCCGCTTCAGACACTTCGTCTGATTGGTAGGCTTGAACAAATTTCTTCACGTTCTCAGCGTCTTTGTTATCTTCACGGCTAACGATCAGGTTCACATACGGTGAATCTTTGTCTTCCACGAAGATGCCATCTTTCGCTGGCGTCAGGCCAATCTGGCTAGCGTAAGTGGTGTTGATCACCGCCAACGCGATTTGCTGATCGTCCAGGGAACGTGGCAGTTGCGGCGCTTCCAGCTCAACAATCTTCAGGTTTTTCGGGTTCCCGACGATATCCAGCGAGGTAGGCAGCAGACCCACGCCGTCTTTCAATTTGATCAGGCCCACTTTCTGCAGCAGCAGCAATGAACGACCCAGGTTAGTGGGATCGTTCGGGATAGCGACCTGTGCACCGTTCTGCAGTTCATCCAGTGATTTGATTTTCTTCGAGTAGCCCGCGATTGGGTAAACGAAGGTGTTCGCTACGATAGCCAGCTTGTAACCACGATCTTTAATTTGCTGATCGAGATACGGCTTGTGCTGGAAGGCGTTAACGTCGATATCACCTTTGCTCAGCGCTTCGTTAGGCAGCACGTAATCGTTAAAGGTGACCAGCTCAACATCGAGGCCATATTTTTCTTTGGCAACTTTCACCGCAGTTTCAGCAACCTGCTGCTCAGCACCCACGATCACACCCACTTTAATGTGGTTTGGATCTTTTGCTTTTTGATCGCATCCTGCCAGCGCAATTGCGCCAATCAGAGCACCCACAGCGGCAATCTTTTTAAATGTAAAAGACATATCCCTTCCTTAATAGAGGACTATTGATGTTGCTTGCTTACTTATGGGACACAGCACGCACGATGCGGTCGCCACAGAATTGGATTAAATACACCAGAACAACCAGCAGGATCAGCACGGTATTCATCACGGTGGCGTTATAGCCGATGTAACCATACTGGTAGCCAATCTGGCCCAAACCGCCCGCGCCAACTGCTCCGCCCATGGCAGAGTAGCCGACCAGCGTAATCAGAGTAATTGTAGCGGCATTCACCAGACCCGGCAGGGCTTCTGGCAGCAGGACTTTACGCACAATCTGCAGCGGCGTGGCGCCCATAGCGCGGGAAGCCTCGATCAAACCGGTTGGCAGCTCGAGCAGTGCGTTCTCAACCATACGTGCAATAAATGGCGCGGCCCCAACAGTCAGCGGCACGATGGCGGCTTGCAAACCAATGGACGTGCCGACGATGGCGCGAGTGAAGGGAATCATCCACACCAATAAGATAATGAATGGAATCGAACGGAAGATATTCACCAGCGCTGACAGCACGCGATAGAGCGCATTGTTAGCCAGAATCTGACCCGGGCGCGTAACATACAGCAGCACGCCGACCGGCAGACCGAGGACAAAACCAAAGAAACCGGAGACAAAGGTCATCATCAGCGTTTCCCAGACGCCACGCGTCAGTAACCACATCATCGCTTCAGACATAACCTAGCACCTCTACTTTCACATGATTTTCTTTCAGCCAGGCAATTGCGGCTTGGGTATCTGTTTCACTGCCATCCATTTCGGCTAACATGATGCCGAACTTCACGCCGCCGGCGTAATCCATCTGCGCGCTAATAATATTGTTATTCACGTTAAAGCGACGTGCCGCCTCAGACAGCAGCGGAGCATCGACTGACTTACCGGTGAACTCCAGACGCAGCAGGGGCACGCTTTCGGCGGAGGCCTGTGGCGCCATGCGCTGCTGATAGTCGTCCGGAATATCCAGATGCAGCGTGGATTGGATGAACTGCTGCGCCAGCGGTGTTTTTGGATGTGAGAACACTTCGCTTACGCTGTCTTTCTCGATCAGCTCACCATTGCTGATGACCGCAACCTGATCGCAGATGCGTTTCACCACATCCATTTCGTGGGTGATCAATAGAATGGTAATACCGAGACGGCGGTTGATGTCTTTCAGCAACTCCAGAATGGAACGCGTTGTGGCTGGATCCAGCGCGCTGGTGGCTTCATCACACAGCAGCACCTTCGGATTACTTGCCAGCGCGCGCGCAATCGCTACACGCTGCTTTTGTCCGCCAGAGAGATTCGCCGGCCAGCTATCATGCTTGTCGGATAAACCCACCAATTCAAGTAACTCGGTTACGCGCTTTTTAATCTGCTCGCGAGAGAGGTTGCCTAATTCCAGTGGCAGCGCCACGTTGCCGGACACCGTGCGCGAGTTCATCAAGTTAAAGTGCTGGAAGATCATGCCAATCTGACGGCGTGCCAGTGTTAATTGGCCTGAAGAGAGGGTGGTCAACTCCTGGCCATCAACCAGTACGCGACCGGATGTTGGGCGTTCGAGCAGATTGACGCAGCGAATCAATGTACTTTTACCGGCACCGGATGAACCGATGACGCCATAAATCTGTCCAGCAGGCACATGCAGGCTGACGTTCGACAGTGCCTGAATGCTGCGTGAACCTTGCTGGAACACTTTGGTGATATTTTCGAGTTTAATCATTAGGTTATTTATTATCGTGTTGCATGGTCCGTGGTGTATCGGGCTTCGCTCAGCAGTGCTGCGCGAAATTTGAATGGATGTTAAGGCATCCAGACGGCTAAATCAATCGAAGTCATTCAATCTGCCATTCTCTCGCTATACGCAATCATGCGATACTTAGCGACACATTTTCAGCAGGAGTTTCTACGTGGCGAACAAAGTCCCGGCTATTTTTCTGGATCGTGATGGCACCTTGAATGTCGATCACGGCTATGTTCATGAAATCGATAATTTCGAATTTATTGATGGCACCATCGAAGCGCTACAGGCGCTGAAGAAGATGGGCTTTGCGCTGGTGCTGGTGACCAATCAGTCGGGCATTGCGCGGGGGATGTTTACCGAAGATCAGTTTATGCAGCTTACCGAATGGATGGACTGGTCACTGGCCGATCGGGATGTTGATCTGGATGGCATCTATTTCTGCCCACATTTACCCGATGCAACAGTAGAAGAATATCGCCAGCAGTGTGATTGCCGTAAGCCGCAGCCAGGCATGTTGCTTTCGGCGCAGCAGCATCTGGATATCGATATGGCTTCTTCTTATATGGTAGGTGACAAAATAGAAGATATGCAGGCGGCACAAGCGGCAGGTGTTGGTACAAAAGTGTTGGTACGTAGCGGTAAGCCGGTAACGGCAGAAGGTGAAGCCGCGGCGGATTGGGTAATTAATAGTCTGGCAGAACTACCTTCACGCATTAAAAAGGCCTAAAAACGGTCGTTTTGTGCAAATTTCAATCGAACGGTAAAAAAGTTGAAATTTGCACTTGTCACCTCCGAATAACTCCCTATAATGCGCCACCACTGAGACGGCAAAGCGGCAACGCGGGCGGCTCAGCAGGGAGTGAAGAAATTCATCCCGCCGGATGAAAACGCTGAAAAAAGTGTTTGACTCTGAAGGAGGAAAGCGTAATATACGCCACCTCGCGACAGGCGGTTAACCCGCTGCTCGCAACGCTCTTTAACAATTTATCAGACAATCTGTGTGGGCACTCGCAGGATTGATATCAGCGTCTCCGGACGCAAAAAATATCAAGTCTCACGAGTGAACACATAATGAAATTCATTATGACGTTTTACAGATGAGCATCGCTTAACTTGTTTAAGCAAATCAAACTTAAATTGAAGAGTTTGA